>JAZDHF010000180.1:0-19411 GCA_043806315.1 Planctomycetota bacterium | reverse complement strand
TGGAGGACGTCTCGCTGGAGTTGAACGCCGGCGAGACGGTCGGACTGGTCGGGGCCAACGGTGCGGGGAAGACCACCCTCTTTCGACTCATCACCCGCGAATGCGACCCGGACTTGGGAACGGTCACCCGCGCCCGCGGCGTGGAGATCGGCCATCTTCGCCAAGAACCCGCCGTCCTGCTCGACCGCACCCTGCACGAAGAAGTCGGCAGCGTCTTCGCCGACCTGCTGGTCCTGGAGAACAAGCTCCACGTGGTCGCCGATCAGATCGCCCACAGCCACGACGATCCGTCGCTGCCGCAACTCATGGCCGCCTACGACCGGATCAACACGCAGTTCATCGCCGCCGGCGGCCACACCTTCGAGACCCGCCTGAACGAAATCCTCGGCGGCCTCGGCTTCTCCACGGCCGAACACACCATGCCTATGTCCGCCCTGTCCGGCGGGCAGCGGTGCCGAGCCGCACTGGCCAAACTCCTCCTGGAAGACAAGCCGCTCTTACTGCTCGACGAGCCGACGAACCACCTCGACATCGACGCCGTCCGCTGGTTGGAGAAGTTCCTGATCGGTCATCGCGGCGGGGCGGTGGTGATCTCCCACGACCGCTACCTGCTCGACCGCCTCTGCACCCGCATCGTCGAAGTCGCCAACCGCCGGCTCGCCGGCTTCCCAGGCAACTACACGAACTACGCCCAGACGAAAGCCCGCCGCGAACTCACCCAAGAGCGGGAGTTCGAGAAACACTCCGAGTTCATTGCCAAGGAGCGGGCCTACATCGCCAAGCACCTGGCCGGACAACGCAGTCAACAGGCCAAGGGTCGTCGTACGCGGCTCGAACGACAACTCAAGGCCGGCGAGTTCGTCACGGAAGCGCCAACCGCCAAGCGCCAGGCCAAGATCGCTTTCACCACCAACCAGGCCAAGGATGGGGTCATCCTTCGCTGCGACGACCTCGCCATGGCCTACGGCGACAATCGGCTCTTCAGGGATTTGAGCCTCCAACTCCACGCGGGCGACCGGCTCGGCATCACCGGCCCCAACGGCACGGGCAAAACCACCCTTCTTAGGATCATTCTGGGCGAAGTCACCGCTGTCGCCGGCACGTTCGATCTCGCCCCGCGCCTGCGCATCGGCTATTACTCCCAGGATCACGCTAATCTCGATCCGCGGCGGACCATCGTCGACGAAATCCGAACCGTGCGTCCTGAGTTCTCCGAACAGCAAGCGCGGTCGTTTCTCGGTCGGTTCCTGTTCACCGGCGGCGACGCCTTCAAGCCCCTCGGATCACTTTCCGGCGGAGAGCAGTCCCGGGTTCGACTGGCCGCACTGATGCTCCAAAACCCCGATGTCCTCCTCCTCGACGAGCCGACCAATCACCTGGACATTCCCTCGCGGGAGGCCCTTGAGGAAGCTTTGCGGGAATACGTGGGCACGGTCATTGCCGTCAGTCACGATCGGTACTTCCTCGACCGCGTGGTGAACCGTCTACTGGTCGTTCGACCGGAAGGCCACGCGCTTTATTCGGGGAACTACTCCTTCTACATTGAGCAGGTCGAGCGCGAGCGTGCCGCCGACAGGGCCGCTGCCGCGCCTCCCCGAAAGAAAACAAAGACCGGACGCCCTGGAACCACACGCTCGAAGCCCGCGGCGTCGCCGTACGACCACCTCTCCATCGAAGACCTTGAGGGGCTTGTGATGGAGCGTGAGGTGCGACTGGCCGCACTGCATGACAAGTTCGGCGACCCAACCGTCTGCAAAGATCCCGAAGCCTTGGCCGAACTGGGGGAGGAGATCGAAGCCGTATCCCAGGAACTAGCCGCGATCGACGCGGCCTGGAAGGAGCGCGTGGATGCTCAATAGGCTTCGTCTCAAGTTCCCCTCTTCCTCCCAGGGAGAGGGATGGGGTGAGGCTCGCGTCGCTCACCTCACCCGGATTGGCCCGTGCGTTCACTAAGTCCTTACGCAATTCATGCCCGGACCTTCGCAGCGGTAGCACTTCCCACAGTTGTCCTTCTTTTCTCTCAAACAGCTTACTGGCGTGTCCTGAGCGAGAAGGCAGTTGAGAGTCCGAAGTTCAGGTGGCTTTGCCTCGCACTGGGCGTCGCCCTCTTCGTCTTGGAGATCCGCTGCCTAACGACAGCGGCTCGCCTCGTCCGCGCCGGGGGGCGCGTGGCCGTTCTACGGAAATGGGAAACCGATCCAATCAAACTTGTCGCCGGGCGTAGATGGAGATTCCGAATGACCGCAGCGGCCTGTTCGTCGCTGTTCGCGTTCGGATTGGCGGAAATCACCTTTCGGGTCTTCGATATCCGCCCCACGCCTGCCCCGCCTTCCACCCAACACGACTGGGACGCAGTTGATAACACGCTCAATTCATTGGATATCCGTGAGAAATGGGACTCCATACCCGACGACGACCGACGACTACGCATTGCATTCCTCGGCGATTCCATTACCTATGGCGACAATGTAGAACCGCAACAGACGTTCTGCGCGTTGGTCGGGCAACTACTTACCGCCGACCGCAGCGAGGGCGTCTTGACCATCAACCTCGGTTTTCGCGGCACTTCGCCCGGTTGGCAGTTGGAGAAGTTTCTGCCGCTCAGTGAGACCCTAAAACCCGACGTGGTCGTTCACGTCGTCTACCCCAACGATCTGGGAATCAACATGCACCACCGCCTCGACGAGATTTACCGTTGGCGCGACGGCGACCTATGGTTGGGCGATGGGTCCTATGTGCTGCGTTACGCAGAGCGGCAGGTTCGCTATTGGGGGGCGTGGCAACGAACCATTGACTATTTCCGGGGCGGCCGTAATTCGACTGAACGCGCCGCGGTCTGGACGACGTTCAGGACGGACGTATCGGCGTGCAAGGCCGCCGTCGAGCAGGGTGGAGCAACGTATACGTTGGTTCTTTTCCCGTGGCTCGTGCGACTCGATGACTATGCTCTGACGGATGTGCACACCACGATGCGTGAATTTGCATTGCAGCTCGGCGTGCCGTACCTTGATCTATTGGAAGTATTTGCGGGTCGTGACGCTGAGACATTGCGGGTGAGTCTGGCGAACGAGCATCCGAACGCACTGGGCCACCGTCTCGCCGCCGAGCGGATCGCCCGTTTCCTACGCGACGAGGTGCCGCCATTACTGGATCGGTAGGACCCCATGACCGCAACCAGCTCTCACCACTCCACGACTCACTGGTCCGCACCGACTCTCATCTTCACACCGATCGAACTGTCCCGTGGTATCCGCGGCGAGATTCTGACCGAGTGCCGTCTTCCAACACGTCATTGCCCTGTGCCGAGGAACTTACCGTCTTTCACCGAGTGGCGTCCCTGGCTGGCGCAACTCGTTACCGACCCGGCTGCGCTTCCCGGTTACGCCACGTTGAAGTACTCCAAGAGTGGGGAGGTGTTTCGGGCCCGCTTCCCCGGACCCGGCGACCCTCACGCCGCGACGCTCGACGTGGCCTGCCGGTACTTCCCGGTGAACGAAACGCAGAAACGCAGAAAGACTCAAACGCAGAAAACAGAAAATGGTCGTTCATTCTTGCGTTTCTGCGTTTCCGTGTTTCTGCGTTTCTTTCGGCCGTCCCGGGCGAGTCGCAACCTTCTTCGAGCAAGGCGGCTGCTCCAGGTCGGGATCGACACGCCCGTTCCGCTCGCGTGGATCGAGCGGACAACGCCTCCCCGGTCGTCCTGGCTGGTGACCGAGTTCGTCGCCAATGTCGTCGATCTCGATCAGATTGTGCTAACGCTCCTGGCGCAGATGGATCGACAGGCGTGGCGGAACGCAAAGGCCGGTATTCTGGATGCCGTCGTGGAACTGCTCGCGCGTCTCGACCGGGCGGGTCTGCATCACCGCGACCTGAAAGCCTCCAATATCCTGATGACGAACTGGGAAGGCCGTGAAACGCGCCCTCGACCCGTGCTGGTCGACCTCGACGGGCTTCATCCGCACCGTTGGTGGGATCGGCGGCGGCGATGGCAGCCGCTGATCCGTCTGGCGGCGAGCCTGCGCGACTATCCCGGCCTCACGCGGACCGACTTCGCCCGATTTCTCCATCGCTACCTTTCGCAGATCGGGAGACCGAAAGCGGAATGGAAAACGCACTTTCGCCGACTTACACGGGACGCGACCGAATACGTCCAACGCTCCCAACATCGAAAAACGCATAAGCTCGACGGCTTCACGGGGACATAGGGGCGTGGACAAGAGCCGTGGGGGACCGACTTTCCCGTCGGTTGGCCGCGACGGTCGAATCAACCCGATTCGTCAGCGGCGCCGTGCTAATGTAGAATCGCGGTTGGAATGTCTCTCTGCGTCCTTCACATCGTGGAATCAGCGGATCCCGACGCCGGTTCGATCGCGGTTTGTTTGGGCGGCCTGCACGACGCATTGACCGCCCGCGGCTTGCGGTCGGTTAGCATTGCGCCGCCCGCCGATGGGGTGCGAATCCCGGATGGCGCGGACGTCGTCCACATCCACGGTTGGGGTTACGAGCTTGCTCATCGGATGGCCGCCGCGGCGTTGAAAGCCCGAAAGCCCTACATGTTGTCGCCCCACGGCGCGTTGACCTACGGCCCCTACAACAGACCAACCTGGCGAGATCGCCTCCGGTTTGTCTGGCGAACTCGGAGACTTGTTCGCGGCGCTGCGTGCGTCACAGCCCTCAACGCACTGGAGGAACAAGACCTGCACGCCCGGCGCATCCATCCGCACATTCGGGTGCTGCCGTACGGACTCGGCTTCAGCGAGTATGATGGAAGCTCGACAGCGGCCGGCACAGTCTCCGCCCCGGACCGATGCTTGCTGGTGCTCGGGCCGCTTCATCCTCGCGGCGGGTGCGTGGCCTTGTTGAAGGCGGTCGCGGAGATCGGACCCGACGCCAATGGCTGGAACCTCGTTCTTGCGGGCAAGGACAACGGTGAGTGGCGAAAGATGCTAGAGGCCGCCGTGCGGCGCAAGAAAGGCGATGATCGTGTGGTATTCGCCGAGGCCCCTACGGTCGCCGCGCAACTCGCCAGGCTCGCCGGCGCTTCCGTGCTCGTCGCGCCGGACTTGCATATCGGCCTGCCGGTGTCGATCATGCAGGCGGTCGCGACGGGCGTTCCGGTGATCGCCTCGACGTGCGTCGCTCCACCCGGGCTCGACGGCGTGATCCGCGTATGCGGACCGCATCGAGAGGAGCTTCGTGAGACTCTGCGGTCGGTCCTGAAGCTCTCGGACGAATCTCGTCGCGTTATGGGCGAGAAGGCCCGTACCGTCGGACGCGCGGTCTTCGACTGGTCGGTCCTTGCGGATCAATACGCGCAGCTCTATCGGGAATTGGCGTGAAGGCATCGCCCGAACGGATGCGGGCCGGAAGGAACCTCCCGCGATCACTGTCATAGACGCTTGATGGACCCGCTCCTACTTTCCGCCGACGACCGCCAACGGGCCCCCCAATCGGGGTTCCGGGCGCACGAGTTCTGGCGTCTACTGACCCTCACCCGACCCTATCGCCGGTCGCTTATTGTCGGCCTGCTGGCGACGGTGGCTTTCGCCGGGCTGCACACCGTCGGCATCAGCGGGGCCTTCCCCGTCTTCCAGGTCCTCCTCGAGGAAGAAGGGCTGCACGGCTGGCTCAATCGCACGATCGCCGGTCATCGCCTCCGGGTCGAGTTGGCCGCGCCGACGGACGCCGATTTCGTCCGCGTGCTGAAAGTCCACAAGGACGGTCCGGCCTATGCCGCCGGTGTACGACCGGGCGATGAATTACGCGATCGCGGCGGCGGGCCGATCACGGACCTGCTTCAAGAACTGGCCTTAATGGACGGGGGTCGGTCGGTCGCGGCGCTCGTCGGCTCCGCGACCGCGCCTCGCCCGGTGGAGCTTCGCACGAACGCGATGGAGTTCCACTTTCGACTCCTCCGCTGGATCAGCTCTTGCCTACCCCCAGACGCACCCGGCGCGAAACTACGCGCCCTCGTCTACATTCTCATCGCGGTGGTCGCCGTGGCCGTGACGTCCAACGTGTTCCGCTATGTGGGCGAAACGCTCATCGCGCGGGCGATCCTCCGCGCCCTCTTCGACCTCCGCGACAAGCTCTACGAACGCACCCTGCACCTGCCGATGACCTACTTCTCCGGCATGCAGACGGCTGATCTGGTCACTCGGTTCGTACAGGATGTCCAGGAGATTCAACGCGGTTTGATCACGCTTTTCGGCAAGGCCATCCGCGAACCGCTCAACGCCGTTTTCCTCCTCGCCTTCGCCCTCACGCTCGATTGGCGGATCACGTTGACCGTGGGGGTCGTCGTGCCGCTTGCGGTCATGGTGTTCTGGTCGGTCGGGCGAAGCGTGAAGAAGGCCAACCGCAAGCTCCTGCAAGCCTACGGAGCCATGATCGCCGCTCTGACCGCCAGTCTCCAAAACCTCCGCGTGGTCAAGACCTACACGGCCGAGGAGCACGAACGCGGTCGGCTCGACCTCGTGGATCGCAAGATGTTCCGCCAACAGCTTCGCCTCGCCAGGCTCGACGCCTTCTTGAGCCCGATGATGGAAACGCTCGCCATTTTCACGGGCAGTCTGCTGACCGTATGGCTGGCGAGCCGCGTCCTCGACCATTCGCTTTCTGTACCCAAGTTCGCGACGCTCGGCGTTGCCCTTTCCATGCTCTTCGACCCGCTGCGAAAACTGAGCGACGTGTACGTCCGCATTCAACGCTCCACGGCCGGGGCGGAGCGCATTTTCCAGGTCCTCGATCACCCCGTGGAATCCGACCTGGCCCCCGGCGACCTCCACGTCGGCCCACTCGAACGAGGCCTCGATTTCGTGAACGTCTGCTTCACCTATCCCAACGCCTCCGTCCCCGCGCTGAAAGATGTGACCCTCTCCATCCGCCGTGGCGAGACCGTGGCCATCGTCGGCCCCAACGGCTGCGGTAAGACGACGCTGGTGAGCCTCCTGCCGCGGCTCTTCGATCCCGCGACGGGTGAGGTACGATACGACGACGTCGACGTCCGCCGGGCGACGCTGGGCAGCCTCCGCCGCCAGATCAGCTTCGTCGGGCAGGAAGCGGTGATCTTCGAGGCCACGCCCGTCGAAAACATCGCCTACGGCCAATCGCCGATCGACCGCCGCCGCGTGGAGGATGCGAGCCGCCGGGCCTACGCCGACGAGTTCATCCGCGCCATTCCCGGCGGCTACGACGCCGTGCTCGGCGAACGCGGCTCGACGCTCTCCGGCGGCCAGCGGCAGCGCCTCGCCATTGCCCGGGCCATCTACCGCGACGCCCCGATCCTCATCTTCGACGAGGCCACCAGCCAGATCGACACCGAGTCCGAGCAGAAGATCCAGACCGCCCTCCGCGAATTCGCCAAGGGCCGCACGACGATCATCATCGCCCACCGCCTCAGCACCATCCAATTCGCCGACCGGCTGGTCGTCATGGATGCCGGCCGCATCATCGACTCCGGCTTGCACAAGGAGCTCTTCGACCGCTGCCCGCTCTACCGCACACTCTGCGAAACGCAGTTCATGAACGAGCCGACGTAGAGTGGGCATCGCCTACCGGATCGGAACCGGGGCAATCATGGAGCGGCAAACGTGGCGTCGCCTGCCCAGGTCTACATCCGTGTCTGCACGTAGGAAATGAGCTTGTAGGCCAACCGGGCGGCCAGGAACTCCGTGACCGCTTGGCCGGGGAGGGGCATGACCTCGACGATGTCGGCGCCGACGACGGTCTTCTCCGCGGCGACGAGCCGCAACAATCCCGTCACCTGATACCAGTCGAGGCCGCCGGGTTCGGGCGTGCCCGTGCCGGGGGCGAACGAGGGATCGAAGCCGTCGATGTCGATGGTGATGTAGACCGTTTCGCCCAGGGCGTTGAGCACCCGGTCCACCCAATCGTCGTCGGTGTGGCACTGCCGGGCCGTGACGACCGCTACGGGGGAAGGGCGGAAGTTCGAAGTTCGAAGTCCGAAGTCCGAAGAACGACCGGGGCTTGCAGTGCGGCGACTGCGCTTTTGAACTTTGAACTTTGAACTTCGCCCTTCGTTTGGCCCCTCGCTTGCGCTCGGGGCTCGGATGACCGTTCTCAGGTACCGGTGTTCTTCGAGGGAGACGTTGCGGATGCCGACCGGGACGATCTTCGCGCCGAGTTCAAGGCAGCGGCGCATGACGCAGGCGTGGGAATGGGGCGATCCCTCCCAGGAGTCCCGCAGGTCCAGATGGGCGTCGATCTGCAAGACGGAGAGTTTCTTGTGTTTGGTCATCACCGCACGCACCAAGCCGGAGGTGATGCTGTGTTCGCCGCCCAAACCGAACAGGAACTTGCCGTCGCGGACGATTCTCTTGGCGGCGACGAAGACGTCCTCGTGCATCGCTTTCGGACCGGCCATGTTGGGCATCAGCGGATCGAGGGTCGCGACGCCGGCTCTGTGGCACTCCGCCTCCAACTCTTCGTCGAACAACTCGACCTGTTGCGACGCACGGATGATCGCCGCCGGGCCTTCACGCGTGCCCGTCTGGAAGCTGGTCGTCGAGTCGTAGGGAATCGGCAGCACCGCGAACCGGGCGCGTGGGTAGTCGCTGTACCGAGCCGGCAGACCGAGGAAGTTTTGCGGCATCGTCGTCACAAGGGAAATCCGCTAAGTTGGAATGCCGAATGGTGAATGGTGAATGCGGAAAACCGCTATTTTCCGCATTCCGCATTCCGCATTCGACATTCCTTCGCCGCCTTTCGCAACCCTTCCGTCATTTCATCCAAACGAGTGAACAACCGCCGATGGCGGCGCGGCTTGGAACGGGCCAACACATATTGGGCGATCAGCGGGAAGGTGATCGAGGCGCACGAGTAGACCACGACGTTGTTGGCGTACGCGTCCTTGATCTTCCCCCAGCTTCGGGCCTCGCCCGGCGTCGCCCCGGACAATCCGCCCCAGTGAGGAGCGTCGGTGGTGAGTTGCAGGAAATAATCATGCCCGCCCTTGGAGCGATCCATAAGAATCTGATGCAGCGTCGGTTGCGTTTGGAGATAGAAGTTCTTGGGCGAGCCGCCGCCGATCTCCACCACGCCGTTGACCTCGGCGTCGCGGACGATGGCCGCCGTTTCGATCACGTCCAGCACGGGGTTGAGCATCACGGGCTTGTCGAAGAGGTGCGGCACGATGAGGTTCATGCCGATCGAGGAATCCCCCGGCGACGAGGTGTAGATCGGCACGTCGAACTTGGCCGCCGCCGCGACCATCGACTTCTCCGGGTGCGGCGACTTCTCCCACAACAGCCGTCCCATGTGATGATGCAACCGGGCCGTGGAAAACGGCTTGGAGAGATCGAACCCGCGGATGAGTTCCAGCACCTTGTTGTCCGTGGCCATCAGGGTGTCTTGCTCGCCGATGAAGACGTCGTAGATTCGGGCGACGCCGTCCTCGGCCAGGGCGTTGTCATCGACGTTGGGGCTTCCCTGCACCATCGGGAAGTCGTAGGCCAAGTGCAGGTCGTGATAGAGGTTGGCCCCGGTTGCGATGATGAAGTCGATGAAGCTCTTTTCGATCAACGACGTGATGACCCCGCCCATTCCGATGGGCGTCATGGCTCCGGCGACGGTGAGGGCGACGGTGGCGTCGGCGTCGAGCATCCGGGCGTAGAGCTTGGCCCCTTCGGCGAGCTTTCGGCCGTTGAAGCCACTTTTCGAGAAACAGCGGTCGATCAGATCGGCGACGTTCTCATTGCCGCGAAGCTGGAGCGGCTCGATCGAGGGGGCGTCGAGCCAGGCCGCATGACCGGCGTGTTTGCCCTGTTTTTCATCGTGTTGAGAAGGATGCATGGCATCAAACGCAGAAACGCAGAAACGCAGAAACGCAGAAACACGGAGGGACAGAAGAGCGAGATAAGCGAGTCATGGGGAAGTCAGGGCCTTGTGAACCAAGGTTTCTGCGTTTTTGCGTTTCCACATTTCTGCGTTTCAGTACGGGATCAAAACCGCCGCCGCGACGCACGTCGTCCACAACCCGTTCTTGTCGCCCTCCACCGTTTGCACGACGGCCTTGGTTTTCACCACCAGCCCTTGCGCCCGATAGATGTTCTTTCGTTCGTTGTAGTCGGAGTTGGGGTCGAGGTCGATACCCTGGGTCGTGGCGAGCATGGTGGCGGCCATGTCCTCGACGTAGTCGCTGCACGCCTTCTGGGTCATGCCGAAGCCGTGGTGCTCGGAGATGTACCCGTGCTGCTCCTTGTTCGCGGGCAGGGCCAGCCCGATCCCCGCGCAGGCCAGGCGGTTCGGCTCGTTCGTGCGGCACTCGGCCAGGACGCAAAAGACGATCTCACCGGCGGCGAGCTTGGACAACCCCTTCTGGCGGGTCACGATCCGACAATGCGGCGGATAGATGCTGCTGACGCGGACGAGGTTGAGCCCGGCGATGCCCGCGTCGCGCAGGGCCTCTTCGAAGGACTGAAGGTTGTTCCGGTGCTTACCGGTCCCCTTCGTGAAGAACATCTCCTTGGGAACAAGATGCTCAACCAATACCGGACCTCCCCGCTAAAGACCACGCCAGCCGATCGAACCGCAGCGCGGATTGTAGCGGAAAGGGCGGCAAGTCAACACGTCAAAACGCGGCGTCTCCCCGGTCCGGGCGAACCTGTGACTGGGAATGCGCCAGCAGCCGCTCGATGAAGGGCCGGATCGCCGTCAGCGCCCCGGCGCGGTGACTCGTGTGGTTTTTTTGCTCCGGGGGCAGTTCTGCGGCCGTCATCGCCAGCTCAGGCACGAAAAAATGCGGATCGTACCCGAACCCGTTGCTGCCTCTCGCCTCGTCCACGACAACCCCCTCGAACGTCCCGCACCCGGTGGCCAGCACCCCCTCAGGACTCGCCAACACGACGGCACACCGAAAGCGTGCCGTACGCTTTACATCGGGAACCTTCGATAGCTCTCGGATCAGCTTCGCATTGTTGGCCGCGTCATCGCCCTGACGACCGGCGTAGCGGGCCGAATATACCCCCGGCGCTCCGCCCAGTGCGTCTACCTCCAGCCCCGAATCATCGGCCAACGTCCACAGACCGGTGAGCCGGGCATAATGCAACGCCTTCCGTTCGGCGTTGCCCTCGAACGTGTCGGCATCCTCGACAGGCTCCGGCAGGCTGGGAAATTGATCGAGCGTGGCGAAGACGACGGGAAGGCCCGCGAGAATGTTCCGGACTTCGCGCAATTTGCCGCGGTTCTTCGTGGCAATCAGAATGGTGGTGGCGGGGGTCACGGCTGCGGCGATGTCTTGTGGGGAATTTCCACCAACCGCGAAGGGACCGGCGTCCGCCCGCCCTTCCCGTCAAGAATCGAGTACACTGCCCCGTTCAGGAGGTTGTACTTCAGCAGATCATCCCGCTGCAACGCCAGGACCTGGTTGCTGTAGGAGGGCAGACCGGTGGGGTTGTTCCGCACGGCCTCGGGACCGAACGATCCGACTGTCACCATGCTCGAAGCGCTGGCGTGGTAATAGTAGGCCTCGTACCCTTTCTTACGCAGGAACTCGCAATACTCCGCGGCGGCCTGCTTGTGTTCCCAGAAGTCGTCATTCGGTTCAAACACCGCCACCTGCAGGGAGTAGACGCCCGGGGCACGGGGCAGGGCCCACTCCGGCTTGCCGGCGTCCGGCGTCGGCATTCGCACGAGGAGTGCCCCCACGAAATATCTCTGCCCGGCGTCGTTCCCCAGTTGCTTGATCAGCTCCATGTCCGACTTAAGCTGCGGGGGAGTCGACCGTTTGCGCGTCTTCGGATCGGTCCGTCGATAGTAGGTGCCGTAGTAGAGCCGCGCAAAGCCATCGGCTTCGTCACGTACGAAAACATCCTTCGGCCGGATGCCGGTTGTTCGTTGCAGCGAGTCCGCGAACTGCTCGATCTGTTGCCTTCGGGCCGGGCCCTGGACCTCCAAGCACTGGATAGTCCACGGCGCACCCTTGGAGCCGAACAGCGGCGCAGTTTGGCCGCCGCTTTCTTTGCTCCCGCTGGACGCACAGCCGGCAAATACGAGAAGGCACAGAGCCGTGAGCTTCAGCCTTACTGTTACCCACAATTCTGCAAGACGAATGCGCGGCCGCCCGTCGAGAAAGCCGAATCCGTGCCAGAGGCACGGCGCGAAAATAGCCCAGCGATTCATCGCTGGGGTGGAAGATGCCGCAACGTTGTAAGTCCCGGAGGGAAGACTGAACGACACTCGGTCGTCCCTCCGGGACTTTGTGGGCGGGGTGGGCGTCTTCCCAGCGTTGAAACGCTGGGCTAATATCGGTTCGTCCCTCCGGGACGCGTCGCCCGCGAGTCCTGGAACGACGTCCACTTGTGGGTAACAGCAAGGCTTCAGCCCACGCGATTGACCGTTCGTCATCATGGGGCCAAGCGCCTTCGAATCGCCCGTTCCTGCATCGTTAAGAGTTGTTTGATCCCCCGCGATGCCAGACCGATGAGTCGGTCCAAATCGGCCCGTGTAAAAGTCGCTTCCTCCCCCGTTCCCTGGACTTCCACGAACCGACCCGTCCCCGTCATCACCACATTCATGTCCACCTCGGCGGCCACGTCCTCCTCATAATCGAGATCGAGAAGCGTCCGCCCCTCGACCTTCCCGACGCTCACCGCAGCCACCGCGTCACGCACCGGCGAGCGTTGAATCCACTTCTTCTGCCGGGCGACCCGAACGGCGTCGCACAAGGCCACGTACGCCCCCGTGATGCCCGCAGTCCGAGTCCCGCCGTCGGCCTGGAGCACGTCACAGTCGATCAGGATCGAATTCTCGCCTAGCAGATCGAGGTCCACTACCGAACGCAAGGATCGCCCGATCAAGCGCTGGATTTCCTGGGTTCGGCCGTCGATCGAGGTTCGGTTGCGCCGGCGTCGTTCCCCAGTGGCCCCGGGAAGCATGTCATATTCCGCCGTCACCCAACCGCTGCCTTGTCCCTTTTTCCAGGCCGGGATGCCCGCTTCCCAACAGGCCGTACAGAGGACAAGCGTGTTTCCCGTCCGGATCAAGACCGACCCGGCGGCGTTCCGGGTGTAGCCCCGGGTGATCTCCACCGGGCGAAGTTCGTTGAATCGTCTGCCGTCGTGTCGAGGCAATGCAATCACTCACAACCCAGGGAGGCCATCAGGTCGAAGCGACGGAAGTCGAGGCGGTCAGCAATAAGGGTGCATCCTGGAACCCCTCTCCCCCCCTGGGGGAGAGGGTAGGGGGAGGGGGTTTCAGAACCCACTCTAAAACGGACCATACGAACCCGCATGAAGGATGTCAACCACAGGCGGCTCGGAATGCCTCCAGGCACTGTTGGGCCAGTGGGCCGTCGGGGTGAAACGCCATACGGCGGCTTGTGTCGGCAATCGGGGTGAACTCGATCCACAGGGTGTCGGTCGGCATCGCGGAACGGACGCGGTCGGCCCACTCCACGACGACGACCGAATCGGAAGCGACGAGTTCATCAAACCCCAACGCGACCAACTCCGCCGGTCCCCGCAAGCGATAGGCATCGACATGATACACCCGCAACCGTCCGGGATACTCATGGATGAGGGTAAAGGTCGGACTGGTGATCTGCCTGGGGTCGGTGGTTCCGTTCCCGGCGGCGATTCCTTTCACCAAATGCGTCTTGCCCGCGCCCAAGGGCCCGACAAGGCCGATGGTCACTCCGCCGCTCAAAAGGCGTCCCAGCACCGCCCCGAGCGTCTGGGTGGCCTCCACCGACGTTGTTTCCCACCTAGGGGGCATTTCCGTCGCGGTCAATGCACGTATCCCCGCGGTTCGAGCGGTTCCACACGCCCGTCCTCTCGCACGATCGTCAGCCCGCTCGGCGTGATTCGCCCGATCGGATAGACGGGAATGCCGACGCCTGTCGCGTCGCCCTCGACTGCCAGCAATAGCTCAAAATCCTCGCCGTCGCTCAGTGCGTGGTCCAACGCCGTGCGTCCGTCCGCTGACGCCGCTCGCATCGCGTCATCGCTGACCACCGCTTGCAATTGCCGCTCGTCGAGCTCCGCTCCAGCCTTCGACTCAGTGCATAGACGCCACAAATCGAGGGACAAGCCGTCGCTGATGTCGATCATCGCGTGCAACCGTTTCCCAAGCTTCCGGCTGAGGGCCACGGCTTCGCGAACCCGTGGATGGAACGTCAAATGATGGTCGAGGAGACTTCCCCCGAGCGTCCCGGTGACGTACAGGAGGTCGCCGGGACGCGCACCCGACCGCAGGACCGGATCGATTCCCGGATACGGTGTGGCCGTCACCGCTACGTCGATCACCAGCGGGTGCGGCCACCGCGTGGTATCGCCCCCGGCGACAGCGAGATCGAACTCCTCGGCCATGGAGAACATCCCCCTGTAGAGTTCTTCCGCTCCGGCGAGCGGCAGAGAGCCTGGGAGAGCGACCGACACAGTCGCCGCGATCGGACGCACGGCCATGGCCGCACAGTCGCTGAGACTGCACGCGATCGCCTTCCGGCCGATGGCGAATAAAGAATGCCGCCCCGTGTCGAAATGAACGCCGTCCAAGAGCATGTCGGACGAAACGAGGATTCGATCCGACGTCGCGGTGAGGACGGCCATGTCGTCGCCGATGCCGACGACTACGGCGGAGTGCCTTGGCTGCCGACCCCGAAGCCATTCCACAAACTGGAGTTCGTCGCCGCCCATGGGATGAGGCATCCGGCAGAGAGCGAATCTACCGCTCGCCCCAAAAATACGGAAGCCGGAGGAGCCAACTCCGGCTTCCGCGTGCGCCGTTCACAATACGGTTCGTGCCGACCCATCGCCGGCGCTTCGCGTGTCGGTTACGCCTGATACAGTCCCCGGCCGACCTTCCTGATGTTGGTCATGTCCGGCAGCGTATTGCTGACCGCCTTGGTCAGATTCTTCGTCGACGTTTGATACCCGATCTTCATTACGCCCGCGGCGATTTCTTTCGGGCTTAGGGCTTTCACTCGCTGGCGAAGGACGCGCACGATCGTATCCTTCAGGGATCCCGCCCGGCCGCCGCTGCCGACCGGACGTCCGCGCTTGCGACCCGTGGCTCGCGCCATGGGGACCGCCCCTATGACGGTCATCGCGCTCTCCATCCCGGCGATCTGCGCATCCAGGTTCGCGCGGCGAGCCGTCAGTTCCGAATAGTAGGACTGCATCTGGCTCAGAAGTTGCGTCGCGCCGTCGCCGGTCGCCGCGCGAGCGTACGATCGGCTGCCCCTCGGCCGGCCCACGCGGCCTTTCCGCGGACGTCCCGGCCCCCTCCTCGCCACCGGCTTGGGACCCCTCCTTGGGCCGTGGATGGTGTTGGTGTGGCGGGCCAGATGCGCCGCCATCGAAAAACTACGCTCGCATTTCGGACATTTGAACGATCCAGGTGCCATGTGCATTTCTCCTCTGTTGGTCTCGCGGTATCGCGAAGCACGTCGCGGAGTCAACTTCCCATTGGGTTGTACGGCAGACCAGCAGTCGGACACTGCCGCAAGGTGTATCGCCACCTCCTCCATGACGCCGCACAGGCTATGTGCTCCTTCTTCGTCTGGCAAGAGTTTTTTCAAAGAAAAATAAAAAAAAAGGGTAACGCAATGTGCGGTCCGGCAGTCCGGCTATGCGGGCCGATGTCGCCCTTTCATCGGGCAGTCGCCGGCCACGGAGGCAATCCATCCTTCTATGAGTGCGCCCTAAACCCCCTCTCCCCCCTGGGGGAGAGGGTAGGGTGAGGGGGTTTTCGGATCCACTCTATATCCAATGGAGCCGCTTGGGCTGCGGCACAGGTCGAAACGCTTTCCGGGGTACGTGGTACGCCGGCGGGTTCCCTGCGGAACACCTATTCGTCGTACGCACTGGTCCCGCCCTCCGGACCGTGATGCGCGGGCAAGTGCGGTGTGCGCCACCGGGCAGGATTCAATCGGACTGTGGGGATCTGTCTGCCTGATCGGTGGAATCGCCGGGAGCGACCAACCAGGGGAACCGCTACGGGGGATCGGGGGTCCTCAGTCGTGCGCGCCGCCCGATTTCGCTGCGGTCGCCGGACCCGATTCATGCTTACCTGCGCTGAACAACTCGATCCCCACACCCCGGTGCACGACAGTCAAGCCAGTGCCACTGCAAAATACCAGCCCAGACACAA
Source organism: Planctomycetota bacterium (assembly GCA_043806315.1). Lineage (GTDB taxonomy): Bacteria > Planctomycetota > Phycisphaerae > UBA1845 > UBA1845 > SBAX01. The sequence goes on along the minus strand of JAZDHF010000180.1, from coordinate 3,301 downwards.
AAAGATAAGCGATTCCGAATACGCGTAATCCCTGGTGCTCCTTCAACTCTTTATCTGCGAGTATAACCTACGCAGCTTGGTTCTGGCGTCCGCGGCGGTGAACTGCCAGTCGATCGTCACCTTGACGTTGTTGCGATTGCTTTCCCAGGCGGCGATCTGACTCGTCAGCGCGGCGGGGTCGGGAACTCTCCCGCCGATGCACTATCGCGGCCATACTCCCAGCTCGATCTCGGCCATGTTCAGCCAACTGCCGTGCTTGGGCGTATGACCACCTCCAGGCCTCCCATCAAGCGACGCGCCTCTTCCGCCTCGAAGGCCCCGTACAGCGACGCCAAGGAGTGCGTGTTGAGGTTGTCCATCACCAACGTCACTCTTTCGGCCTGGGGATAATGGACATCCAACAACTCTTGAATCTGCAAGGCCCAATCCGTCCTGGTGCGCCGTTCGGTGACGTTGACCTGACGCCGGCCGCGCAGCGGCTCGCAGAACAAAAATACGTTGACCGTGCCGTTCCGCTCGTATTCGTAGTCGAAGCGCTCGATCCGTCCGGGTCCAACCGCCTGAGACGCCCGCGTTTCCTTCACCAACCTCTTGCTGGTTGCATCCATGCACACCACCGGGCGATTCGCCTCGTAGGGTCGATGGTAGACTTCCAACACGTTCTCCATGGCACAGACGAACTCGGCGTTTGGCTCCGGCGGAATGCACCACATCTTCCTCCGCCAGGGTTTTAACTCGTTTTCAAGAGCGTCTACCTCACGGTCTCATGCGAGATCGAATCGATGATCCGCAGTTCCACCAGTCGATCCGCGAGTAAGTGCAACGTCCACCGCCGCCGTCCCTCCGGAGCCTGAGAACAACAAACCGCAACCAACCTCGCTTCCTGCTCGCCGTCCAGCTTCCGGGGAACCGGAGGCTCGGCCCGCTTCTTGCGTTCCAAGGCGGCCTCCAGCCCCTGCTCCACAAACCGCTGGCGGAGACCTTCGATCGTGCGAATCCCCACGCGCAACCCTTCGCCGATCTGCCGGTCAGCCCACCCCGGACCGCCTTCGGATTCGTCCGCCTGTAACAGGATGCGAGCGTGGGTCAGCTTCCGAGCCGCCGCCTTCGCCTCGGCCTTGGCGACAACCCGCTTCTTCGCCTTGCTCTTCTTCATCGCACTCATCGGACATCTCCTTGGGTTAGAGACCGCCGCGTCCACGCAACGCGGCATTGTTCACGTCCCCATGAGGGCAAGAGGGGGCCAACGCATCAAGGGAAAAACCAACGCAATCCCCGGTGATTTCGCATGTTCTCGCTGGCTTCCGGTGACGCCGAACGGAGCACGGCATGACCGAACAGGCCCATGAACCTGAACCGAACGGCATGAAGCGGCGACGCCTGACGACGATCATCGTCGAGCGGCCGCGGTGTCCGCGGCGCTCGACGTGGACGAGAGCACCGTCACGGGCTGGGAACGCGAGCGACATCGACCCACAAGACGTTCTCAGAAACGCGTTGACAAGGTCTTCCGCGATCTCGGGCACGACCTAAGCAACGCATCACCTTGAGCGCCTGCATGTCAAGCAGGCGCGCGTTTCGAGAAACGCCTCTCACGACGTCGAAAACGCGGTTTTTCGCGTGAATACTGGGGAAGCCCCCGACACCTTACGGTGGTGCCCTGGTGGCGTTGCGACGGTTTATCGTTGGCGTCACGGGTTGGTTGACACCGAGTTGACACTCTGTGGTAGGGTAATGTTAGGTACTCCCCGCCCCAGGCGTAGCGGTTGGTCCCGTCGGCTCTCCTTGACGCGGCATCCTCGATACGCACATCGCGCTGGAACGTGTCAAGGATCGATCATGTTCCCGGTCCTTGACGCAAGGCCAGGCGAAGGGAGCGAATGCTCAAAAAATGGACGGACGCGACGCAAGAAGGTCGAGCAGATGATCGCTCAGTTTCCGTCCGAGCTGTTGGCACCCTTCGCCTGACGCCTTGTGTCAAGGATCGTAGCCCGGGATCCCGCTGGTGCCCCCGAAGTCATCGGACCAGACAACCCCTTCGATCGCTCGCCTCATGCTCGCTCACTGCGGGCGGGTTCGCATTCCTGACGCTCGCGTCGTGCTCGCTTTACCAATGGCGGAATGCTCGCGTTCGCTTTCGCTCACCGTCGGTGGGGTCGTCGATATCGTCGTCGCTCTCCGCGCTCCCGCCTTGGTCACGTGGAGTGTCGTAGCCGATCTTGTCCTTGACACGACGTTCTCCGCAAAGCGGAGGTGTCCCGGCGCGCCGGGACACGCGGCTTCCGGCCGCAACGGCGAGTCAAGGATCGAAGGTGGCCCCGTTGCCTCCGAAGGCCACGCCGCCAACGTGTCACCCCTGTCGCATCACTCGGAATGTCCCCCTTGCTCGGCAATGAAATAGATATGGTGTCCCCGGAATTCAACGCCCCCGCGATGAGCTCCGCGCGGAACTCGGAAAAACGTAACCACATGGCAGAGCAATGGTCGGCAACGGCAGTGCCATTCGTGACTGTCCCTAATTTCATTTCGCGTACAGATTATCCGCTTGGCGCAAGTGTTCTGATACGTGGATCATCCCAACGCCGGAAACGGGAAAGACGAATCCGAAACGTGTTCAGATGGGGCGAATCTGTCAGCAGTTTTGGACGAACGTGATCGAACCACTCACCCTCCGTGAACTTGACCCCAGGTTCGCGATCTGTTGGAACCGTGAACTGAATCAAGAGGATCTGGTCACGGGGAATGACATTGCGCAACTCTACCTCTTGGAGGTCCTTGCCAAGCACCAAGATGAAATCCTCGCTATTGCGCTCCCAGTCTATTCTTGCCTTGCAAATCTGTTCAGGTTTTCCGATCTCATCCGGAACATCACCCTCGATTCGAAGTACCGTTCCAACGCCATCAGGCGATATTCTCCGTGCACCCAGATTAGAATCACTCGGCTTTCTCGAGCAAGTAATTCTTGTTGCTGCTATCACACTAACCATGAAAAGCAATGTAATAAGAGAATAGGACGATTGGCGCGCGAACAGCCGTTGGGGTAAGTCTTTATTCATCATCGCTCCTACAATAGTCCCTGCAGATTTGCGTAAAACAATTCGCGTTACTACAATCTCCACACTTGAACGCAATGCACGCCGCTACGCAATACGTATCATCTGGGTAAGCGCCCATCAGGACCATTCTTGACGAGCCGTTTATCCTGGCGTGCGTGTTGATTTGTAATGAACGCGCGACCAGGAGGTTCATGCATGCCTCGTTCGTCGGATCCCAGGAAGCTCGCGGAGTGGCGGGAGCGGTT
>JAZDHF010000179.1:0-36809 GCA_043806315.1 Planctomycetota bacterium | reverse complement strand
AATCGAGGTGACAAACCCTCTCCCGCCGACCAGGCCAGGGGCTTCGGCGAATTGAGCAATCGGTTCTTGATCACCACGCACGGGGGCGGCGATTCGGAGTACCTCAATTGGGGCTACAACTCTTTCGCGAAATACAAGGCGACGGGCTATTGCAAGGTTGAAGAGGACAATCTCGGTTTCTGGCAACCGTTGGAATCGAACTCCGCTCGCACAGCCGCCGACGAGTCGCGACCGATGGAGTGCAAGCCGAAAGCTCCCTGATCCGCGTCGGCAGGTCGCACTCGACAGACACTCCTGGAAGGGAATGGCGGACCGCCGCCAAAAGCCGGATGCGGTGATCACTAGCCGGACCGGGTCCGGGAGAGGAACTCGTCGTAAAGGCGTTGGGTGATGGGTCCGAGGCGACCCTCGCCGACCGGGCGATCGTCGATGGAGGTGATGGCCAACACTTCCGCGGCCGTGCCGGACATGAAGACTTCGTCGGCGCGACGCAGCAACTCCAAGTGGATCACTTCTTCACGAACGTTTAGGCGGATCGAAGAGGCAAGCTCGATCAAATAGCTCTGGGTCACACCGTGCAGAATGGACTCGTTTCGCGGCGGGATGAGCAGGCTGCCGCCGGACACGAGGAAGATGTTGGCCGAGGTGCACTCGCGGACCTCGCCGTCGGCGGTCACGAAGATCGCATCGTGGTAACCGCGGCGAAGGGCCTCGTTCTTGGCGAGGACGTTGGGCAGCAGTGTGATCGCTTTGATATAGCAGTTCGCCCAGCGGATGTCAGGCATTGTGATGACCCTGGCCCCGCGCTCGCGCAGTTCGTCCGGCAGTCGAGGCAGCGGTTTGAAGGTCATGACCACCGTCGGCGCCAGCCCGGCGGGGATCGTATGGGAGCGAGGCGCTGCCCCACGGGTGATCTGGATGTAAATCAACGCGTCGCGAAGCTCGCTGCGCCGCAGCCCCTCGGCGATGATCGGTTCAAGCGGGCGGGCCTCGAAGTCGTAATCCAAGGCGATGCCCGCGGCGCTTCGACGCAGACGGCGCATGTGTTGTTCGACGAGGAACAATCGACCGTCGTACGCGACGATGACCTCGTAGATTCCGTCGCCGAACTGAAAGCCGCGATCCTCGATGGAGACCTTCGCTTCGGCGATCGGTCCGAAGACTCCGTTCACGTACGCCAACTCGCCCATGTCCTCTCATCCATTCATGGTCTGCGGCGCCGGTCGTCCCAGGGCCGCTCGAACGTTTTTGAGCCACTGCAAACATTGATCGCGACGACTTTGGTCGCGTAACGATGCCATCGACTGCGTCAAATGCTTGTCGGCAGCCTCGTATTGTCGTAGGTCGCGGGCGTAAATGATCCCCAGCAGCAGCCGCACGTTACTCGCCTCGAGCGAATTCGGGTAGCACTCCACGAATCGGTCGAACGCCGCGGCGGCCTGCGCGGACTTGCCACTCGCATAGAACTCGCGGGCCACCTCCAGTTGCTGCGGCTCCGCCAAGCATTGCGTCGAGTTGTGGGAAAGCAGTTTCTCATACAGTGCCGCCGCAGCTGCGGCGGCCTTACGTTCCAACTCCGCCCCGATCCGCGCCCGCAAGTCGGCGATCTCGTCGAGGCGTCGGTCCTCGACCGCTCGCTCCTGCGGATCGACTGGAGCCGTACGCCCCACGGCCCCGTACTGTGCCCACGCCGCGGCACCGGGCTGGGCCATCACCCCAGCAAGCTCCCGCCGCTGTCGCCACCGTTTCCACAGCGCCAGCATGTCGAACTGATCTCTTGGCAACGCCCGAACCAGCAACATTCCCATCGCCCCCACGAAGCCGAATAGATATCCCGCCAAATGGGCGAGGTGCGCGACGCGCTCCGATTCGCCCAGCGCCGGACCGATGATGTTGTCCCAGACGATGATTTTCAAGCCGATGATGAGCATGGCCGGGACTTCGACAAAGTGAATGAACAAAAAGAACCAAATAAGCACCGTGACGCGACTACGCGGGAACAACGCCAGGTAGGCCGTGGTCACTGCGGCGACCGCGCCCGACGCCCCGGCCAACGGGTTCGGATGCAACAGGGCGTGACCCAAACCCGCGAACACGCCGCCCGCTAGGTAGAACAAAAGGTAAGGCCCATTGCCCATCTTGGAGTTCACACTGTTGCCGAACACCCACAGAAACAGCATGTTCCCCAGCAAGTGCATCAAGTCCGCGTGGATGAACTGGTAGGTGAAGAACTGGTGGAAGCTCGGCTCATAGGAAAGCAGATGCAAGTAGCGCTCGCGGAACGCCCACATGCCTTCGCCGGCGAACCGCGCATCGAAGAGCAGAAAAACAAGAGCGTTCAGGGCGATCAGTGAAAAGTTGACCGACGGCGTGCGTCGGATAACCGTCTCGGTGCGAATGGGAACGGCGATAAGGGGCATTGCTGGACATCGACCGGCGCGCAATGGGCAGGTAATCCCTCTCCCCCATTTTGGGGGAGAGGGTAGGGTGAGGGGGTTCTAGGACCCACTCTTCGCTTTGGGTGCTCCACCGCGCGGGGCGCTAACGGACTGAACGTACTGAAGTCGCAACTCGTACAACACTCCGTCCAGAATCCGCTTTTCCTCTTCCGTGAGATTCCCCGCGGTCTTTTTCTCCAGGACTTCGAGCAGGTCAATGTGGTGCTTGGCCACCATGGGGTTGGGCGGGATGCGTTCTCCGCCCGGACCCTGATACCCGCCTAGTCCGATCGCGGCTTGCATCGCCATCAGGTTGATAAGCTCGACGAAGTTGGCCGCGACCTCGGCGCCCGCCGGCGGGCGCGAAGTCCGCTCCTGGCTGGCAAGTCGTTCCTTGTCCCTTGCAGCCTCGGACTTCCAGTCTGAGTCGATGTGCAGCCCGCTGTGGCCCGATTCGTCCGTCACGTTCGCCTCCCTGTTCTCGATGACCCTGTAAGCACCCGAAACCCTTGAGCCCTTCAACCCCCAACCGCGCCAGCACGGGGTCAGCCTCCCCCCTCTCCGAGGGGGGATCAAGGGGGGTGAGGCCCCGTCGCTCGCGCTCCGGGTTCGGATTACGCCGCCCGCCGTCAGCCTTCTGCATTTCTCTGTTTCGGCGTTTCTGCGTCGTTCCTTCGTGCCTAATGCCTATTGCCTCATGCCTATTGCCCGCCGCGTTTAGTCGCCGTTCCTTCGTGCCTATTGCCTACTGCCTAATGCCCTTTGCCTCCGCGCTATCACCACCCCACCGGCCGAAAGCACCAACGCCGCCATCGCCATCATGCCCCACTCGGACAACGTCGGAATGCACTTACCGTCAACCATCGTGTTCGTCGGATCGAACGGACACTGATCGCAATCGTCCGGTATGCTATCGCCGTCAGTATCCGTGTCGCATTCGTCGGGGATGCCGTTGGCGTTGCAATCGGGACCGCTGAGATCGAAGACATAGGCGGAACCCTGGTTGGCGTTTGGACCAATATCGGCGCCGGCCTCGCCGACGACGACGGTGTCGCCGGAAACTCCGACCGAGACGCCAAAACTGTCGCCGGCGGCACCGTCCGACGCGGTGAACTTGGCCGTCTCGGTCATGTCGCTCCAACCGCCGGCGGGCTTGACGAAGACGTAGGCGGAACCCTGCTGGACATTGGGGCCGATATCATCAAGGACAGCGCCGACGACGACGGTGTCGCCCGAAACCGCGACCGACTTCCAGTAGCCAAAATAGTCAACCGCGGCGCCGTCCGACGCGGTGAGCTTGGCCGTCTCGGTCATGTCAGCCCAGCCGCCGCCGGGCTTGACGAACACGTAAGCGGAACCTTGATCACTATTGGCACCGATATCGTCCTGGTAAGCGCCGGCGACGACGGTGTCGCCGGAAGCCGCGACCGAGACTCCTAGGTAGTCGTTGTGGGCGCCGTCCGACGCCGTGAGCTTGGCTGTCTGGGTCATGTCAGCCCAGCCGCCGCCGGGCTTGACGAACACGTAGACAGAACCTTGACCGCTATTGGGCCCGATAGCGTCGTCGCTAGCGCCGACGACGATAGTACCGTCGGCAATCGCAACCGCGGATGCAAGAACGTCACCGGCGCTGCCGTCCGAAGCGGTGAGCTTGGCCGTCTGAGTCATGTCGCTCCAGTCGCTGCCCGGCTTAACAAACACGTAAACGGAACCTATAGCGACATTGGCGCCAATATTGTCGAAGTACGCGGCGACGACAACGGTGTCGCCAGAAACCGCGACCGACCATCCAAAAATCTCGCCAGCGGTGCCGTCGGACGCAGTGAGCTTGGCTGTCTGCGTCATTTCACTCCAGCCTCCCCCGGGCTTGACGAACACGTAGGCAGAACCCTGTCTCATATCGTCGCCGTAAGCGCCGACGACGACGGTGTCGCCGGAAACTGCGACCGAGTCTCCAAAAAGATCGCCACCGGCGCCGTCCGACGCAGTCAGCTTGGCCGTCTGGGTCCAAGTGCCCGCGCTGCGGACTAAGACGTACGCGGAACCGCGGTCCCCATCGTCCCTTGGCGCTCCAACGACCATCGTGTCCCCGGAGATGGACACAGAGCTTCCGAACACATCCCCAGCCGTGCCGTCCGCGGCGGTGAGCTTGGCATCTTCATGGAGCACGCACTGCCCGGACGCCGGAGTTGCAAGATTGAATAGAACACCGCTCCAGAGAAGAACAACCGTGGCCGATCGGAAACTCAACATACCCTTGCTCGTTTCCTTCGCGTCACGGTGGATCGCACCCCAGATCCGTTCCGGAAGGCCGGCGACCGCGCTTCGATGCTGCGCATGGCCTCGGCATCAAAGACCCGCTCGCCGCAACGAGGACACTCGTAGAACGTCAGTTGGGGCACGACATACTCGCGGCCACGAAACGTCCGTCTGTAATCCCGGCGAACTCGCCGGATGGCCCCACCGCAAGTTGGGCATTCCGTGATGCGCGATGCGGCCTGTCGTTCTCCCCGGCTACTCTGCCCGTTTGGACGAGACGAGAAAGTAGTAGACTTCCTCACTTTGCTGCCGCGAGAACTTGCCTCTTGTGTAGATCGGGATGCCTGTGAGGCCTGTGCTTTGGATGACATAAAGATACTCCCTTTTGCCCATCCGCCAAGGGCTTGTCGATCGGATGCGTTTTTACACGCGCTTGGCGGTCACAATGGACTCCACGACATCCAACTCCGTCAAGCCTGATTCTTCCATTTCGGCCGAGGCTTTCTCGCTGAATCGATAGCGACCAGCGAGCACCGCGCGCTTGATCCTGACGAGTACATCGCTCATAGCTCCCTCGCGCCGGTTTTCTGGGCGGCATTATACTTCACTGGACTCGGGCCGCGACCTGGCACGTCACACGGGCTTGCGGGCGGCCCGCAGCTCAGTTCGCAGACGTCCTGAACGCCGTCGTCGTGGCAGTCGGCGGCGGTGCCGCATCCCGGCACGTCGCACGGTCCACCCGTCTGCCCGCAACTCAGGTCACAGGCGTCGGGAATGCCATTGGCATTGCAGTTGGATTGCGCTTTCGTCGGCGCGGGTCCAAAGAGGAGAATCCCGGCGAATACCTGGAACACCGTCGTCGATCGGAAACTCAACATGACCTTGCTCCTTTCGAGGTACAACCCTCACCTCGCTGCCGCGGAGGGTTTTCGACGAGAGCGCGGCGGCCTGGCGTTTGTCTTTCTGGGTTTGAAGCGGCGGCTAAAGCGCAAGATTTCAACTCCGAGAACTTGATCGCGGGCGTCGAAATCGAAGATCACCCCGGGCTGGACTTCCTCGGATTCCGTGATTCGCCCGCGAGCCAGCGTCAAATACGCGGCGTCGACCTCGGAATCATACTCGATCTTGACATGTCTTGCTTTCATTGCTTCCTCCGCGCTTTGCGGTCGCAATACACCGTGACGATACGCCAAGGGCGCCGCACTTCATTGTAGACCACGCGGAGCACAACGGAATCGCCTTCCCGAAAAAACCGCTTGACGGCATGCATCAGTTCTGTGTCGTCCGGATCGCGTTCGACGCGGTCCGGGTTCATGAGCACTCGCCGAATCTCGCCGTCCGTAATACCTCTCTGGGTCATTCTCCTCCGCGCGTGTCCCGAAATCGTGAATGACGCTTCCCCGTTCATGACGTTCGCTTAATCACTCCACGAGATTCTGCATCCTCAAAGGGCCGCGGTCAGGGGCATCCCGTTGGCCGTGCGCGCCTCGAGACACGCCTGGATCGCTTCGGAGATGTTGTCCAATGCCTCCTGCTCAGTCCGGCCCTGCGAAACGCAGCCGGGAATGGCCGGACACTCGGCGACGATCATCCCGGTCTCGTCGCGCTCAAGATTGACTAGGAACTTCATGGTCGACCATCCATTGTCTCGTCATGCGACTCTTGGGTCAAGGGGCATCCGCCTCGTTTCTTCGCGGCGGCGGGGGCGAATCCCAGCGGGCACCAAGACCCGTCGTCGATCGGAAACTCAACATGACCTTGCTCCTTTCCGCCGACCGATGAGGTCGGCATTTGACGACTTGATCTTCCGAATGTGTGTGAACAACGAACGAATCCTCATCCGAACCCCAAGGCGCAAGCGCGGGGTCGAACTCACTATACCCGAAACTCGCGTTCCGCGGGAAGGGCTGCCATGAGTTTCTCGAGTGCCGCGCGGTGGTACAGTCCGAAGAAGTATTCGCGCCCTTCCGCGATCCGGTTTTGGTCCAGATCGTCAAAAGCCCGCGAAAGCTCCGCCCGCCGATCCGCGACTTCGTTCGACCGAGCTGCTGCCAGGCGTCGGTTGAGGTCCCGGATTTCGAGGAAGGTCTCTCGTCGCGCCGGCCGATTCTGCGGGTCCGTGTCTCGAAGCTGCGTGCCCCGTCGGACGGCCTGCTCGCGTTGATCCACCCATTCCGTCAGCTTTGAGCCGCGCGGAAGCGAGCGGTGGGAGTTCCACTCCAAGTCGCGTAGCGATCGACGCAGGCTTCGAACGGTCTCGGGTGTGGCTGAACTGCGCGGGAGGTCCAAGAGGAGCGTCGCGGACACACAGGCCATCTCCGGCGGCGCTAGCCCGTAGTAATCGGCGATGATCGCGTCGCTGATGCGGTCATATTTCGCCCCGCCAATTCCGTGAATGAAGAGGTCCGCCAGGAACAGTCTCGCCCAGATGGTCAACGTCAACGCCCGCGGCCGTAGTCGCCAGGACCGTGGACCGGCAAGCGGTGAAATCAACTCGTCGAACGCGCGGAGGTCATCCATCGCGAACACGCCGATCGCCTCCCGGTCCGCCAGAAGTCGCACGCTACCGCCCCGCGAAGCGACGAACAGCCGCCGACGCGGCTCACCGCGGCGATGGGCCCATACGGGGAGTTCCCATTCCATGCTACGGACTGCCAAGTCCGGAATCGGGCGTTGATGTCCGCGTACGCGAAACTTCTTTCGATACCACGCAAGCGCAGCGTTATACGAACGGCTGAAACGTTCCGCTCGACGCAGCATGTCGAGAAGCAGCGGGCTCCACCACATCCTGCTCACCCGTCGATCGTCGACCGAAACGCCGAGGCGTGCTTCAACCGCACGACGGGCCGCCACGCTCTGGTCGACCCCGTCCCCGATGTTGCCTCCATCCGCAAGCGCCTCGATAAACATCGGCATCTGCGATGTTCCGTACCGATCGCCCAGCGCATCACGAATCGCGCGGTCGAACCGTGCGACCTCCTCGGGCGTTAACCGCGCGAGCTGCTCGTACGCCAGCCCCGCGGGCAGGGCCGCATACCGAACGCTACGTAGAGCAAGCCGTGATTTCTCCGCGGCCGGAACCACGAGCGTCGTTCCTTGCGGGGCGTCATTGTCCACAATCAGATTTAAAGCAATTCCGCCGAGCGCGTGAGCGAGACGCATGGACATGATGTGCTTGGCCCAGACGCCGGGATGGATGAACGCGGGCTGATGGCCGGTGACGATGATCGGTCGGTCGTCGCCTCCGACCACGGCAACGCGCGTCCGCCGCCGCCAATCGGCCAGCGTGGAGTCGAGCAGCGGCGTTTTCACCGAACGAAGCGCCTGCGCATTCGCCCGCACAGCGGCCACGCACTCGGGCGGTGCCGGCAGCACCAACACGTCCCCATGCCTCGCCGGTGTTGTCAGCTTCGAAAAGTCGAGCATGAATCGGAGGAGGGCCGACAGGCCTGGGCATCGCACACCGCCCGAACCGGCACGCTCGACGACCGGGAGAGCTCCGCGTCCAGCACGTCGAGATAGTGCTGCAAGCGGATCGTCGGGTCGTCCAGCAATCCGCCGAAGTGCCGCGTCGGGTCGTTGTAAATCAAGCGAACGGGCAGCTCGCGCACCCGCAGACCGGCGCGGGCCGCCTGCACCCAGAACTGCATCGGCATCGCATACCCCGGCACGGAAATGTGAAGATGACGAAGCGCGGACACGCGGTAGGCCTTGAAGCCGCAGAAGGCGTCGGTGATCCCCAAGCCAAGCTGGCGATTCAGCACTGCCGTGATCGTCCGGTTGATCTCCCGCCGGTCCGGCGGGGCGAGGGTCCCGACCCCCTGCCCGTTGGCGTAGCGTGTTCCGCTGATGATGTCCGCATCGTCCGCCTCCGCCGCAGCCATAAAGCGCGGGATGAACGAGGCCTCATGCTGCTCGTCGCAATCCATAGTGATGAGCCAGCGGAATCCCTGCCGCCGGGCGAATGCGAAGGCGTCGGCAAGGCTCTTGCCGTAACCTCGGTTCTCGGCGTGAGTTACGACGGAAATGTCCTTTTCCCGGCGAAGAAGCTCCGGCGTCCCGTCGGCGGAGCCGTCGTCCACCACCAGAATGTACCGGCTGTAGACCTTGGCCTCCTCCAACACGGTGGGGAGGTGCCTTTCCTCGTTGAAAACCGGGATCGCCAGCAGGTGGTCGTGAGGCATGTCAAACTCCCCTTAACCGAAGCTCGCCACACGGGTCGGGGCACGTGCAGAATGGTAAGCCGTCTGGGCGACGAAGGCAAACGTACTTGTGGCACCGGCATCTTGCCGGTGAAAACACGGGCTGGAAGCCCGTGCCTGAGGTTTGGCCATTTCATAGTTCTGGCGTGGTAGGGGACCCGTGATTTCAGGATGAGCACCGGATGGAGGGCGATGTCAGGCTGCCCTTGACGGTTATCGGGCGAAGTGGTATCTAGTTATATGACTAGATAGCCGGAAAGGAGAAGCGATCATGGGCTGCCCCACGAAGGTCCAGCTCATCCCCGAGCAAAGGTTCCTGCAAATGTCCGCGATGTTGCCCCATACCGATGTCCGTGCAGTCAACCGCCGCAAACTACCCGAGCGCCGTAACCAACTGTGAGACAAGCAACTACCGCCAACCATGCCCCACTCAGGTGGGGTGAACATCCGCTAGAAGTTCTATTCATGGAACCGGTGTGATCTCTGCGCCGAGTCCGCGCCCCCGGCGCGGGAGACTTGTCCTCCGTGGAACAACGTGGCGATGCCAAGTCGTGGCACTGACAACCGTCGGTGTGCCACTGCTCTGTGAGCAGTGGGTCCGTTGCGGAGGAAAGACCACTGCTGAAACAGCAGCGGCACAGGGTCCGCATCAGGCCGGAGGAAGGTAATCCACGTAGTTGGGATACCACATGGAGGTTTCGACCTTGCGCTCGATGGCGTCGTCGGGAATGATGCGGCCCAGGTTTTGGCGGCGCGCCTCACGCATCACGCCGCAGGCGATTTTGCGGCTCACCTCGCGGAGGTCGCTGGGATCGGGATAGATGGCCCCGCGGTCGAGGCGGTCGGGTTTGACGCACTCGGCCAGCGTTCGCGCGGCGGTGAGGAACATGTCGTCGGTGACTTCGTGGGATTCGGAGAGGATGCAGCCCAGCCCGACGCCGGGGAAAATGAAGACGTTGTTGCCCTGGCCGATGACGTGGGTGCGGCCGTCGTATTCCACGGGAGCGAAGGGGCTGCCCGTCGCGACGATGGCGCGGCCTTGGGTCCAGGTGATGGCTTCCTTGGCGGTGCACTCGGCCTTGGAGGTCGGGTTGCTGAAGGGGAGGATGATCGGCTGCTGCACATGGCGGGCCATTTCGCGGACGACTTCCTCGGTGAACACCCCCGCCCGCGTGGTCGTGCCCAAGAGCACCGTGGGCTTCACATGGCGCACGATCTCCAGTAGTGCAACGGAGTCTTCGGGGCGGATGCCGTAGTGGGCCATATCGTCGCGGCTTAGGGCGAAAGCCTGTTTGTTGCGACTCTGGCCGATGCGCCCTTCGTACACCAACCCTTGCGAGTCCAGAAAGACCTGTGCCCGGCGGACGGTCTGATCGTCGATGCCGTCGGCGCGCATGGCGGCCTGCACGAGGCGTGCGATGCCCACTCCCGCGGCGCCGGCCCCCATGTAAACGATCCGCTGGTCGGCGAGGCGCTCCTTGGTGATCCGCAGGGCGCTAAGGATTCCCGCGAGGGCGACGGCGGAGGTGCCTTGGATGTCGTCGTTGAAGCTGAGAATGCGCTTTCGGTAGCGGTCGAGGACCATGAAGGCGATGTCCTTGTGGAAGTCCTCCCATTGGAGCAGGGCTCGGGGGAATACTTCGCAGACGGCATTGACGAAGGCCTCGATGAACTGTTCATAGGCCTCGCCGCGCAGTCGGCGGTGGCGAAAGCCCAGATAGTACGGGTCGTTAAGCAATTCAGCGTTGTCGGTCCCGACGTCGAGGCTGATGGGAAGGCAGTGCGCGGGATGAATGCCCGCGGCGGCGCAGTACAGCGTGACCTTGCCAATGGAGATTCCGATTCCGCCCGCGCCTTGATCGCCCAGGCCGAGGATGCGTTCGTTGTCCGTGGCGACGATGAGATGGATGTCGGGATGGACGGAGTTGCGGAGGAGATCGGGAATCCGATCGAGGTCGTCGGGGGTGATCCAGATTCCGCGCGGCCGCCGGAAAATGTGGCTGTATTGCTGGCAGGCGCGGCCGACGGTGGGGGTGTAGACGATGGGCATCAGTTCGGCGATATTCTCGACGAGCACGCGATAGAAGAGGATTTCGTTGCGGTCGTGAAGGGCGGCGAGGCCGATGAACTTCTCCAGATCATCGCTCTTGGCCCGGACGTGCTCCAATTCCAGGGCGACTTGTTCCTCGATGGTGAGTTGCCGGGGCGGCAGGAGGCCCTGTAGCTTGAGCGTCCGCCGCTCGTCGTGCGGAAAGGCCGCGTCCTTGTTGTACATGGCGTCGCGTAACAGGTCCGCACCGGTGCAGGGCACTTGAACGCCGGCGGCGAGGGCCGCGGTTGATTTTACGGCTGTTTGCATGGTCATCTCCAAACCGGACCTCATGGTCTTCGGTGAAATAATGGCTCGCAAGACCCGTGCCAGAGTTATCGGGAAAAAAGGGGCGGTGACACGGAAGCCCGGACAAGCCGGGCTTGTCCGAGAAACTACGCAACGAGCTTTCTAGACAGTACACGGGTTCTACGCAAACTGTCGATCTTGGGCGGATCACTTCGGCGCGAGGCGTTTTCGGATGTAGTCGGCGCGGGCGACGGCGCGTTGGTCCTCGTCGAGCGAGCGGCCCTGCATCTTCTGGAGGTGGGCCGGTTGAGTGTACAGGAATAATTCGTGCAGCGTATGCAGGTCGAACGCCTTGAAGCGCCCCATCTGGATGCCCATGTGGATAGGAGATAGAAGCGATTGGGTTTCGCCGCTGCTGATGCGGCGGGCGTTGCCGAGCACGCCGTAGGCCCGCCCAATCCGATCATCCAGTTGCGACTCGTGGTGCCGGGCGAGGGTTTCCCTCGCGGTCCGTTCATACCCGACGATGTTGGGGATGATCGTCTCGCTGAAGGTGTGGATAATCGCCTCCTCGGACTTGCCGAGGGTCGTCTGATTGGAGACCTGGTAGAGGTCGCCGATCGCCTCGGTTCCCTCGCCGTAGAGGCCGCGGACGGCGAGTCGAAGATCGCGGGCGGCCCGGGCGACCCGCTCAATCTCCTTCGTCAGCCGGAGGGCCGGTAGGTGCAGCATCACCGAGACGCGAATCCCGGTGCCCACGTTCGTCGGGCACGCGGTGAGGTAACCAAGCCGGCGATCGAAGGCGAAGGCGAAGTCCTTGGCGAGGGCGTCGTCAACGGCATTGATCTCCGCCCAAAGCTCCTCCAACTGCAACCCGCTGCGCAGACCTTGCATGCGCAGGTGGTCTTCTTCGTTAATCATGACGGCCCGCGTCTCGTTCGGCGAGACGGTCACGCCGCGGCTGCCTTCGGCGGCGGCGTGTTGACGGCTGATCAGATGCCGCTCGACGAGGAGGTTGCGGTCGATCGCGTCCGCCGTTTCAAGGTCGACCAGCAGATCATCCCTGCCGGAGGAGGTGGACGTGATCGCCTGCGAAAGGCAGCGGTAAATCTCCGTCCGCTCGCCGGCGTCGGCGGTGGTGAGGAACGGATGCTCGGCGAGGTTCCTGGCCAAGCGGATGCGCGAGGAGACCACGATGTCGGACATCGGCCCGCCGCCGCGAAGCCACTCTCCCGTCGTCTTGGTCAGATCGTCGATGGTCATCCGGTTTCCATCGTACGGATTTGGTCGCGGACGCGGGCGGCGCGCTCGTAGTTTTCCTGCTCGATCGCCTCCTGGAGTTCGCGGCGGAGGCGAAGGAGGCCGGTTTGCTTCTTGACCGTCGCCTCGGCGGTGGGAGGCACCTTGCCGACGTGGTGCGTGCCGCCCTCGTGGGCCCGTTGAATCAACGGCGTGAGCAACGCGGCGAAGGCGACGTAATCGTGGGGGCAGCCGAGGAGTCCCTTGACTTGGAACTCCTTGAAGGTCAACCCGCACTTGGGGCAGGCCAAGTCGTCGCCGCCGCCCAGGCCGGTCTTGTGTTTGATGAACTGCTGGAGGATTTCGTTGGTGGTGTGGTGGGTCTGCTTGATGATGACGCCGGCCTTTTCCGCGCAGTCCTCGCACAGATGTTGCTCGCGCTTTTCGGGCATCGTGTCGGTGATGTGCACCGTGGCCTTGGCCTGATGGCAATGTTGACAGACCATACCCAAGCCCCAACTCCGTCACAGCGAGCCGAAACCTGCGGGCTCACGATTCCCAAAGGATTTTACGAACCCGTGCCTTCATCGTCAAACCGCGCGGCTATTCTGAACGCCCCGCGGCCGCAGGGTGGAGAGGCTCGAAGATCGCCATGCAACCCGGGGCCTCGGTCACCTCGACGCGGCGGAGCGAAGAAAGCCCGGCGGCAAACAGGCCGTCGTAGATATGTTTGGCCACCACTTCAGCGGTCGGGTTCGCACCATGCAACGCCGGGTGGGCGTTCAAGTCCGTGCCCTCGAAGGCGCCGACGGCGGACCTCAGGGCGGCCTGGGCTTCACCAAAGTCGATCACCATGCCTGCGTCGTCGAGTTGCGACTTGGTGAAGAACGCCCGGACGCGCCAGTCGTGGCGGTGCGGGTCTTCGACCATGCCGTTGAGATACCGCACGCGGTGAACGGCCGAGAACCCCGCCTCTATGCTGATCGTGAACACCGCGTCGTTCCTCATCAGCCCGCTGAGAAACTGTAGCGCCGCCCCTTGTGGGCGGCGAGCCCCGCAGTCCCGCGCCACCCACAAGGGGTGGCGCTACATCAGCCGGGAGGTCAGTATACTCGCAGAGCTTCGCCGGAGCAGTCACACGTTGACCGGCGCCGAGTCGGGTCATAGCATCGCGCCATGCTATGTTTCCAACCGACGCGGGCGGATTTTCCCGGCCTGTGTCGTCATGGGAACACGATCCCAGTTTACGCGAGCTTGCTGAGCGACCAGTTGACGCCGGTCCCGGCCTGTGAGCGGATCGTGGCTGGCTCCGAACCGGCAAGGCAATATCACGAGACCCTCAACAAGGCCCACAGGTAGTCCCGTTGTTGTCACAACGCCGTGACGCGCATGAGATGATCGTGGTATTCGTCGGCGAGGTCCTCGGCCTTGTGCCCGAAGTACGCCTCGAAAACGGCTGAACCAACGGTGACGTCGCCGCGATCGCCGGCTGACAACTTCGCAGCGCTGAGCCTGACGGGGAACGTCCCGTCGGCGATGTCGGACAAGAGGCGGTCGAAATCCTTGGCATATTTCCCCCCGCCGCCGTGCCGTAGGAAGGTCACCAGGGCCCAGGCCTGGGCGTAATAGACTTGGGTCACGCCGCTGTGCTCTTGGCTGATGACCTCGCCCGCGTCGGTATCGACGATCCGGCGAAGCGGCAGCAACTTTCCCGTCTGGACGGCCTCGCGTAGGGTGTTGATGCGGAAGGTGTTGCGTCGCGGGTTGAAGGTCGGCTCAGAGCCCGCGTACTCGACGGCCTCGTGGTAGCAGGCCAGCCCTTCATTGAGCCACGCCGGAATGGCGAACGCAAACCGCGATCCGACGTATTGATGCCAGCCCTCATGGGCGAGCGTCGCCAGGGTCGCGGAGCGATTCATAAAAAATGACACGGACGTGTCACCTTCGGTGAACCCGCCGGAACGAATCCGAGCGTACACGGCCGCCCGCGCGGGGAAACGTCGTCGCGTGAAGCGCTCCCACTCCGAACGCGTCCCGAAGACGTACATGGTAAGTTTGTGTTCCGGGCGACCCGCGGTGGGGAGCGTCGCCTCGTAGCGACGATAGGCCGCCTCCACGAACGCCGGCAAAGCGGCCTCAAACTCCGCGTCGGTGAGGGTACTGTTGATCTCGAAATGATCCGTAACGAAACGGCGTCCGACGAAGCCGTCGTCCGACCATGCACTCTTAACCACCGCAACCGACGGACTCCGCGGGGCGCAGCCGAAGACTGCCAACGCGGCCAGGAAACAGATCTGTCGATACCGACCGACGCTCATAGGCAGTTCGTGCAGCGTAGGGCGCGAGCGTCGAGCGGTCAAACACCCTTCCGTGCTTGGACCGGCATCTTCTTTCAAGCTATCATCTGACGATGGAGTGACGTGCTCGATGTCGCGACACAACGAATCGGAAAAAGTCATCATCATCGGCTCCGGTCCGGCGGGCTGGACGGCGGCGATCTATGCGGCGCGGGCCAACCTCCGGCCGCTGGTCTTCGCCGGGCGGCCCAAGACGGTCCCGACGACCATTCTGCCGGGCGGACAATTGATGATGACCACCGAAGTGGAAAACTACCCGGGCTTTCCGCACGGCGTGACCGGGCCGGTGATGATGTCCCATTTCGAGCAGCAGGCCGTCCGATTCGGCACGCGGATCGTCACCGACAACGGCCTCAACCCCGACGTGTCCAACCCCGAGGACGGGCACAGCTACGCTTATCAAGACTGCAAGAGCGTGAACCTGTCGCGCCGGGCATTCGTCGTCGTGGGCGAGGACGACACGGAATACGCGGGGCACTCGCTCATCATCGCCACGGGTGCGACGGCTAATTGGTTGGGGCTGAAGAATGAGCAGCGGCTCGCTCAAGCCGGCGGCGGGGTCAGCGCCTGCGCGGTGTGCGACGGAGCTTTGCCGGTTTTTCGTGATAAGGTCTTGGGCGTCGTGGGCGGGGGCGATTCGGCCGTCGAGGAAGCGACGTACCTCACGAAATTCGCCTCCAAGGTTTACATGATCCACCGTCGGGACCAGCTCCGCGCCTCGAAGATCATGGCCGAGCGGGCCAAGAACAATCACAAGATCGAGTTCCTGTGGAACAAAGGCGTCATTGACGTACTCGGGGACAATATGATTACGGGCGTGAAGTTGAAGGACACCGTCACCGGCGCGGAATCCACGCGACCCCTCGGCGGCCTGTTCATGGCTATCGGCCATACGCCCGCGACGGCATTCCTCGACGGCCAACTCGAACTTGACGCCAAGAAGTACATCAAGCTCAAAGACCCCTACCGTTCCACAACCAGCGTCGAAGGCGTCTTCGCCGCGGGCGACTGCGTGGACAGCGTCTACCGCCAGGCCGTCACCGCCGCAGGCATGGGCTGCAAGGCCGCCCTCGACGCCGAACGTTGGCTGGCGGAAAAGGGGATTGAGTAAACGCCACCCAGCGACGACCCAAACCGGGCTACCCTGCAACCGGCAGCCCGATGGGCGTTCCACATTCGGGGCAACGATCAGACGTGAGGCCGCGTAGCAAGTAGTCGCAGTTCGCACAACGCGGCTCCTCGACGCGGATCGAGATGCGCAGCCCGCACGAAGTGCAGATCGAGTTCCCCACGGCCAGCGACTGCTTTCTGCGGCAGCGGGGGCAGAAGAGAACGACCTCGGCCAGGTCGATTGAACCGGGTTCGACGTCCACCTTGCGATTCATCCGTGCGAGCACGAGCAAGGCGAGGGTTCCACAAGAGGCGATAATCCCGGCGGCCGAGATGAAGCGGGCCACCAAGTCCGCGTCAATCGGCACCACGGTGGGGAACTTGTCCTTGGCGATATACCACACGGTCATCAGCGCCGTTACCCCGGTCGCGCCGATGGTCCCACTCCGGACCCATTGCTGGTTCGGCGTCAGTTTCACGGCGACCAAGCACAGATTCGCGTGCGCGACCACGGCCCCAAGGCTCAGAAGTGCGCAGTAGACGACAAAGCCGAGGTCGCTCCCGATCGGGTGCCAGATTTCAGTCAACCACATCGCGCAGGCAACGACGCTCGCCAGGATGCCTGGCCAACGCCAAGATCTCCGCTCGTCCGTGGAAAGCCCGACGAGGCTCGGTACGGTCAGGACGCCCAATACCAAGAGCGCGCTTCCCGTCTCCCACCAGTCGTCGTTGTTTGTCCGGCGAAAATCCAAGCGCCAAGTCGCCAGAAGGTAGGCGACGAGCACCAAAGAAATGAAGCCCAGAGCCGTCCGAGCCGCGATCGAATGACGTGGAACGCACAGGGGCCCCGCGCAGGCGATGGTCAGCCCAACGGCGAGACCGACAAACACCATCGTCAGACTAATCTTGAGCTCTGCATCCAGGACGGGCGCGAAAAGAGGTTGGGCAACCTCCCAGATGAGCGACAAGGCCATTAAGAACTCGAGGATGATCGCGCCCATGCCCAACAGGCCCGCCCATCGGACCCGCTCACGATCGACGAGAAGGGACGTGGGGATCATCAGGCCGCACGCCAGCGCGGTAGTGAACCCTGTACCGACGAGTCGCCACACTAGGTCGCCTCCCTGGAACAAGACGGCGAGCACGCCGGTCGCGGCGGCCAGGCCGAGCGACCACAACATCAACCGCAGGAAGATGGTTCGGAGAGGCATCATGAACTCCTTGGGTGCATCCCATTAAGGGTGGCGGGGGTAATCGTTTCGCGTCATTCTGAGCGCAGCGAAGAATCTCGGAGCGAAGCATCTACCCGCGTAAGAAGATTCTTCGCTGCGTTCAGAATGACATCCCGTGGGCATTTTCGCCACTCCAGACGGGATGCGCCCGAACTCCTTTTGTCCCGCACTTCTGACTTGCCTCTGGACCCTCCGCCCAGTAGTCTACAGTCCTCAAAGGGAAGCTTCCACGGGAGACAAGACATGGTCCTAGGTAACGGCTTGAATCGACGGGAGTTCATCCATCTGGCGGCGGGCAGCGCGGCCGGGCTGTATCTGGGAGGATGCTCGATGTCCTCACGACCGTTCGCGGACCTTCCCGCCGGGGCCATGGGACCGGCGCCGAAGGACCAGTGGCCGGAGCTGGCGCAGCTCGCCCTTTCGCGGATCAAAGCCGGCGGATGCGCCTACGGCGACATCCGGTTGCTGGAGACGCACAACCAATCGGTCCGCGCCGAGGACCGTCGCATCGCCAACGTCGGCGAGCGCTTCGACAGCGGATTCGGCATTCGCGCCCTGTACAACGGGGCGTGGGGCTTTGCCGCGAGCGCCGATTTCACGCCGGACGAAGTCGAGCGAACGGCCGAGCGGGCGGTGGAAATCGCCCGGGCCAGCCACATGCTCATGCAGACGCCGGTCAAGCTCGCGGACGAACCGGTGCATCGCGATCGGGTCAAGACGCCGTTCAAGGTCGATCCCTTCACCGTATCGCTCGAGGAGCGCTGCAACCTCCTGCGGAATACTTGCGAGATTCTCCACCAAGAGAAAGGCATCATTCGATCCAACGGTTTCCTTTGGACGCAGCGGGACATCAAGCACTTCGCGTCCACGGAGGGGACAGTGCTCGACTTCGATTTGCTCGCCGTCGGCGGCAGCTTCGGCGCGACGGCCAAGAACGACGACGATTTCCAGTCGCGCGAGTTCTCGGTCCCCTTCATCCGCAGCGGATACGAGCACATCACCGCGGCGGACTTCGTCGCCCAGGCCCCGCGGGTGGCGGCTCAGGCGGTCGAGAAAGTCAACGCCAAGCAGCCGACGCCCGGGAAGTATGACCTCGTGCTCGATCCGGCCCACCTGTCGCTGACGATTCACGAGAGCTGCGGCCACCCGACCGAACTCGATCGAGCGCTGGGCTACGAAGCCAACTTCGCGGGAACGAGCTTCTTGACGCCCGAAAAGCTTGGCAACTTCCGTTACGGCTCGAAGCATGTGAACTTAATCGCCGATAACACCCGCGCGGGAGCCATGGCCAGTACGGGGTACGACGACGACGGCGTCGCCGGGCAGCGCTGGCCGATCATCGAAGAGGGAATCCTCCGGGGATACTCGACGAATCGCGAGGTCGCGGGTGCGATCGGCGAGAAACGGTCGCGCGGCTCGTGCCGAGCGGACAGTTGGAGTTCCGTGCCCATCGTCCGCATCGCCAACGTCGGTCTGGAGCCGGGCAGCGAAACGCTCGATTCGCTCCTCGCGGGCGTCAAGGACGGCATTTATATCGAAGGCCTGGGGAGCTTCAGCATCGATCAGAAGCGCTACAACTTCCAATTCGGCGGCGACGCCTTCTGGGAGATCAAGGACGGCAAGCGGGGGGCCATGCTCAAGAACGTGATCTACAACGGCATTACCCCGGAGTTCTGGAACAGTTGCGACGGCGTGGCCGACCGGAGTCACTGGCGGGAGCACGGCTTCGTTACCTGCGGCAAGGGCCAGCCGGGTCAGTCCGGCTCGATGACCCACGCCGCCGCCGACGCACGGTTCCGGCAGGTGAATGTGATTAACCCGAAGGGGTAGCGCGAGACGCGAGGGACAACGAGGCTCTTTGCCCTCGGATACCGAAGGAGAGAATTGGCAAGAATTGACAATAATTGCGAAAACGTGTATCATTTCGGCGGGAGGATTTGAGCATGACCACGATGAACGTTTCCCTGCCGGACGAGATGAAGGCGTTTGTCGAAGAGCAGGTTCAGCAAGGCGGCTACAGCACGGCCAGCGAGTACCTGCGCGAACTGATCCGCGATGCCCAAAAGCAAGCCGCCAAGGAACGCCTCGAAAAACTTCTCCTTGAGGGCCTCGACAGCGGGCCGGGCGAAGAGGCCACGCCGGAGTGGTGGGCCGAACGTCGTCGAGAGTTGGAGCGGCGGCTCAAGAAGCGGAAAGCGGAACGGTGACCCGAAAGCTGGTCGTCTCGCGCCCGGCGGAGTCGGACCTCGACGAGGAATCCGAGTATCTCGGTCGCGACGATCCCGCTTTGGCGGAGCGCTTTCTTGCTGCTGCCAGAGCGACTTTCGCGGATTTAGCCGCGACGCCGGGTTTGGGCCGCTCGCGCGGGTTTCGTGCTGCTCGGCTGCGAGGGCTTCGGTCGTGGCGGATTCGTGGCTTTGAGAATTGGCTCGTGTTCTATCGCGTGGCGGATGAGACGGTGGAGATCGTCCGTGTTCTGCACGGTGCTCGTGACTTGGATGCCGCATTTGACCAAGACGGCGACGTTTAGGGACGACGTCCGGACGAGGCGTGAGAAAGGGCCGACATGACCATCGATCGATTGCGACAGGTCTCGCGAGCTACGCCGTTCAAGCCGTTCACGCTGTCCCTGACCGACGGGCGTCGCTTTCGTGTGCGCAGCCCGGAGTTCATCATGATCACGCCGGACGCCAGCAGAACCGTGGTGGTCGCCGAGTCGGGAGAGGATTACAGCATAGTCGATCTGCTGCTGGTTACATCCATTGACTTTGGAAGAGCGCAGCGGCGGGCTCGTCCGAATGGACGCCTTCGCCGCCGATGAGCCGGTTTCTTAGAGAAGGACTCAACAATGGCCCTGAAGCTCGCATCCGAATCAACGTTCCGCCGCATCGTCGATACCCTCCTGTCGGCGGCGACGGCGGACCATACGTTCGTCAGTTTCGGCGACTCGGAGTCGTCCACGCTGCGCTTCGCCAACAACCAGGTCGTGCAAAACGTCTCCGTCCGCGACCCGAATGTTTCGGTTCGCGTCGCCTTCGGGAAGAAGGCGGGCACCACCCGCACCAACCGGCTCGACACGGCCTCACTGACCACGTTGGTCCGACAGGCCGAGACCATCGCCCGGCTCGCCCCGGAGGACCCGGAATATCTGCCGCCGTTGCCCAAACAGACCTACATGAAGGTTCCCTCGTACCGGGATTCAACGGCGACGATTTCGCCGATGGAGCTGGCCAAGCGCACCAAGCCGGTGATCGACCAATGCGCCAAGAACAAACTCGTTGCGGCGGGGATTCTGACGAACGGCGTTTCCGCGCGGGGCGTGGCCGCTTCGAGCGGACTTTTCGGGTACGAGCAGTCCACGGAGGCCGAGTTTTCACTGACCGCGACGGAAGGGGACAATTCCGGTTGGACTTACAACAGCCATCGTGACGTCGAGGCCCTGAACATCGCGGCTCGGACCGACCGCGCGGTCGAGAAGGCCCTACGCTCGAGAGAGCCGCGCGAACTCCCCGCCGGCCACTACCCGGTCATCTTGGAACCCGCGGCGGTGGCCGGCGTCTTTGGAGTCATTTTCTGGGAGACCGACGCCAAAAGCTACTACAAGGGCGACAGCGCTCTCGCCGGCAAGCTCGGTTCGACGATCCTGGATCCGCGATTGACCGTCCGGACGGACCCCGCACACCCGGACTTGATGGGCGACGGGTTCGATTGGAACGGACTGGCGGTGCGGCCGCAGGTGTGGGTGGAAAACGGCGTGCTGAAGCAACTGTACTACGACCGCTTCACGGCTCAGGAGCACAACGTCGAGCCGACTCCCTACCCCGGCGCCCCGGTCATGTCGCTGAGCGGCCCGACGGTAAAGTCCATCGACGACCTTATCGCCCAGACTAAGCGGGCGATCCTTATCACCAACTTCTGGTACATCCGCTCCGTCGATCCCACGGACATGACTATCACGGGAATGACACGCGATGGCACTTTCCTGGTCGAGGACGGCAAGATCGTGTGCGGCCTAAGGAACTTCCGCTTCCACGACAGCCCGCTGCGCTGCTTCCAGCAGGTTGACGCGGCCACCGCCCCCATGGAGTCCATCACTATGGAAAGCGGCAAGATGCTCCTGCCCGCGGTCCGCCTTCCGGACTTCCACCTATCCAGCGTGACGAAGTTCTAGGGCCCCGTCAGTCATGGATTGACGGGTAGGGCGTTGGCAGCTTGATCCGGGCTGTGCCTCTTGCGCTTCATCGATCCCGGCGCGGCGGGACTCCCGGCCCCATCCCAGGGGCGGCTGGACTCTCAGAACCGCTGGATCGACTCTTGGGGAGCAGACCAGCACCGCACGGCCCCCACAACGTCCGGCCATGGTGTATACTTGAGACGGTCGCGTGAGGGCGGGACGATGCTCACGATTGAACTTACGGAGGAGGTCGCGGCGCCGCTACACACGGTCTGGGCCGTCGTCGCCGATGTGTTGCGCCAGCGGAACTTCGTGGCCTACGAGATTACGGAGGCGGGGCCAACCAACGCTTGCGACCTCGGCCCCGATTTCAAATGGCATGAGACGGGCGTTTTGCTCGGACAACGCTACGAGTGCGACTGCGTCGTCTTCGGCTGGGAGCCGCCGCAATGGTTCTGCTTCGGCACCAAGAACCTTTTCCACGTCAGTTACGAACTTGAGGCCGGCGCCGCGGGAACGCACATCATTTATCGCTGCGAGCTGCCCCAGACCCCCGACGCACGGCGCGAGGCCTTCATCGACCTGTGCCGCCGATCCCTGCGGAACCTGAAACGCAAACTGGAAGCCCCCGTCAGCTCTCGGTCGTAGATGCGGTGAACGGCGCGGAAAAGAGTCTGCGGGTTTGGGCAAGAGCGCGCCGGGGAGCGCCAGATTGCCAGTGCGTTACTCGCCGAGCCGCACTTCCGTTTGTACGCGCGCGAGCAAGGGCCTAATGAACCGCGCGAAGCTCAACTCCGGGTTCGGTTCTTTGTATTCGCCGGTGTCCGCGCTCGTGTCGCACGAAAGCAGGAAACAGCCGCCATCATAGAGGCGATCTCGCAGGAGCTTCTCAATCAACAAGGCATAACGACGCTCGTATGAGGCGCCCTTGAATTCGGGGAACACGTCGAAGTGGGGTTCGCGCACGGTCACGGGCGAAGTCGAACGTTGGCACTCCTCAAGCATCATCAACTATCCAAGCCACGGTCGTGAGGACGGCCGAAACGCTCCTTCTCTGAACGCCGCCCAAATATCCGTCGCGCTTCCCAATGCCTCCTCCGTCCGATTGTTGAAGTTGTTCCCGAAGGATGGGCCGACTTGAGACTTGAATTCAATGGCCGCGATCAGTTCACCCTGAAGCACCAGAACCAAGTCCCAGCTCTTCTCCGCGCGATACCATCCCGGGAGTTCGACGTTGCGGTTGCGATGAATGCTGTCGGGCGGTGCACCGTTTTCAAGCAGGAGGTCACGAATGAGTTCGACAAACCCATTCATTTGCGCGCCACCCGTGACGGCGGCCCGAGCGCCGGTGTCCTTTTCGCCCGACAGTTTTCCCTGTGAGGACGCCTGCCGATGCCGAGTCGCCCAGAACTGCTTCACCGCATTACGGAGTCGCAGCTCAAGATCGTGCATTCGGTTGCTCCCGAATCAGGATGTCCGCCCGAAAGAAAAGGTCGCACGCATGCGTCATCATTCGCCGTCGCCCCATTTCAAAGTATTTTGGGTCGACCTCAACGCCAAGGCTGTTGCGTCCCCACCTGGCGGCAGCAAAGTTCGTCGTACCCGTTCCCATGAAAGGATCGAGAACGGTGTCGCCGACGAAGCTAAACATCCGCACGAGACGCTCTGCAAGAGTAGCGGGGAAGGGGGCCGGGTGTTTATTGGTCGATGCCCCGGCAACGTCGCTCCAGATCTGACGGAACCAGACGGGATGATTACGCGCCGGAATGACGCTGAGCAATCGCTCGAGTCTTGTCGGGCTCCGGTATCCTCCGGGCTTGCGCTGCATGAGGATAAACTCAATGTCGTTCTTGATCACGGCGTTTGGTTCGTACGGTTTTCCCAAGAACCCACCGCCCCCTTCAACCTCATATTTTGCATTGGCGATCTTGTGCCAGATTATCGGAGCCAGGTTGTCAAAACCGAGGCGTTTGCAACGTTCTTGAATCGTGGCGTGTAGCGGCACGACTGTATGGCGTCCGTTGTTGCGCCGGCGCGACAGGCAGACGTCGCCAACGACGCAAACGAGTCTGCCACCGGGGACAAGCGCTCTGAAACAGTGCCCCCATACTTGATCCAGCCCCTGAATAAACTCGTCGTAGCTCTCAACGTGACCCAGTTGTCGATCGTGCTCGTTGTAACGCTTGAGCGTCCAATACGGGGGCGACGTTAACACGAGATGCACCGTTCCCGCGCCGAGGTCGCCCATGGCACGCGCGTCACCCAGGACGAGCTCATGCCGGGTCGGCCGACGCTGAACGACGGCTTCGATTCGACGAACAGCGCGCTCGTCTCGCGCCAGAGTGGGGATAATGTCGTCGAGGTTTTGACGGGCGGCGAATTCCGTCAGCAGCGACTCTTCCGTATCGAGAACGTGCTGTGTCGCCGAAGTCTTTTTTGATGCAGGCATTCTGTTGGTCCGGTCGACCGGTTCTGCGATCGCCAAGCTTACCTCATGTCGCCGATCACCGCCTGGCCGAACTCGGTCCCACCTCGTACCTCGCCAGACCCGTTCACGCCACCTTTACGTTGCTGGGGATCACGAGTTCCACGTGGATGTCCTTGTCGCCGCAGACCAGGTGGGCTACGTCGCGGACGTTGGCCGTGATTTCGTCCAAGGTCTTGCCCTGCGTGTGGACGCTGTCATCCTCCAGGGCGTGCGCCGCGAGCCAACCTTCCGATTGTTCCACGATGACGTGATAGACTTTCATCGAATCTCCGCCTCGAACGACGCCCGGTCGGTGCGCACGCCGCTCGCCGATGGTCAAGCCGAGACCCGTCGGCGCACGGTGCGCGTACGTGTTCGAGGAGCGTGCTCGGCGGCGAGGACAAGTTCGAGCTGCACGTCCCTCTCCGCCCAGAGGGCGTCGATGGCATCACGAAGCATGTCAACGAGTTCGTCGAGCGTCCGCCCCTGAGTCGTTACGCCGCTGCGCTCGAGCACGCGCCCGATGTACCATTTGTCCTCTCGGTGGACGGCCACGTGATAGAGCTTCATGATATCTCCGTCTTGAATTGCTCCCAGTCCACGTTGGCGTCCTCGGCGATCCCGCGAACCGTTCCACGCTTGAGCTCCCTGTGGCGTGGAATCGCGATTTCCGTACCGTCCTCGCCTTGAACAATTGTATGCTTTCCGCCTTCGCGGACAACCGAAAAACCGTGTGCTCGTAAGGCTTTGAGGACCTTGCGTTGTGAAAAACTCATGGGAGTCACCCCATGTGCTTGATGATCGCCTGCCCGAACTCCGAGCAGCGGAGGAGCTTGACCGGTTTGCCTTCTTCGCGCATGAGGCGTTCAAAGTCGTAGGTGACCTCGCGGGCGGAGATGGCCCCTTCCACGCCTTTGAGGATGAGGTCGGCGGCCTCCGTCCAGCCCATGTAGCGGAGCATCATTTCGCCGGAGAGGATGACGCTGCCGGGGTTGACCTTGTCCTGATTGGCGTACTTGGGGGCCGTGCCGTGGGTGGCTTCGAAGATGGCGTGGCCGGTGTGGTAATTGATGTTGCCGCCGGGGGCGATGCCGATGCCGCCGACCTGAGCGGCCAGCGCGTCCGAAAGATAATCGCCGTTTAGATTCAAAGTGGCGATCACGTCGAAATCGGTGGGGCGAGTGAGCACTTGCTGCAGGGCGACGTCAGCGATGGCGTCCTTCATCAAAATCTTGCCGGAGGCGAGGGCGCGTTCCTGCTCGGCGTTGGCGGCCTCTTCACCCTTTTCTTTCTTGGTGCGTTCCCACTGCGACCAGGTGTACACCTTGTCGGCGTATTTCTGCTCGGCGAGTTGGTAGCCCCAGTCGCGGAAGGCCCCCTCGGTGAACTTCATGATGTTGCCCTTGTGCACCATCGTGACGCTTTTGCGTTTGTTCTGGACGGCGTAGCGGATGGCCGCCGCGATGAGACGCTTGCTGCCCTCGCTGCTCACCGTCTTGATACCGATGCCGCTGGTGGCCGGGAAGCGGATCTTCTGCACGCCCATCGCATCTTGCAGGAAGGCGATCACCTTCTTCGCCTCCGGCGTCCCCGCGGCCCACTCGATGCCCGCGTAAATGTCCTCGGTGTTCTCGCGGAAGACGACCATGTCCACGAGTTCTGGGTGCTTGACTGGCGAGGGGACGCCCTTGAAGTAACGGACTGGCCGCAGGCAGACGTAGAGGTCGAGCTTTTGGCGGAGGGCGACGTTCAGCGAGCGGATGCCGCCGCCGATGGGCGTGGTGAGCGGCCCCTTGATGCCGACAAGGTAATTCTTGAAGGCCGTGATGGTGTCCTCGGGCAGCCAGGTGCCGTATTTGTCGTAGGACTTCTGCCCGGCGAAGACTTCGAACCAGACGATCTTGCGTTTGCCGCCGTACGCTTTTTCGACGGCGGCGTCGAAGACCCTCACCGACGCCCGCCGGATGTCCGGGCCGGTGCCGTCGCCCTCGACGAAGGGAAGGATCGGCTGGTCGGGTACGTTCAGTCCGCCGGCCGTCATGGTGATCGGCGAGCCGGATGCGGGGGCTACAAGGTGTTCGAATTTCACGGTTGGGAAGACCTCGTCTTGGCTGTTTGAGTTCGGCGTCAGGCGCCCCATGCGTCTGTGCCGCAGCGCGGCGGGCGCCAATCGCCCATCGGTTTTGCGGCGTCCCCAGATCGAGACCGACGAAGGCCGCTCTATCGTGAACCACGCGTTGCTCGCCCGAGGATGTTACGGGTCCGGCGGGGCTGCGTCAACGAACGCTGCATCGACGACCTCCGGGCGGAACACTCGACCGGCCCTCGCCGGTCGCCTGGTGCGCCGTACAATTCGCCGGGCGACGTCGCAGCGCTCTTGCGTTTTGCCGGCGCGTCCTGGAGCCACGGACATGGAAGGTACGAAGATCGCTCGGCTGTGGAAGCATAAGAACAAGAAGGGCAAGGTCTATCTGGCCGGGCCCATGTCGCAGATCACGCGCCTGGTCATCGTCGAGAATGATCGGAAGAAGAACGAGAAAGACCCGGATTACTATGCGTACGTCGTGCCGAATCGTGGGAATCGGCCGTTGGCGGTGGATGACGAGGATGAATGACCCGTCGCTTCCGCTCCGGGCTGTGATGACACAAACTCGTCATGCGTCGTGAGCGCGTAGGAGCCGCAGGGCGTTGAGGGCGACGACGACGGTGCTGCCTTCGTGGCCGACGACGGCTAACGGCAGAGGAATATCGCCCAGCGCGGCAAAGACGCTTAGGACGGTGATGACGCCGATGGCCAGGGTGAGATTCTGTCGGACGATGCTCGCGGTTCGCCGCGCATGGCCGTGAAGCCAAGCGATGTCCTCGATACGGTCCTTCATCAGCACGATGTCGGCGGCTTCCATGGCCGCCTCCGCGCCGCGGGCGCCCATCGCAATCCCCACGTCCGCGTGAGCGAGAGCGGGTGCGTCGTTTATGCCGTCACCGACGAGCACCACGGTTCCATACTTCGCCCGTAGCTTTTCCACGGCGGTCAGTTTGTCCTCGGGCTTTAGCGCGGAGAAGAATCCCTTCAAGTGAAGCTGTTCCGCGACTTTGCGGGCGACGATCTCGTGATCGCCGGTCAACATCTCGATCCATCGAATCCCTTGTCGGCGAAGACGCCGGATACACTCGGCGGCCTGGTCGCGGACGGTGTCCTCGAAGCCCAAGAACGTGACCTTGCCGTCGATGACCATGGCCGAGGCGGTTTTTCCCTCACGGCGGAAGCGTTCGGCCCGGCCCGCGTTGTCGCCGCCGGCGCCGGGGGCGCGTTCAGCGAGTAGCTCGGGGCGACCGATCCAGACGGATCGACCGTCAATCATGGCCGAGGCGCCTTCACCGGGTGTAGAGCGGTAATCCGTGACACCGGCCGGCGTCAAAGACCGCTCCTTCACCGCTCGATTGACGGCCTCAGCAAGAGGATGAGTGCTCGATCCCTCGATCGCCCCGGCGAGGCGCAGGGCTTCGCTCTCGCCGATTCCGTCGCGGACATCGACATCGGTAAGCCTGATGCGGCCCGTGGTGAGCGTACCCGTCTTGTCGAAGGCTACGGCGGCCGCCTGGGCGACCACCTCCAAATGTGCGCCACCCTTAACGAGCACGCCACGGCGGGCGGCGGCGGCGATGGCCGCGAGATAGGCGACCGGCGTGGCGATGATGAGGGCGCACGGGCTGGCGACGATGAGCACGGCGATCCCGCGGCGGACGGACTCGTGCGAGGCCACCCCGAACACGAAGGCCGAGGCACAGCCGACGATGATCGCGGCGACGATCACCGCTACGGAATAGGTCGGGCCGACGCGGTCGATCAGCCGCTGCGTCCGGGCCGGGTGGTGACGGGCTTCGGTCACTAGATGGACGATTCGGGCCAACGTCGAATCTGCGGCCAGCTTGGTGACGCGGACCTCAAGCCGTCCATTGAGGTTTTGCGTTCCGGCGAGGACGGCGTCCCCCACCGCACATTCCCGGGGGATGGATTCTCCGGTGATGGCGGACTCGTCGAGGGAGGAGCTGCCGGCGACGATCGTGCCATCGAGCGGCACCTTCTCGCCGGGGCGCACGAGAATCCGCGCCCCGATCGCAATTTGCCGCAGGGGCATGCGGACCGTCGTGTCGCCGTCGATTCGGGTGGCCTCCTTGGGGGCAAGGTCGCGCAGGGCGACGATCGCCGACTGCGTCCGCCGCAACGCGTACGCCTCCAGCGCGCCGGAGAGGGCGAACAGAAAAAGCAAAAGCGCTCCCTCGAACGGGCTTCCGATATAGGCGGCCAGCGCCGCCCCCAGGAGCATCAGCAGGTCAACGTCGATTCGCAGCTTTCGCACCTTCGACCAGACGGTTCTGAGGGCGGGCACGCCGGCGATGGCGAAGGCCAGAAGGGTGAACAGCGATTGCAGAGGCCGCGGTCCCTCGGCGCGGCTGATGGTGAAGGCGATCAAAAGGCACACCCCTGCGGCCGCGGCGACGATCAATTCCATGCGGTGGGCGATCCACTGCGCCGTCGGCGTGTAAAACACGTTCACACTGGCGCCCTCCAGGTCGATCATGGGATCGTCGGAGAGGATGGGATTGAGGGCGCGACGGGCCGGGCTGATGAACGTGTGCGTGGTCATGGCTTTGCCGATGTACAGCTTATCGTCCCGTCGGGGAATTGTGTATGGAAGGGGCCCCGCTCGGGTTCGGAATGTACAGGCTGTTGCGATGCGCCCAATGGAGATTGACGTCCCGGCGCGGTAAGATGATCGACAGGGGATGTGTGGCCCTGGAAGGCGATGGATGAGTGCCCATGAGTTTGGCGGACGCGATCACCGTAGGACGAAAGCGGCGGCGGCGGGGACAGCTCTGGCCGATGCCGGTACGGGAGACGGACTTGGGACATGTCTACGCGGACGTGACGATTCGGGCGTTGCCGGGGTCGCGGCGAGAATGGACCGGGCGGTTACTGGTTGATACCGGTGCGACCGATACGTTCGTCTCCGCGGCCGTGCTGCGTAAGTTGGGAATCCGACGGGCCGGGCGGCGCGCGTATGAACTGGCCGACGGAACGTGGCAGGAACTCGACATCGGGTTCGGCGTCGTCGAGGTGCTGGGGCAGTTGGCCGGCGGGACGTTGGTGTTCGCGGGCGACAAAGAAGAACCCCTTCTGGGCGTCACCGTTCTGGAGTCCACCGGGTTCTGGATTGATCCACGACGTGAGCAATTGGTGCCGCGCCCGCCGAAGCGGAAACGAAGAGACTGACGCAAGGGACTCGCCGGGCGGGAATCACATCCGCTGAAGATGCACGCCTTTCCACCGCGCACCGCGAAATGCGGGCTAATTGCGCCAGAAGTATTCCATGTCCGATTGCGATTCGACAATCGACTTTCGACACTTGTCCTGAGCCTCGAAGGATTCGACAATGCACCCGGGAGCGATGAACGCCGACGTGTACGCAAACAAGACCGGCGCCGAAATCCGCGCCCTTTGCCGGGGCGGCGCGTTCGACCGTCCCACGGCGGGCGTCGCACCGGGCTACACGCAGGTGAATCTGGTCATCCTCCGCGCCGAGGCGTCCGAGGAGTTCGAGGCCTTTTGCCGGGCAAACCCCAAGCCCTGTCCGCTGCTCGAAAGGACCGCGCCGGGCCGGTACGAACCCCGGTCGATGGCGCCGCACGCCGATGTGCGAACCGATCTTCCCCGGTATCGAGTTCTGCAACATGGCCGGTGCGTCGAACGTCCCACATCGATCCAATCCTACTGGCCCGACGACCCCCCTTTGTCCCCCCTTGCTAAGGGGGGAAGCAGGGGGGTCGGTTCGAGTCCCAACAGTGACTTCGTCGCGTTCCTGATCGGTTGTTCATTCACCTTTGAGACGGCGTTGCTCAAGGCCGGCGTTCCCGTCCGCCATATCGAACAAGGCACAAACGTGCCCATGTACCGGACCAACATCGCCTGTACGCCGGCCGGGCGCTTCCACGGTCCCCTGGTCGTCTCCATGCGCCCCATGACGCCCGCCGAGGCCGAGCTCGCGACGCGGATCACGGCGGCCTTCCCCCGCGTTCACGGGGCGCCCATTCACCTCGGCGATCCGAGCGCCATCGGGATCACCGACCTCGCCCGACCCGACTACGGCGACGCGGTGACGCTGCGTCGGGGTGAAATCCCCGTCTTCTGGGCTTGCGGAGTCACCCCGATGGAGGCGATCATCCGTGCCAAGTTGGACATCGCCATCACTCACGAACCGGGCCACATGCTGGTCACCGACGTCACGGACGAGTCGCTGCGCGGCGGCGCGGGCGCGAAGGCATGAAGTCGCTCGACGCGCCCGGCTTGTGGTCGATCATCCCCTTCGTCGGACTGCTGTTGTCCATTGCAATCCTGCCGCTGGTCCGCGCGACGGCCCACTGGTGGGAAAGCAACCGCAACCGACTCATCATCGCCCTCGCCTTCGGCGGCGTGACGTTGGGCTATTACGGATTCGCCTACGACACAACCAAAGCTCTGGCGGTGCTCGAAAACGCCGTGGTCGCGGAATACGTCCCCTTCATCGTGCTGCTCTTTTCCCTCTACGTAATCAGCGGCGGAATTTGCTTGCGAGGCGACCTCGCCGCTCACCCCTTAACCAACACCGCGTTCCTCGCGGTCGGGGCCTTGGCCGCGAGCCTCATCGGGACCACCGGGGCGAGCATGTTGCTCATCCGCCCGCTGCTGCAAACCAACGCCGAGCGCAAGCACGTCAAACACACGGTGATCTTCTTCATCTTTCTGGTGAGCAACGTCGGCGGCTGTCTGCTTCCCGTCGGCGACCCTCCGCTGTTCCTCGGGTATCTGAAGGGTGTTCCATTCCTCTGGACGCTGAGTCTATGGAAGGAATGGGCGTTGATGAGCGCCGTGCTGCTCGCCGTCTACTATGTGTGGGACACGCTCGCCCACCGGCACGAAGAGCCACGCGACATTCTTCGTGATGAGACCGAACGGACGCCGCTTTCGCTCGCCGGGAAGCCGAACCTCATCCTATTGGCGGGCGTCGTGTTGTGTGTCGCCTTCATCAAACCCGGCGAGGAGTTCCTGGGCCTGGGATTCAACGCCTTTCCGTTCATGCGCGAACTGGTCATGCTCGCTTTCGTCGCGGTCTCGCTACGACTGACCCCCGACACGATCCGCGCGGCCAATCAGTTCAACTATCACGCCATCCTGGAGGTCGCGGCGTTGTTCATCGGAATCTTCATCTCCATGCAGGCGCCCATCGAGATTCTTCGCGCGAGCGGCGAGTCCCTCGCCCCGTACCTCAGTTCGCCCGCGAGGTTCTTCTGGGCAACCGGCGTCTTATCCAGCTTCCTCGACAACGCCCCGACCTACGTGGTCTTCTTCGAGACGGCTGCGAGCATGACCCGCGACGACGCTCCGGGCGTCCTCCGCCTGGTGGACGGTACGACGATCATGCCCGCGATGCTTACCGCGATTTCGCTCGGCGCGGTGTTCATGGGGGCGAACTCCTACATCGGCAACGGCCCGAACTTCATGGTCAAGAGCATCGCCGAGCAGTCCGGCGTAAAGATGCCCAGCTTCTTCGGCTACATGGCCTACAGCGTCGGCATCCTGATCCCGCTGTTCCTCGCGGTCATGCTGATCTTTCTGTAAGCGCTGAGTGCACAACGTTGACCTGCGACCCGCGAATGACCCGGCGCGCGGACCGCAACCCGGACGCCAGAACTCCTGACCGATGTTCACCTCTATGCGGGTTATCAGTACTGGCAAAGGGGTCTGTAGACGTGCAAAAACGCTTGTCCCAGTAGTGATAAAGGGGGGTCGGGGTGAACATCGGCTTCAACTTCTGGGAGCGCGGACCCTGGAAGGGTTCAACGCGACGATCGTTCGGCGACGTAAGCGCCTCGTCGCTGCGGGTCCGATGCCCGCCGCTTGATCTACTTCTTGCCCAAGGCCCGCTGTTTGGCAAAGAACTGCTGAAGCACTTCGGCGCACTCCTCTCGCAGGATACCGTATTCTAGCGCGACGCAATGGTTCAGTCGTTCGTCGGCAGTGATTTGGTACAGCGACATGCACGCACCGGCCTTGGGGTCCGCTGCCCCGAATACCAGTCGTTCCAACCGTGCCAACACAATTGCACCCGCACACATGGCGCAGGGCTCTAATGTCACATACAACGCACATCGCTCAAGCCGCCAACTCTGCAAGTGACTCGCCGCCGCGGTGATGGCGATCATTTCCGCATGGGCGGTGGGGTCGTTCAGTGTTTCGCGTTGATTATGCCCGCGCCCGATGATGCGGCCGTCGTGCACCACGACCGCGCCGATCGGCACTTCGCCCTCATCCAGGGCAAGTCCGGCCTCGGCGATCGCCGCGCGCATGAACGTCTCGTCAGATTTCACCGAGGAAGTCCAATCGCCGTTTGAGCTCCGCGCGGTCGCCCGACCAGTCCAGTGCGGCCAACCCCTGGATTTTGGTCCTTAACCGCTCCGCGATGAGAAGGGTAAAGGCCAATCTCTCTTCGTCGGTTCCGGGATGGTAGACCGGATCGGGCAAGGACCAGTGCGCGGTCAACGGATGGCCGGGCCGGACGGGGCAGACCTGGCCGGCCGCAGCGTCGCAAACGGTAATCACTGCGTCAACAGCGGCGTCCTTAAACTCGTCCCAACTTTTCGAGGTCTGATCCGTCAGGGGAATCTTCAATTGACGCATCGCGTCAATGACCAGGGGGTGAACGAAACCCGCCGGATGGGTGCCGGCGCTCATCGCCTCGAAGCGATCTCCAGCCAACTGACGGAGCATCGCCTCGGCCATCTGCGACCGACAAGAGTTGCCGGTGCACAGGAACAACACGCTGATCTTGGGACGGTTCGTCATGGGCGCGGCTCGCGACAGTCCGGCGGACTGCAGTGTACCGCGCCCTTGCCGATCGTTCTACGGGCACGACGGCGAGGCCGCCGCGTCATCGACGCACGCCTGGTCCCAGTTCGTATCGCAGCAGAACGGGTCCTCCGTACACACGGCCTGACAGCAGGCGACCGCGTCACACCCCGGCGTCGTATGCGCCGCGTGGCAGTCCCCGGCCCCAATACCGCAGGTCAAGAAGCACATCGACTCCGCCTCGTCCGCGCACGTCGCGTCCCAGGAGTCCAAACAGCAGAACGGATCGAACAAGCACACTTTATTGCAGCAGTTCGCGCTGTCGCAACCCGGCGTGTTGTCGGGAGTTCCGCACACGCCCGAACCCGGTCCGCACGCCCGGAAGCTCCCGTCGCACACGCCCTCCGCCTCGCCCGCACAGGTCGCGTCCCACGTCACGTCGCAACAGAACCGGTCCAAGTCGCAGGTCTTCCCGCAGCACGTTGCGTCGCCGCAGCCCGCCCCTTCCGTCGGCGAGGCGACAAAGCAATCCCCGCTCCCGTTCGCGCAGGCGTCCACGTTGCAGCCGATGGTCAACCGCCCGTCGCCCTGTTCCCCGAGATAGCCGCCCACGCGAAGCAGGAACTTCTGACCCGCCATCGCCGTGAAGGTGACGCGGGACTGCACATTCTCCACCCCCGTGCCGCAGTCGTCGTCACTGCAATCCAGCGGCGCCGCCGTCGGACAATCGCAGCCCGTATAGACCGCCAGCTTGGTGTCGTAATCACTTCCGCACAAACTCGCCGAGGCCGTACCGGTGCACGAGGCCGTGTAGCAATACCAGATGTCGGCCCCAACCTGCCCACGATCAGCAAACTCGAAGTCGCAGGCGGGATCCTCCGGACCGTCCGTCGTGGCCCCCAGGTTGCTGTACGACCGTGTCCCGTCACTGACGGCGATCGCCGCGCCGCAACTGTCATTCGCGAGCACTTCGGTCTGGCAGTTCGCGGTGCAACCGGGCCCGCCGTCGCACTGCTCGCCGGAATGAGCGTTCACGATCCCGTCGCCACACCGGGAGAGCGTGCAGTTGGCATTGCACAACGCCGTCTCGCCGCCGTCGTCGCATTCCTCCGTTCCATTCACGACGCCGTCACCGCATCCAGTCGGAGGGGGCGGCGGGGGGGGAGGAGGCGGGGGAGGCGTGGTCACGGGGCAGCCGTTGGCGTCCACGTCGGTTCGCTGCGGCGTGTCAGGACATTGATCCACGTCGTCAGGCACTCCGTCGCCGTCCGTGTCGAGCTGGCTCAAGGCGCACCCGTTGTCGTCGACGGCCGCACCCGCCGGGGTGTTCGGGCACTGGTCAATGTCGTCGGGCACGCCGTCCCCATCCGTATCCGGAGTGCCGGGGGCGCTCACCGGGCAGCCGTGGGCATCAACGGTGACCGAATGGGGCGTCTTGGGACATTGGTCGAGGGCATCATTAACCCCATCGCTGTCGCTGTCGAGCTGCTCAGGCGCGCAGCCGGTGGCATCGACCGACGCGCCGGCCGCGGTGTTAGCGCAGCGGTCCGCGCTGTCGGGAATTCCGTCCCCATCCGCATCGGCACCGCCGGTTACCGGGCACCCCGTCGCGTCCACCGGCGTTCCGGCGGGAGTGTCGGGACACGTATCCACCGCGTCGCGCACGCCGTCCCCGTCGCTGTCGCCGGGCGTAGGCGGCGGCGGTTCGGTGTTCTCAATGAAGTTGGCGGTGATGCTATTGATTTGGGTGGCGTCCACGACCAGCGGGTTGGCGCTCTGGTCGACGCCGTCGGCCCCCGACCAGCCGTCGAACATCCACCCCGCGTCCGCAACTGGTGTCAACGTGACCATGTTGCCGCTGGCTTGCTGGTCCACATGCCCGTTTCCCGTCGTTTCGACGGTGATCAAGTCCTGATCGGGCGGGGTGTTGTCGTTGGTGTTGTCCGTTCCGGGGCCGACCGGTGGGCAACCGCCTAGGGTCAACGCCGCCAGCCCTGGGATGAGCCAAAGAACCGAGTTGCGCCGAAGCCAGTTGAATGCTAAGTTGTGCACGTCTGATCTCCCCCGTTGTCGAAGTGATCCACGACCGCGCCTACGAGCCTCAATCCCGCAACCGGTCGTCCCAGACTCACTTGTTCCAACTCTATGCGTCCACCAAGGGGCAAGGCAAGGGTTCTTGGAATCAAGTGTGGATTTATCGGCTGGGCCTGTGAGTTTCCGCCTCGCCACGGGCCGGGGGTGCCATCTTAGAGGACCAATGTGGACACGGTCCCGCCTGGCACAATTTCGCAGCCACGAGCCCGTGGCAAACTGAGAGAGCTTCCGCGCTCTGTCTGACGGTCACCACCGGAGAACCGGCGATCACTTCATGGTTTCCGCGAACACCTTCTGCGCCGCGGATAGGCCGGCACCGGGCGTCACTTTGAAGCCTTGCCCGATCAGAGTCATCTCCAGCGCCGCGAGTACGCCGAGAGTGTCGAAGGCATCGACGTAGCCCATGTGCGAGAAGCGGACGATCTTACCCTTGAGGTCCCCCTGACCGCCGGCGATCTGGAAGCCGTACTTGCCCCGTATCGTTTTGCGGAGCGCGCCTTCCTCGACGCCCGCGGGGACGACGACTGCGGTCACGGAATCGACCGGGTCGGCGGCGAACAGCTTCAGCCCCATGGCCTGGGCCGCGGCGCGGGTCGCACGGGCGAGCATAGCGGTCTCGGCCCAGATCGCTTCCAGCCCGCGCTCCTTGATTCCGCGGAGCACGACAAGCAGTCCGCGAACGAGCGAGACCGGCGGCGTATACGGCACGTCCCATTCCGCGAGCGATTTACGGTAGGCTTTCAGATCATTGTAAAGCGTCGGCGTCTTGCCCGATTCGATCCGCTCCCAGGCGCGGTCGCTCACCGCCACGAAGGCCAGTCCCGGCGGGAGCATGAGCGCTTTTTGTGAGCCGGTGATGCAGGCGTCCACGCCCCATTCATCCATCTTGCAGGGAATGGCCCCCACCGCGGTGATTCCGTCGACGATCAACAACGCCCCGCGCTCCCTCGTTACGCGGCCGATGCCCGCGATGTCGGAGAGGGCCGTCGTGGAGGTCTCGCTGTGGACGACGATGACCGCGTCGACCTTCGGATCGGCGTCCATGGCTTTACTAATGTCGCCTGCTTTCGCGCCGCGGCCCCACTCGATGGGCAACCGCGTATGCGCGATTCCGAACGCGGCGCAGACCTTGACCCAACGCTCCGCGAACTTGCCGTTGTCGATGACAAGGGCCTTATGCCCCGGAGGGCAGCAACCGACGATGGCGGCCTCGGCGGCGGCCGTCCCGCTCCCGGCCAGCGTGATGCAGGTCGCCTTCGTTTGATAGAGATACTGCAACAGCCCATGCAACTCCTTGACCAAGTCCTTGTAGAACCCGGTTCGGTGGTGCTCCATCGGCCGGGCCATCTCCAACATGACGTCTTCCGGGACCATCGTCGGACCGGGGGTGAACAATCGGATTTTTTTCATAATGCTCCACCTTTTCGGAAAAGTCGCCTACGCAACGATTGCGCCGTCGCACCGGGGATTATAAGTGGCCGACCGGCGGCGCGATAGACCGCTCCATGCCTGTCCCGGTTCTGACCCAAGACCGCTCCATCACGGTCGCGGCTCTCATTGCCGGTCATGCAGTTCTCGTGCCAGGCGCTCGGCGAGGCGAGCGCCGATGGTGTGGGGATCGTCACCCGTCTCGACGCCTTCGACGATGTGTACGCCGTCGTCGCTGAAGAGCTGGCCGTGTAACGAGATCGTCCCGTCGAAAACCATGGCTAACGCCCCGACCGGGGTGTGGCAGCCCGCGTGGAGGTTGCGAAGGAAGCTTCGTTCGGCCTCGACGGCTCATCGCGGGGGTCGATGCTCGATCGCCGAAAGCACCGTTGCCGTGGATTCGCCTTCTCGAACCTGCACCGCGAGCGCGCCTTGGGCGGGTGCAAGTAGGAATCGGTCGACCGGTAGGTCGATCAGATTCGGCGGGCGCAGCAGGCCCCGAAGCTCAAACCATTCTTCGCCGCTCGGCAGACGGCCTCGACGACGGCGGGATGCGCGTGCCCGACAATGGCCGATCCCCAGATCCC
>JAZDHF010000178.1:0-24662 GCA_043806315.1 Planctomycetota bacterium | reverse complement strand
CTCTTGCGCTTGGGGCTCTCCATCGCCCACACCTCCTGTCCCATTTGCGGCAGTAAACCATGCGCGCACTTCATCCGACCGACCTCGCCACACCTGTCCGTAACGAGGCCGCAGCCGCACCCGGGAGATGACTGTTTCAAGGATTATCGGCCGGACGAGCGATTGTTTTGCAACATTGTAGGAGGGGTGAGTTCCCCGTTGCTCAGCAACGTCCTGTTGACGCCGTTTGACAGGGAGATGCGGTGCCGTGGGTATCAGCGCCGACGGATTCAACGTTGGCTTAGTGTTTTCCGTGAGGACATCGCCGGTCATCACGCCGCCCTCCGCGTGTCAGGCACGCCCCTTGCTTGCGGCCCGCCGCCCGCAGGCAGTCCGTGCGCCAGGGATGGCCACATTCCGCGTCGGTACATGGCGAAGAATCTGCGGAATTCGCCCGGA
Organism: Planctomycetota bacterium; assembly: GCA_043806315.1. Lineage (GTDB taxonomy): Bacteria > Planctomycetota > Phycisphaerae > UBA1845 > UBA1845 > SBAX01. The sequence goes on along the minus strand of JAZDHF010000178.1, from coordinate 24,224 downwards.
ATTCCGGGCAATTTCGCTTGATCCCGTTCGCGGGACTTGCCCTCATGGGGCTGTACGCATGGGGCGTACCGAACACGAAGGAGAAGGCCATGACGAAGATCGACGAAACGACGCGGGCCAGTCGACGCCTGAAGGCGGGGACGACCGTGGTTTCGAACGAAGACGGCGAGCCCGGCCACATCGTGCGGGTCTGCACCTACCGACGCAACGGCATCGACGCCTGGTCGTATCTGGTTCAAACCAAGTACGGCCGCGAGGTCTGGGAGGTCGGGGAGCTGTTCCTGCCCGACCAGAACTGAACGAAAGGAGCCAATGACATGACGACCAACGAACCTAACGCGACCAACGACGGCATCGATGCGATGGACCTGATGGAGACCTTCAAGATGACCAAGGTGCAGCGGCGCACCAGCGCCGGCGGCGCATGGGTGAAGGGCACGATCGGCGGGCACCGCTTCAACGCCCTGGTCTTCCCCGAGCACGCCGAGCAGCCCGACTACGAACTGGACGACAGCCGTATCTCGAAGCTCTGGGTCCAGCGGATCAGCGATCGCGCGACGGTCGCCAACTTCGACCGCGGCTGGGACGTCCGCCCCACGACGCCGATCGCCGGGCAGATCGTCGACCTGCTCGCCGCCGGCCTGGCCGAGACCGTGTACGCGAAATGAGAAGGAGCAACGACCATGACCATCGAATTCAAAGCCATCGAATTCAAGACTGCCCATGAAGCCATTCAGTGGACCGAGGCCGGCGAGTGCGGCGTGGCCGTGCTGCTGGACGGCAAGAACTACGTGATGGACCGGGCCGAAGCCGACCGCCTCGCGGCGGCGGGCGTCGAGTTCGCGTATCTCCACGACCACGAGATGCCCGACGGCGAACACCGCATCATCACGGTGCCGGTGAACTGACGAACGTGAACAACGCCGCGTCGCGTAGACGCGGCAGGTCCCTTTTGCAGGAGATGTACGATGAAGAAGAACGAAGTGAAAGTCGGAGGGCTGTACCATGCGAAGGTCAGCGACAATCTCGTGACCGTTCGCATCGACAGCACGCACAGCGCAGGCGGCTGGGCCGCCACCAACACCCGGACCGGCAAGCGCGTCCGCATCAAGAGCGCCCAACGCCTGCGTGGCGCGGCGGAGGGCGCCGCGAAGGCCGAGGCCGCCGTAGCCGACGACGAGAACGCCAAGGCAGCGGGAAAGGCCGCGACCAAGAAGGCCAAGTCGAAGAAGGCCGGCGGCGAGCAGAAGCCCAAGCGCGTCAGCGCCCTCGACGCCGCCGCGCAAGTCCTGGCCAAGGCCGGCAAGCCCATGCGGGCCCAGGAACTGATTGCCGCGATGGCCGAGCAAGGCCTGTGGAAGAGTCCCGGCGGCAAGACCCCGCACGCCACGTTGTACGCCGCCATGATGCGCGAAGAGCGCGACAAGGGCGGCGTGTCGCGCTTCCGCAAGGTCGATCGCGGACAGTTCGCGTTCAACAAGGCGGGAGCGTGACCGATGCCCGCGACGACTCCACGAGTCGAGACCTTCGCCATCGAGGACGGCCACCTCGTCCGTAAGGTCGTCCCGCGACGCGGCGAACCCTACGAGCATCGTTGCCCCCTCGCCGCCTACCGCGAGCTGGCCTGGGCGGCGATCGACCTCGCCACCGATGGGTTCGGCGCGCCGAGTTGGCGACCATGAAAGAACGGCTCCTGGCGGGTTACCTCTCCGGAACCATTAATGAGGGGACATTTCAGAAAAAATCCGCCGACCTCACCGGGCAGGTGAACGAAGTCGATCGGGCTTTGGAGCGTTGCGGGGACATCGACGGCTCGCGCGGGGACATTGCTTTGGCGGTCTTCGATTGGAGCCAGACGGCTCCCGAGGTGTGGCGTGGTTCAAAGATGTCGGAAAAACGCGCGATCCTGGACGCGGTATCTTTGAACCGAACGCTGAGCGACGTAAGTCTCGTAGCCACAAAGAGAAAGCCGTTCTGCTACCTCGCGGAACGGCCTCCTGTCTCGTCAACTCGGGGCGACAAGATTTGAACTTGCGACCTCTGCGTCCCGAACGCAGCGCTCTAGCCAAGCTGAGCTACGCCCCGCCATCTACGGGAAGGAGGGTACTCGATCGGATGCGGGGCGTCAAATCCCGAACTACGACGGCGGCGGCGTCCTCGCACGGGCCTGGAGCCGTCCGGGATGCGGTGCTGGAGCGCCCCGCGCCTCGGGGTGGACTGCCGCCGTGGACGAGCGTACAACCCTGTCGTTCGCCACCGGGCGACCGCGCTCGTCGAGTCGACAAGCCGGTGCCACTTGGGCGAGCCGTGCCAAAAGTGTAAACATCCATGTCCGATTTAGCTCAGAAAGACTGCGTACCCTGCCGCGGCGGGGTGCCGCCACTGGATGCCAAGCGCTGCGCCGAACTTCTCCAACAGGTTGACGGCTGGGCGATCGAGCAGGGCTACCATCTGACCAAGACCTTTAAGTTCCCCGACTTCGCCACGGCCCTCGCCTTCGTCAACCGCGTCGGCGCGATGGCCGAAAAGCAAGGGCACCATCCCGATATCCACCTGGGGTGGGGCGCGGTTCGGGTCGAAATATGGACGCACAAGATCGACGGTCTCACGGAGAATGATTTCATCTTCGCCGCCAAGACGGACGAATGCGCGTGAGCCAACGGCGACGGACGGCGCGAAACATCGCATCGGCTTGCTCAAACTTCTTCACCCGTCCATGACGCCGTAGGAGTTCGCCGCGGTCTATCATCACGAGACGAAGCATCACTACGACCGTTACGCCCGGTCGTTGGGCTATCTCGAATGGGCTGCGCAGCCGGAACGCCCGTTTCCGCTTGCAGTCGGGCAAGCGGTTCCCTAGAGTAGCTTGCTGAGGTTCCGTAAATGGGAAGTTCCGGTTGACGGGAGCAGTAATTACTACGTGCGCATCACGCATGGGGACGCGGACGAGAACGGGAACCCCTCGCGGGCTTGGTCCAGACCGATCTGGGTGAAACGGAGCCGCGCGAACACAGAAAACAGCGTTCTCGAGTGCGCGCGGGATTCGCGATGAAGCTGAATGTAGTTCGCTTGAACGAAGTCCCGGCTTGTGCGGCGGGTGGGATCATCGGCGCGCTGGTCTTCCTGTTTGCATTTCCCAAGGGTGCGATCAACACGCTGATGCACGCGGTCCTCGGCCTGCCCGGTCCCGGAGCAGGCATCGCCGTGGTCGTTGGGCCGTTCGTGATACTCGTGGGGCTTATCGCGGCGCTCTTGACCCGGCGAGCCGGCAGCGCGGCAATCGCCGGGCTGGCATTTGCCGCGACGCAGGCACTGCTCTCAGGTCTGCTTGGGATGGCGAGCGGCGGGAGTGGCGCACTCAGCAGCCCGCTGTCTATTGTGGGCATCGCTTTGCCCGGCGTTGCGGTCGAGGCGGCACTGGCGTTGGGCAAGGGTGTGAAAAGCCGCCAGCGCAGCATGGTCGCGGGCGCCCTGGCGAACGCCGTACTGCTGGGGTTCTACTGGACAGTGGTATTCCCGCGCACGTACAAGCCGGTCGCCCCGCGGGATGTTCCACTCTTGATGGGGCTGGCGCTTGCCGGGGGGCTACTCTCCGGGTATGTTGCCTGGGCGGCATGCAACCTGCTGCGGCGGACTTTCGCCCTGAAGGAAAGGCAGTAGACTATGTGCGGACCTCCAGACTTCGCGGCTCTCGAGACGTGCGTCATGCGCTTGGCGGAGCTTTCCGCGGCGGGGCTGGGCACCTACGCGGTTTGCCGAACCGCGCGTCTGTGTCGCGGCTTGGTCCGGCAGCCAGGCTGGCGGCAGGAACGGACCCTGCAGGATACGCTTGCCCGGCTGGCCCCGGAAGCCCCGCATGTGCACACCAACCCGTGAAGACCTTCTGAACCGCTGCGTCGAGTTCCACGGCCACCTCTGCCTGGGGCAGGTGTTGGGCGTGCGGCTCGCCCTGACCGGCCTGGAGCTGATCGGCACGCGCGAGCCGCGCCAGATGATCGTCTTCATCGAGAACGACCGCTGCATCGCCGACGCGATCCAGATCGTGACCGGCACGCGCATCGGGCGGCGAAGCGCGAAGCTGGTGGCCTACGGCAAGATGGCCGCGACGTTCATCAACACCGAAATCGGGGTCGCCTACCGCGTCAACGTGCGACAGGTCGGCACGAACGGCGGTCACGGCCCGGAGGCGTTTCGTCAGGTACTCCACGTCCCTGACGCTGATCTGCTCGCTTGGCGGCGCGTGACCGTGGCCCTGCGGCCCGAGGACCTGCCGGGCAAGCCGCGGAGCACCATCTACTGCGCCCGCTGCCACGAGCGGGTCTTCGACAGCCGGGAGGTGGGGGGCGCTGCGGGCCCGCTCTGCCTTTCCTGTGTCTCGGGCGCCTACTACCGGGTCGTGGAACCCGACGCGTGAAGCTCGTCGACGACCTGCTCGGAAGCGTCGCCGGGCTCGATCACCCGGTGCAGCGGGTGTGCGTCGGCCTCCACTGGACCGTCGTGCAGAGCAGATACACCGGGATCGCCCACACCTACAAGACCAGCAGCAAGGTCGAACTTGAATCGTCGGGCGATCTGGTGGGCAGGAGCGCGGTCGAGTTGGCGCTGCGCCTGAGGAGTTGGGAGCCCTTGGAAGCGAGCCTCGGCTTGGCGGCGCTGAACTCACTCATCGAGCCAGTGGGGACGCCGGGCAATGTGTTCGAGCACGTCCTCAGTGTCGTTCCTGGAAAGACGGTCACGGTCATCGGCCGGTTTCCGTTCAACGCCCGGATTGCGCAGGCCGCGGGACACGTTTACTTTCTCGAGTTCGAACCTCAGGCTGGGGAACTCCCGCCGAATGCGTGTGAGGAAGTGGTTCCCCAGTCCGACATCGTGCTGATCAGCGCCACCGCCCTCATCAACCAGACGCTGCCGCGCCTGCTTGAGTTGGGCCGGTCGGCCCTGACCGTCGTGCTCGGCCCCAGCACGCCGATGAACGATGTCCTTTTCCGCCACGGAGCGACGATCCTCGGCGGGGGCCGGGTCACGGACCCCGAGGCACTCATCAGCAGCGTGCTGCAAGGGGTCAAGAAGTACCGAAAACTCGTCGGCCTCGTGTCCATCACTAGGTCGTCGCCCGGCGCCTGACCACGCTTCCGCCATACCCGATGGAAATGCGCGCGGCAAGTGGGTAGAGTCAAGAAGCTCCTATGGACTTGCCTGTTCTCGCCGCGTCGGTGAGCTAGGATACGTCGGCATGGCCCAGGAACGACCCAATCGGCTCGCCGAATGGCTCATGCTTGTCCGCAGGCAGGCGCCGATCGTGCGCGAGCATTTGGCGGCGTGGATCGAGGCCGTCCGTGAAGAGCCGCGACTGGCATGGGAGACCTCCGCCGTTCGTTACACCGCCTGCGGCCTGGCGGCCCTCGTCCTGATTTGGGTGGCAACGAGCTTCGCCGGTTGGCTTGCACCGCCTGCGCCCAGCGCCAGACCGGCGGCCACCACCGCCGATTTCCACGTCGTCTGCTCCGATCCCAACTGCGGACACCACTTCGTTATCCATCGCAAGTTCGGCTTCCACAACTTCCCCGTCGAGTGCCCCCAGTGCAAACACCAGACCGGCGTTTCGGCCCGACGGTGCAACTCCCCCGCCTGCGACGGCCGGTGGGTCGCGCCCCTTCGGACGGACCAAGGACTGATATGTCCACTGTGCGGCACGAAGTTGGAATGACGCTCGGCAACGCGTAGATGGTGACTCGCGGTTCGCTTTTTCACAACCGCCGCCGCGTTACTCACAGCCGAACGTCGCTCCGCACCTGCGGGCGGCTCCGCTCGTCTGTGACTAAGGCGGGAAACGGTATCAGGGGTAGTCTTGAACGAAAACGGGCTGAGGGCGCCGATGTTCGTGTAGTCGGCTCGATTCAGTCCGCGTTGGAGACGGCGCGAAACGCGCCCGACAAGCAGGTCGTATTCGTTGCCGTCGGTTTGCGGCGGCGGGCACCCCCACCGACCTTCCACGCCCTTCCCCGCCGCAAAAGCTCTTAAATCATTTGAGCGTGGCCGAGGGGGACGACAAGCCGGCCAAGTATCCCTACCTGTACAAGGCCGCTAGCCGCGTCGTCATTACCAAGTGCGACTTGCTCGAAAGCTGCAGCTTCGACCTTGACCACGCCGTATCGGACATTCATGCGCTTAATCCGGACGTACCTGTCCATGCGACAAGCCACAAGGATTTCCGGACAATGATGCCGCTCGTCGGGTGGCTTCGGTCGCTCTGTAACCGGGAGGGCGTCACGGCTGTCGGGCTCCGCCACGGCGCCGCGCGGCGACCGAACTAGCGGCGCAACGAGTTGGAGGCCGGCCAGCCGACGGGCTCCGCGTCACGTCCTCAAGTGAAGCTACATGCGCATTGGAGACACCACCGTAGGTCGGCGGACAACGCGTTTCTACTCCATCGCTTTAACATCACCGGCGACATTGTATTTTGGTGCGCTGGTGGCGGAGCCTGGAACGCAGATTGCTCGGATTCCCTTTGGTGCGGTCATGCAATCAATGTGCTTTTCTGATTCCGCCACAGACCCGATCCCACTCGACGGAGTTGGCCTACCGGAGTCGGGGCTGGAGACGCAGGGGGTCGCGTCATCCCGGTTCGGCATGACGGGGTTGCTCGAGCTTTGCCGAAGACGTGCAAGATACGTCGCCGAACGAGCGATCGTTCGACACGCGCGCCGACCAGACGGTCGTGATCGGCTTGGGAAATGAAATCGCCTGTGACGATGCCGTAGGCATACTCGCCGCACGCCGTCTGCGCCGATGCCTGAAATGGCTTCCGCTCGTGGAAGTGGTTGAACTGCCCTGGGCCGGTCTCCGACTACTCGAGGCCGTTCGAGGTGTTCGATCCGCGATCTTGATTGACAGCCTGCGAAGCGGGAGGTGGGCGCCGGGAACGGTGCTCCGCTTGTCCGAACGCGACTTTGCGGGTTCGGTGCGTCTTAATTCCTTTCACGATCTCAGCTATCCCTCGGCGCTGGCGTTCGGAAGAGCGCTGGGCTGGACGATGCCGGCGGAGATCGACATCTATGCCGTGGAAGGCGAGGTGTTCGATCAGTTCGGCATCGAGTTGACACCGGCCGTGGCCCGCGGGCTTGAGGAAGTGGTGGAGCAGGTGGCGGGGAACATCAAGGCCCGCGTCGCGTCGGGCCACACCGCCGAGCGATTGGAGGCTGCCTATGCCAGTGGCGACGAAACTTGACGCATTGCCCTCTGCACCGGGCGTGTTCGACAAGGACGAGGCGGCGTTGCGCGAAGCCTTTCTGGCCGAGGTGGACCGGATTCCCGGCGGGGAGCGACTCCGCCGTTGCATCCAATGCGGCACCTGCACCGGCTCCTGCCCCGTGAGCTACGCGATGGACCTGATGCCGCGAGAAGTTATGGCTCTCTTTCGGGCCGGCGACATCGAGAGCATTCTGCGAAGCCGGACAATTTGGGTGTGCGCCTCGTGCTACCAGTGCACGACGCGCTGCCCATGCAAGATCCGTATCACGGACTTGCTCTACGCACTCAAGCGCGTGGCCATGGACCGCCGCATCTTTCCCCGAAAGTTCCCGGTGTACGTTCTTTCGGAGACGTTTGTGGATCAGGTGAAGAAATACGGCCGCAACTACGAGATGGGATTGCTGCGCGCCTATTTCCTGAAGACGGGCCCGCTGCGGTTACTGGGGCGGATGGGCATGGCGTGGGCGTTATGGCGCAAGGGAAGATTGGCTTGGCACCCCAGGAGAATTCGCGGGCTCCAGGAGTTGCGCCGGATGATCGCGCGGGCGGAAGAATTCGATCGCCCGCCGGAGACGGAACCGCCGGCGAGACTCACCGCGAAGGTGGGGTATCGGGCGATCGGATAGCGGGACGCGGCGGCTCGCGCCCGATGGAGGGCGGAATCGATCAGGTGACTTATGGCCTATTCGTATTATCCGGGCTGTAGCCTTCATTCCACCGGCATTGCCTATGACAAGTCGATACGGGCGACGTTCAAGGCGCTGGGGGAGGAGTTAAAGGAGCTCGACGACTGGAACTGCTGCGGCGCCACGGCCTACACGTCGGTCAAGGAGACCGTCGCGTGTGTGGTATCCGCGCGGAATCTCGCCCTGGCCGAGCGCACGGGACTCGACCTTGTCGCCCCGTGTAGCGCGTGCTTCACGGTTCTCAACAAGACGCGCTGGTTCGTGCGCGAGCTTCCGGCGTTTCGTCGCAATGTGGAACAATGTCTCCAGGAAGCGGGCTTGCGCTGTCGGTTTGAAACGCGCGTCCGCCACCCCCTCGACGTTCTGATGAATGACATCGGCTTGTCCAGGATCGCCCAGGGCAAGGTGCGCGACCTCGCCGGGCTGCGCGTGGCGTGTTACTACGGTTGTCAAATCCTCCGGCCTGAACGCGCCGTGCTGGAGGACGCGGAAGTCCCGATGGCCCTCGATGATCTTGTGGCATGTCTCGGCGCAACGCCCGTCGACTTTCCGCCGAAGGTGCGCTGCTGTGGCGGCATGCTGGTGGTGACGTTCGAAGAGGTCGCGCGCCGATTGTGCGATGAGCTCATCACGCGGGCACGGGACGACGATGCGGATTGCATCGTTACGACGTGTCCGGTGTGTCATGCGAATCTTGAGCTTCTCCAGTCGAGGAACAAAACGAACGGCCGGACTGCCGCGCCGATGCCCATTCTCTACTTCACGCAGCTCGTCGGTCTGGCCCTGGGCTGTAGCGAGGAGGAAGTGGGTCTAAATCACAACCTCTCCCCATTACGCTACGAACTTTCACCGGTCGGGGAGGTCCGCCGTGAGGAATAACGACGTGAAGGTTGGGGTGTACGTGTGTCACTGCGGGGTGAACATCTCCCACACCGTCGACGTGGGCGCCTGCCGCGCATTCGCCGAGGAGCGTCCGGGTGTGGACGTCGCCCGGGACTCCAAGTTCATGTGCTCCAACACGGGGCAGGAGCTGATCCAACAGGACATTCGCGAGCGGGGCGTGAACCGGGTCGTGGTGGCCTGCTGCTCACCGCTCATGCACGAGATCACGTTCCGCGGTGCGTGCCAGGGGGCGGGGCTCAATCCCTACCTGCTTCAGATCGCCAACATCCGTGAGCAGTGCTCTTGGGTGCACGACGATAGGGCCCTTGCCACCGCCAAGGCCAAAGCGTTGATCAACGGCGCGATCGCCCGCGTGCAGCGCCACGCGCCGCTCGAGCCCCTGCGGGCGAAGGTTCACCCGGCCACGCTCGTCGTCGGCGCGGGGATCGCCGGTATTCAGGCGGCGTTGGAGATCGCCGAAGCCGGGCACCCCGTCTACCTCGTCGAGCGGGAGCCTTCGATCGGCGGGCATATGGCCAACTTCGACAAGACCTTCCCGACGTTGGACTGCGCCGCCTGCATTCTGACGCCGAAGATGGTCTCGATCGGACATCGCGCGAACATCAAGCTCATGACCTATCACGAGGTGGTGAGCGTCAGCGGCTACATCGGAAACTTTAAGGTACGCATTCGCCGGAAGGCCCGCTATGTGGATATCCGCAAGTGCACCGGCTGCGGTCTGTGCTGGACGCACTGCCCGGCCGTACGTATCCCGACACGCCGCGTGATCCGGCTGCCGGACAAGGTCGTGGGAGCCAAGGAGAACCCGCCGCCGGGTACACCCGCTCGGCGCCGCGCCTATAGCGGCGACGGAGGAGTAGTCCCATGAGTAACGATGCCGCTGAGGAACATGCTGACGAGAACGGCCCGGGTCGCGGGCGCGCCGACCAAACGGCCGTACTACGGCGTCCGGAAAAGAGCCTCGGAAGGCCAAACCTCAGCCTGAGCGAAGCCCAAGTGCACGAGCTTGTCTCACGCTGGCATGGGCGGGACCGTTTCCTGGTGGAAATGCTCCAAGACGTCCAGGAGGGAGCCCGCCATCTGCCGCTGCACGCCCTACACCAGATCGCGCGGGAGGTACACGTTCCGCTGGGGCGCATCTACCACCTGGCGACATTCTTCAAAAGCTTCAGCCTGCGCCCCCGCGGCGAGCATGAGGTCAGGGTCTGCCTGGGGACCGCCTGCCACGTCAAAGCTTCGGTGCGCGTGCTCGAGGCGTGCGCCCGCCGCCTGGACATCGAACCCGGGCAGACCACTCCGGACGGCGGGTATTCGCTCGAATCCGTCCGCTGCTTGGGCTGCTGCGGCCTGGCGGCGGTGATGACTATCGACGATGAGCTGTATGGGCACGTCACCTCGACCACGGTGGGTCGGGTGTTCAAGAAATTTGAGCGGTCGCGCGAGGAACGAGAGAAGGCTGTTCAAGAAGTTCAACCTGTAGCGCGAGCAGAAGCAGGACGTCGTGCTAGGAACCGGTTGACGGTCGATGACCTCAGGGAACTTCGGGAGACGCTCGACGCTGAGCGGACGGTTCGCGAGGGCAAAGCACACGTAATGGTTTGCGCCGGGACCGGCTGCGTCAGCAACGGCGCCGCGGCACTTAAGAAAGCCTTTGAGAGGGAGTTGGGCAAGCGCGATCAGACCGCCGGGATCGAGGTCGTCGCTACGGGTTGCATGGGGTTCTGCGCCCAAGGTCCGATCGTGCTGGTTCAGCCTGACGGCATCTTCTACCAGAAGCTCAAGCCCGGCGATCCGCCGCACCTGGTCGAGGAGCACCTGCTCAAGGGGTGTCCGGTCAAGAAGCACATGTACGTAGCGCCGCAGACCAAGGACCCCGTACCGCTCATCCGGGACATCCCTTTCTTCCGCAAGCAGGTGCTCATCGCGCTGCGCAACCGCGGTCTGATCGATCCCGAGAGGATCGAGGACTACATCGCTCGCGACGGCTACCAGGCCCTGGTGAAGGTGGTCACCCAGATGACGCCGCAGGAAGTGATCGCCGAGATCAAGGCCTCGGGTCTGCGCGGCCGCGGCGGCGGCGGCTTTCCCACCGGTATCAAGTGGGAGTCCTGCCGCAAGGCGCGTTCCGAGGACGGTATCCGGTACGTGCTGTGCAACGCGGCGGCGTTTATGAACCGCAGCATCATCGAGTGCGATCCTCACTCGGTCGTCGAGGGCATGTGCATCGGCGCCTACGCCATCGGCGCACGGGAGGGCTACGTCTACGTGCGCCACGAGTATCCGCTGGCGCTCCGGCGGTTGCTCACGGCGCTGGATCAGGCCCGGGCGTACGGGCTGTTGGGCGCGAACATCCTGGGCACGGACTTCAGCTTCGATGTCGAAGTGCACCGGGGGGCCGGAGCCTATGTCTGCGGTGAGGGCACCGCGCTGATGGCTTCGGTCGAGGGGCGTGTCGGTGAGCCCCGGTTCAAGTACGTCCACAGCGTTGAGAAAGGACTTTACAACCGCCCTTCCTGCCTCAACAACGTCGAGACCTGGGCCAATGTTCCTCCCATCATTCTCCGGGGCGCCCGCTGGTTCACCAGCCTGGGCGCCGGTGACGTCAGCGAAAGCCCGTGGGGGGGCTCGAAGGGGACCAAGGTGTTCTCGTTGGCCGGCAAGGTGAACAACATCGGGCTTGTCGAGGCGCCGATGAACGTCACGCTGCGTGAGATCATCTACAACATCGGCGGCGGCATTCGAGGGGGCAAGCGCTTCAAGGCCGTTCAGACCGGTGGGCCCTTAGGCGGCTGCCTCCCCGAGCGGCTGCTCGATCTACCCGTGGACTTTGACAGCCTCGTCAAGGCGGGCTCGATAATGGGCTCCGGCGAGCTGGTGGTCATGGACGAGCACGACTGCATGATCAACGTGGCGCGGTATTTCATAGAGTTCCTCGAAGGTGAGTCGTGCGGCAAATGCACGCCGTGTCGCGAGGGTTTGCGCCACATGGGGCGGATCCTCAACCGGATCTGCGAGGGCCGCGGTCACGAGAGCGACCCCGATCTGCTCGAGGAACTCAGCGCGAACATGACCGATACGTCTCTATGCGCCCTCGGCGGGTGCGCTCCAAACCCGGTGTTGAGCACCCTGAAGTACTTCCGCGAGGAGTACGATGCGCACATCCGTGACCGGCGCTGCCCTGCGGGCGTATGCAAGGCCCTGATCACCTACTCCATCGATGCCGCCAAGTGCACAGGCTGTACGCTCTGCGCCAAGGCGTGTCCGGCGACGGCCATTTCGGGGGAACCTAAACAGCCCCACACGCTGGACCCCGAGAAGTGCGACCGGTGCGGTACCTGTTACGACGCCTGCACGTTCGAGGCGATCATCCGAAAGTGAGGAACGTGGGCCCATGGTGACCATTGACATTGACGGCCAAAAGGCGCAGCTCGAGCCGGGCGAGCCCGTGCTTAAGGGAGCGCAGCAGCTCGGCATTGGGATCCCGACGCTGTGCAACAGCGAGTGGCTCGAGCCGTACGGCGTCTGCCGGGTGTGCTCCGTCGAGGTCATCCAGGGGCAGCGTCACCGTATCGTGACGGCGTGCAATTACCCCGCCAGCGAGGGTCTGGTGGTGCGGACGCAGTCGGAGCGGGCGGTGGCCGCCCGGCGAACGGTGCTCGAGCTGTTGCTGGCCCGTTGCTCCACCGTGCCGGTGATACAGAAACTGGCCCGCGAGCATGGAATCGAGAAGTCGCGCTTCGGCGAAGGCGCCGAGACGTGCATCCTGTGCGGCCTGTGCGTGCGCATGTGCAGCGAGCTGGTCGGGGCCCACGCCTTGTGCTTCGCCAGCCGCGGCGCCGATCGCGTAGTGACCACGCCGTTTGGGCTGGAGCGCGACGCGAATACCTGCATCGCGTGTGGGGCGTGCGTGAGCGTCTGCCCCACCGGACACATCACCATGGAGGACCTCTCGCAGCAGTCGGGCGGCGTGCCCGATTCCTTCCTGAGTCCCAAGTCGGCAATCTCGATTCCCTTCCTCCAGGCTGTCCCTAAGAGCCCGTGGATCGATCCCGAGGCCTGTATCCACATGCAGACGGGCGGCTGCGACATTTGTTCTCGCGTCTGCGAGCCTGCGGCGATCGACTACGAGCAGCAGGCGGAGGAGTTCGAGATCGAGGTTGGCCAGATCCTCGTTGCAACCGGGCATCAGGTGTTCAACGCAGCCGCCATGCCCCAGTACGGGTATGGAAGATTCGATAATGTCATTACGTCGCTGGAGTTTGAGCGGATGCTCAACTCCACCGGCCCGACGGGGGGCAAGGTTCTGTGCAAGAACGGGCGGCCTCCACGCGCCGTGGGCATCGTGCACTGCGTAGGCTCGCGCGACGAGAACCACCACCGCTACTGCTCGCGGGTCTGTTGCATGTATGCCCTGAAGTTCTCGCATCTGGTTAAGGAGCGCACCGAGGCTCAAGTCTATCAGTTCTACATCGACATGCGTGCCTTCGGGAAAGGCTACGAGGAATTCTATTCGCGGGTCCTAAACGAAGGCACGACGGTGATTCGCGGGAAGGTGGCCGAAGTGGTGCCGGAACGCAAGCACGCGCGGAATGGGCGTAATGGACGCCTCTTGATGCGTTGCGAGGACACCCTCGTGGGAAAGTTCCGGGAAATCCCGGTAGACATGGTTGTCCTATGCAACGCGATCGAGCCGGGCGGCAGCGCCGCACTCATTGCCAACGTTTTCTCGCTCTCCCGAAGCCCGGACGGATTCTTCCTCGAGCGCCATCCCAAACTTGATCCGGTCGGAACGATGAACGACGGGATGTACATTGCGGGGACGTGCCAGGGACCGAAGGACATTCCGGACAGCGTGGCCCAGGCGCAGGCGGCCGCGGCCCGCATCCTGGCGACGATCGCCAAGGGCGAGGTCTTGATTGATCCGGTGCGTGCGGCGATCAACGAGGATTACTGCTCGGGTTGCCGCATGTGCAACAGTCTGTGCCCGTACACGGCCATCACATTCGACAGCGAGCGCGCCGTGTCCCGGGTGAACGAGGCGCTTTGCAAAGGATGTGGGACGTGCGTGGCGGCGTGTCCGGCCGGAGCGATCAGCGGCTCCGGTTTCACCGACGACCAGATGTTCGCGGAACTGGAGGCCGTACTTGTGTGACTGAGGTGCGATCACATGGACTTTCGAGAGTGTCTGCCATGATCATGACTGCCGAACAACGCGAAGCGCCGGAAGCCATCGCCGGCCAAGATGCCGCGTCGTTGTGGCAGCCCAAGATCGTTGCGTTTCTCTGCAATTGGTGCAGCTATACGGGCGCCGACCTGGCGGGCGTGTCACGCATCAAGTGGCCGCCGAATGTGCGCGGCGTCCGCATCATGTGCACGGGCCGACTCGACCCCACGTTCGTCGCCACGGCGTTCCGCGCGGGCGCCGATGGGGTCATGGTTTCGGGATGCCACCCGGGCGACTGCCATTACAGCCACGGGAACTACAAGGCCCTTCGCCGGGTCCACCTCCTGAAGCGGCTGCTGCACGGCTTTGGCATTGAGCCCGAGCGGCTTCGCCTGGTGTGGGTGTCCGCCAGCGAAGGGGATGTGTGGGCGCGGGTAACGCAGGAGATGACCGAGACCATCCGAAGAATCGGGCCGTTGAAGGTGCTGTCATGAACCAGGTAAACATCGCGGATGCGCAGCGACCTACGGAACCGGCGAAGTCCAAACCCAAGCTTGCGCTCTACTGGGCGACCTCGTGCGGCGGATGTGAGATCGCCGTCCTCGACATCGAGGAGCGCATACTCGACGTTGCGGAACATTTCGACATCGTGTTCTGGCCGGTCGCCCTCGACTTCAAGACGAAGGATGTCGAAGCCATGCCGGACGGCGGCATCACCGTGTGTCTGTTCAACGGGGCCATTCGCACCGACGACAACGAATACATGGCCAAACTTCTCCGGCAGAAGTCGAAGCTCCTGGTCGCATTCGGGTCGTGCGCGCATGAGGGCTGCATTCCGGCCCTGGCCAACACGACCAACCGCAGGGAGACGTTCGACTTCATCTATCACCAGTCCCCGTCCACGGTGAATCCGAACAACGCGGAGCCGGAGACGGAGACGGAGGTAAACGGGTTCCGCCTGAAGCTTCCGGCATTCTGGGATACGGTGCGGGCGCTCGATCAGGTCGTCAACGTGGATTACTACGTACCCGGTTGCCCGCCGCAGGCCCATCAGATCTGGTCCGTCTTGCAAACGGTGATTGAAGTTCTCGAAAACGGCAAGCCGCTCCCCCCGAAGGGTGCGATCTTGGGCGCCGGCGTGAAGACGTGTTGCGACGAGTGCCCGCACACGCGCGAAGAGAAGAAGATCCGGCGGTTCTTTCGTCCGTTCGAGATCATCCCCAATCCCGGGCAGTGCCTTCTCGACCAGGGCATCCTGTGCATGGGGCCGGCGACACGCGACGGTTGCGACGCACGATGTCCGAGTGTCGGCATGCCCTGCCGGGGCTGTTATGGTCCACCGCCCAACTCGCGCGATCAGGGCACGAAGATGATTTCCGCGCTGGCCTCCGTCATCGATTCCGAGGACCCTGAGGAGATCGATTCGATCCTCGACGGCATCGTCGATCCCGTGGGAACGTTCTACCGGTTTTCGCTCGCCAAAGCCACGCTCGGTCGTCCGAAACCCGGCGGCCGCTCCGCTGCGTTGCCGGTTCACCCCAAGGAGGTGGCGTCGTGAAGACCATTCACATTGATCCGATCACTCGGCTGGAAGGTCACGGGAAGATCGACATCTTCGTCGATGATGAGGGGAACGTGGCCGACTGCTTCTTCATCGTGCCCGAGCTGCGCGGGTTCGAGCGGTTCTGCGTAGGGCGACCCGTCGAGGAGATGCCTCGCATTACGACTCGGATTTGCGGCGTCTGCAGCGAGGCCCACCACATGGCCTCGGCCAAGGCGTGCGACGCGGTGTTCCACGTCGACCCGCCGCGCGCCGCGAAGAAGCTTCGTGAACTCCTCTACTCGGCGTTCTTCGTCGGGGATCACGCGACTCACTTCTTCATCCTTGCGGGTCCGGATTTCGTGGTCGGTCCGGACGCACCGCCCGCCAAGCGCAACATCCTGGGGCTCATCGAGAAGGTCGGGATCGAGGCGGGGAAAAAGGTGATCGCTGCCCGCGCCGCGGCGCACGAGATCGTCAAGATCCTCGGCGGCAAGACCATCCACATGGTCACGGCCATTCCGGGCGGTGTCGCCAAGGGAGTGACGAAGGAAGAGCGCGAACGCATCATCGAGCTGGCCAAACTGCTCCTCGAGTTCGGCAAGTTCACCCTCGGCGTGCTTCAGAGTCAGGTCCTCGACAACAAAGGCTATCTCGACATGATCCTCTCCGACGCCTACACCCACGCCACGAACTACATGGGGACCGTAGACGCCGACAATCACATTAATTTTTACGACGGTATGATTCGGGTTGTGGATCCGTCGGGGCGGGAAGTCGTCAAGTATGCGCCCGAGAACTACTTGGAGCACGTGGGCGAGCATGTCGAGAAGTGGTCGTACTTGAAGTTCCCGTTCCTCAAGGCTCGGGGTTGGAGGGGGTTCGTAGACGGCCCCGAGAGCGGCGTCTATCGCGCCACCCCCCTTTCGAGATTGAACGCCTCCGAGGGCATGGCTACGCCGCTGGCGCAACGAGAATACGAGCGGTTCTACGACACTTTGACTTCGGATCGGTCAGGCAGAACGCCGGTGCATCAGACCTTGGCGACCCATTGGGCCCGAGTCGTTGAGCTTGTTTACGCGGCGGAACGTACGCTCGAGCTCGCCTCCGACGACGAAATCCTCAACCCCGAGATTCGGACGATTCCGACCGAGACGCCGACGGAAGGTGTCGGTTCCGTCGAAGCGCCGCGCGGGACGCTAACGCATCACTACGTAACAGATGAGCGAGGCATCCTCACCAAGGTCAATCTGATCGTGGGCACGACCAACAATCACGCGGCAATCTGTATGTCGATCAAGCGCGCCGCCCAGTCGCTAATCAAGAAAGGAATCGAGATCACCGAGGGGTTGCTCAACCGTATTGAGATGGCGTTCCGCGCATACGACCCGTGCTTCGGTTGCGCGACCCATTTCCTTCCGGGGCACATGCCGATGGTCGTCCGCATTCGAGATCGGTCGGGCGCGGTTCTCGCTGAGTTGCAGCGCGATGACTAATCGCTGGGAGCACGGGACATCCTTTGACCGCCGAGGTCGGTCCACGGCGCTCGCCTATGTATCAATCGACTGCCGGCCATTGAAGTTGGCGCCTCGCTGATCGGGGAAACGCCGGCGGCTCTACGGTTTGGCTGTTGGGGTCTGTCGTTTCCAACTGCTGACCGCGACGCGTGGGCGCCTGGTCGTTTGGACAAGAACAACCGTCGGAGGGACCGTGGCTGAGGGTTTGCCGCGTACATCGCGAGGCGATCGTGACGAGGACATCACGTAACCCGGGCGGTACTCTGGCCCAAGCCTTCGCAAGGCTCAGGAGTTGTATCAGCGACGCCTGAGAATGCGCGAACGCGGCCCCAAGACGCTCGCAGGCAGGTTCGCAAGATCCGAAATTACATTGGTTCACGAGATCGGTTCGCGGGTTTTGTAAGCCGCAGAACGATTCTGTAAGTACCACAGCGACAAACACTTACAACGAGTATTCGCAGACCCCCAGCATTTTCCCCAGCACTCAACCCAAGAACGACCACGAGGTGCCGCCTGCTCGGCGTGAGGCGGACCGGGAGGCCGTGGTCGGCGCGTGGCCGACTCTGCCTCACGCCGTGCGTGCTGGAATCATGGCGATGGTTCAAGCAACGGCGGCGCAGATTGAGCGGTGACACGGCGACCTGGTGACATGGTGACAGAACCGGGCAGCCAGCTCCCTGGCGCGTGAGGCGCGGAGACAGCCGATGGACTGGCAGAAGCCCTACATCCCGGCCAAGTATCGGAGACTCTACGAGCAAGGCCGCGCAGGTAAAGCGAAGGCGGCGATTCGTTCCCACTGCTTGATGTGTGTTGGGTGGGAAGCGAACGAAGTCGAACTCTGCACCGCTCCCGGGTGTTCGTTGTACACACTCAGGAATCTGGCGGCTCAAGCTCAGACCGAAGGGGCCGATCGGGAGAAACGACGCAAACGGGCGATTGCGAGCGGTCAACGACCTCCAAAACGCGCCTCTGCAAGGGGGCGTGTTACCTCGGAGCTCATCAGCCATCCTCCAGACCACCATCGGTCGACGGCTGACCATACCGGGTCGATCAGATCGCTTCATGCAGGCTTGCCGCAAGGACACCCGTATCGGCTCGGCGGGCCGGCGCGGACCGTCGGCGACGGCGCCCGTCGGCGGCTCGGACTGTCTCGACCGTGCCATGACTCTGTCACTCGTTCACGGCAGCGGGGCGGCGGGACGAAGCGTAGGTCGAAGCGTACGACGGGGCGGCGTCCGCCCCAAGCCGAGCCTGCCGGGGGCATTGGTTGTGACTATCACGATGTTCCACGTGGAACAAAACTTACACTCCCGGCGCATACCCCAAGCGGTCCGCCGTCCACCTACTGACGCGGGCGTAACGGCAAGGTCTCTAGCCCTATAACTTGCAGGGTGATCGGTGGGAGGAGGATCGCGGAGCGATCGGGCAAGGAGAACAGGAGACTTTCCCCCAGCGATTCTACCAGCGCAACCCACGAGTGACCAGCTTGTATTTCCATCCAAGCGCTTCGCAGTATTTCTCTGCCGACTGCCGTTTGAGCTTGGTCGAAATCCAGAAGAGCAAAGGAACACCCTTCGTCTCATGCAGTTCCTTGCTGCCATCCTTGTAAGTCACCAGGAAGTCGGGCAAGTAGCGACGCAGCCAACCGAAGGTGTAAGGTATCACGATGCTATGCTTCTTCGTCCATTCTCGGACTGCCGGGTCATGCTCTAGCTCGATCATGTAGTCCCGCTCGAGGAGCGAATCGTATGTTTCGGTGCCTAGGGGAGACCTACGCAGATTGCTCAACGTACCGCGTTTGCTCAGCATCGTCTGATTCCTTCGGCGGATTGGCGAGGATTCCGCCGATCAACGCGGCATTGCGGAAGTTGAAACGCACCTGATCGAATACTTGCCAGAGGAGTTCGAGCAACCGCAATTCGTTGCACGAATACAAATCGTTGCCAAGCAGGAATCGCTTCTTGAGGTGCATGTGAACGACGCGAACGATGACCTCCTGCCGATAGTCGATGCTTTGATCGAAAGCCATCAGCGCTTCCTGCCCCAAGCGACGAATCTGCTCCGCAATCATTTTGCGGCGCGTCTCAACGTCCGGTTGAGCGAGTACATTCACGTCTTTCACGTCCACTCGCAGTAGCGGCGTTTTTTCCAGCGTATTAAAGCCCGAATCAAGATTGTCCGAGCGAATCTCACGAATGGTTTGCTCAATACTCATTCCGCGCAGATCGTACGCGTACTCGTCCAGATACTTCTGCCAATCCGAAATAGGCTCGCGTTCTTCCGGCGGATCGGGAATGTCAGGCAAGTCAGAAACGTCGAACACCGGCGCTTCTTCAAGTTCGCGCTCAACATCCTGCGCGTCTTCCTGGCGCGGCTCGGGAATTTTTCGCTCGTCGATGATGTCGCCCGGATTCAAGCTTTCCGGGTATTCGAAAGCCTTAATCATGTCCCAAAGCCAATGGTGCTTGAGCACGGGATGGTCCACGACATGGCACTGCTCCCAATCGTCCGGGTTGGAACTGATGCGGCGCAATCCGCGACCGATGATCTGGGGGCCGTACACGGAGTAGATGCGCTCGCCGACCATCGTGTAACTGAACTTGCGGAACAGCACAATGACGCTGATGTTCTTCACGTCCCAGCCTTCACGCAGCATCATGACCGAGACGATGGCGTCGTATTTGCAATTGCGCAAATCCTTGTTGATGCTCTTGGCGTCTTCCCGCGCTTCATCCTCTGATTCGTTGGTGATGAGCAGCGTTTTCAGATTGAACGGCTCCGCTTCCAGCGTCGCCTTGATACCTTCGGCGTCTTTGATGGAGAGCGCTACGACGAACATCAAGGGCTTGTAGGTCGGTTGCCCGTCCTCGCCGAGCGGGACGGTCTTATGCTGATATTTCAAACACTCCAACGCAATTCCCAACTGCTGAGCCATCGGCTTGGGATTCGTGACGTAACGGACGGCGGGAATCTTCTTGCGCTCGATATCCTCCCAGGGCATCTCATCGGCAGAGATTTCCTTCTTCGTCTCCAAATCATAGTACGTGAACTTGACCTTCTCGATGTCGGGCTTGAATACGATCACTCGCTTCACGACCTTGTCGCGCATCGCCTCGGCGATGTCGTAGGAGTAGATCATCGCGCTGTCGGGGTGTAGCCCATCGAGGCGGTCGGGTGTCGCCGTCGTGTCAACACGAACGAGCCGTTTGGGCTTCAATTTGTTGATGAGATCGTTGTAGTTCTCCGCCTTGGTGTTGTGGGCCTCATCGTTGAAGATGGCAAGCCGATCGCAGTTTTCGTAGATCACTCGCCAATTGTCCGTGCGCTCGTAAATCTGGTGGACGTTCCCAAGTATAACGTTGGCATTGCGAATTCCGGCCGCTGCTGCCCCCGGCTCCATCACGTGCAGTGAGATTGTGTCTTTCAAGTACTCGTGCGTGCCGAAGAAGAACGGAAAATTGCGGTACGTGTAGTCGCGGTTTGTTGGATTGGCGTCGAAAGCGTCCTCCAACCGGGCGCGAACAATCGTATTGGGCACAAGAATCAGACACTGATTGACCTTGTGGACGATGCGCAGATACGCGATCATCGCGGCGATGATGACCGTTTTCCCGCCGCCGGTGACGATCTTCAGCAGCAGGTCTTCCAGATTCAACTGCTCAAACGCATAGACCGAACGCTTGATGGCAACGGCTTGGTGCTTCCAGAGCGGCGGCTTGAAGTTCGGCGAATCCAGATTACGCAGAAAATCGGCGCCGCCATCGGGAAGGCCGGGGTAGCGGTCCAGGCACCATTGCTCGAAGTTCTTCTCGTGAGGGCCGAAGACGTATTGCATAGGTTACCCGCTCACCTCCACTGTCACGCTTTTAATGCTCTCTCCGCCGAGGTTGTCCTGCACGCGGCACGCAACCGCGTGCCTGCCGGCTGTTGCGAACTCGTGCTCCGCAACCAGGACCGCCTCGAACTTGCGGGTCACGCCTTTGCCTTTGTTCTCGGTGCGGCCCAGCACGTAGTCCTTGTGGGCCGCGAAGTGCCCGCGATCGCAGTCGAAATCCCACTGGCAGTTGACAAGGTATCCATCAAGGTTGGCGCTGTGCGTGTCTACCGCCTCGAAACGGTACTTGCGGGCGCTGATGCGAGTCACCTTGATATCACCGATGATGGGCGGGTTGGTGAAGCGCATGAAGAACTCGTTGTCGTCCGCATCGGGATACTTCTTCAGAATCCGCTCGCGGAACTGCTGGCTGTTGATGGGTAGGTAGTCGAACTCCATCGCCACATTCTTCTCCGGCAGGTTCTTGGCGATCCAGCCCAGGAGGGTCTTACGGTACTCGTTCAACTGCGGCGAGAACTTCCACGCAATCACCCGCGCCCGCAGGCGCGCGTTCGGTTGCAAGCGTTTCAGGCATTCCTCGAAAAACTCCTTGACGCGCTTGGGGTCAGGCGCGGCATCGGGGTCGGCGGGGCCGACGAGGATCGGCTCCAATTGGTTCCGAAAGCCGGTGATCACGCCGTCCTGTGTGTTCAGTGAGGCGTCGAAGCATTGCAAGATGAACTGCTCGAACTGGTCGTCATCCACGGCCTTGAAACGGTCCATCGGGTACACGCCGACGTACACAACGCGCATGTCGGGCACCTTTTCGCCAAGGCCGGTAATCTTGGGTTGAAAGCCAACCTCGCCCAGTTTTCCGTAGTTGCTTTTCACGCCGCTCTGGTCTTCGCAGATTTTCACCAGACGGTCGAGCGTGACCGACACCGCGATGCGAGATATGTCGCAGGCGATCCAACGACGACCCAACCGCTGTGCGACAGCGGCAGTCCCGCCCCCCCCGGCGAAGAAGTCCGCAATGACATCTCCCTCACGAGAGCAGGCACGTAACACGCGTTCCAATATTGCTTCCGGTTTTTGAGTGGGGTAGCCGATCGTTTCGGGCTGGTTCCCGCGTAAAGCTGGTATGTCCCAAACGTCCCGCATTCCGACGTCTGTGTAGAAAGCCATCGCATCGGTCGGGCCTTCGTGAACAAACGGGCACGGAGCTTTCTTGATCTCGATATTTGAGAAACCGTACTTGTGCGATAAGAATGACATTTCTTTGAGGGGGTCAAATACTCTATTCGCATCGTTTTTCGCATACATCAAAATGACGTCGTGTTTACGTCCGAACCATCTCTTCGACATGCCTCCGGTCTTGTACATCCAGACGATCTCATTGACGAAGTTGCGATACCCGAATATCTTATCCAACTCCACCTTGATGTAGTGGCTCGCGTGCCAGTCGCAATGGACGAAAATCGACCCCGTTGATTTGAGGACGCGGCACATTTCCCACAGCCGCGCGTTGAGCCAGATAAGGTAGGTGTCCAGGCCGCCTTCCCAGATGTCGTTGAAGGTACGCACCTCGTTGGTATCGCCCCAGATGGTGTTGTACTGCGCGCCCGAAAAGAACGGCGGATCGATGTAGATCAGGTCGATGGTCTCCGACGGCAGCGTGCGCAGGACCTGCAAGTTGTCGCCGAAGTAGAGGCGGTTCGGCTCCAACTCCGGGGTGCCGAACTGCACCCAATCGCCATTCAGCGCCGGGCGCAATTCCGGCAGGCGTATGAACGGAAACACCTCATCGAACCCTCGCCCCTTGACCCAGCCCAGCGGCGGATGGGTCGGGTCGGGCAAGTTGTTGAGCCGACTGCGCACCCGCTTGGCCACCGCAAAGACCTTCTCCTGCTGCGGCAGCGACTGCTGCTCAGACTCCTGCTGGATTCGCTGAAGGTTGTCGAGTTGATCGAGGCTGGGCATGGAGGAGTTATAGCCGGGGGCGTGGAGTTCGGAAAGCGAACACGGGGCAGGAAACCCCAGCCGTTGTTCAGCCTTGAGGACATCCGCAAACTGATCCATCGCGCCGACGGACCCGCGTGAGGTACCTCCGACAGGCATCCTCATCAGGGAAGAAGCGATCCAATTCCTCGAAGGTGCGAGGATAATCGATCCCAGGAACAGGGCCCGCCATGTCTTCCATAGGAGCCCACACTACATGTTGTGGGTACTTGCGTCAACCGGATCCCCCCTATCATTAATATTATCCCCGTCAATTAGGACCAGTGAATTCGCCGAGTCACTCAGCACCTCGCGGTGAAAGTCGGCGCCCGTCCAGGGGTCGTTGTCGTGGTCGGCGTTGTCGGGGTCGAAGGCAGCCCTGGCCCGGAAGGTCAGCAGACCCGTGCTCGTTCCCAGGGCTACGGTTTCGATGCCGTCGCAGGTGGACGGCGTGTTCTGCGAACAGTTCGGCGGGTTGTCGGGGTTATAGACTTTCAGGTCAGCGCCGCCGAAGCGGGGCACAAAGTCCGGGTCGCTTTGCAGCTTGCTGTCCAGCCGTATGGGAACCGCGGGGCCGGTGGTACCGTAGTGAAGCTCCATGCCCAGCACCTGAATCTGACCGCCGACGACGGCCGCCACCCCGCCTTGGCCCGCATCGGGGACGTCGTCGCCGGTTTCCGGTAGGGCGGTCGGGTCCCCCAGGTCCTTTGGACCTGGGGGAGTCGATGATACACGCGCAGGGTTATGCCCACGATCATCGTCTCCCCCACCTCCAAAGGAGGTGGGCCACACGCCGTCGTCGGCATCGGGATCGGGATGATCCGCGGCGGGCAACGCCTGCGCGGCCCCGCCGTCCATCGGAACCGGACGGCGTGCGAGGACCCGGCCAGCGAGGGTGGGCTTGCCCGAGGCGACTCGGACCGGGGCGGCGAGGATACGGATCTTCCGCTGTCCGTCCGTGACGTTGTGCACATTCTCAACCTTGGCCGCCGGCGGGGCGGCGAAGGCCGTCGAGGCGGTGGATACGATCAAGGAGGCAAGAGCTACGAAAAGGGTAGCGTGTGTTTTCATAAGCACCTCAGTCGGAAAACGTCATTCCGATACCAAACGCAACTCACGACCTCTCCAAACGCACCCCAACCCGGGGTGGGGGCCCGTCGCTTGCGCTCCGGGTTCTGATGACCGCTCCATGTCTGTCGCGGTACCGATCGCGCCACCCACGAGGGGTGGCGCTACATTGTCGTGTCGCTGCCGCTCCACGCTCTGATGGGGGTCGTGTCGCTGCGTCGGCGCAGGACGATCGTCCCGGCAATCAGAACGGCGAGGGCCATGACCACGAGACCCCACTCGC
>JAZDHF010000177.1:0-4635 GCA_043806315.1 Planctomycetota bacterium | reverse complement strand
CGGTCAAGACGCAGGTCTGGACCGCCATCGGCGTCTACGTGCTCGTGGCCGTCGTGAAGAAGGAACTTGGAATGGACCGCAGCCTCTACGAAATCCTCCAAATTCTGAGCCTCACGCTTTTCGAGAAAACGCCTATTTTGCGGGCACTTTCTGCAAGTTACGACGAGTTGGACAACACGGAGAATCATAACCAATTGCTGCTATTCGACTTATAACCGGACACTAGTGGCGGCAGGCCTATAATAAGGGAGATGCAAGGTGGAACCTGGGACGACTCCCCAAAAGGAGCGGGCGTGATGACGCTGGATACTCGTAACCTGCAGCGGAAGCCGGCGGGTGTGATCGGAAAGGTCGTCTCGGCGGCCGCGTTCGTCCTGCTGGCGACAGACGGGCTTCTGCTCAAAGCCGCCGCGGGTGCAGGGATGCCGCCACCAGTCGAAACTCCGTCTCTTCTCGTCGGTCAAACCCTCGCTTCGGAGCCATCGGGCACCGGCCCGAACACACCTGCGTCATCGGTCTTGAGCGACTGGCTCTGCACCCCGTCGAGCCCATCCCCCTTCACGCTTCCCTCCGTGAGCATCGGGTTCCAATTGCCGCCGGCGGGTGCTCAAGGATACGAGGTCAGCGGGGTTCTCTGGCACTCGCGGCTGAACAAGCTTTTTACCGTTCATGACGGGAACGCCGCCCTTGCCGGGTCTGTCACGATGCTGAATCTCGACGGCACCGGCATGCAAAACTGGGTCATCGGCGGCGATTTCGAAGGAGTAACGGTCGTCGATCCGAACACGAACTTAATTTACCTTGCGAAGGAGCAGCCCAACGACAGCATCCTCGAATTCGACTTCGTACAGGGAAGAGTTACAGAGACTTGGGACCTGACCAACCTCAGCAACTGCACCTCGGGCTGCGAAGTCGACGGCGTCCCGTTCCCCGACCCGCCGAGCAATGTCGGCATTGAGGGGATCGCCTTCGTCCCCGATAATGGCTCGAGCGGAGGAGTTTTCTATCTCGGACTTGAGTCCGACGGACGCATTTACAAGGTACGTGTGGACCTGGCATCAACAACCGGCAAATACGAGTATCTCGGGCACGCGGCGCGGCTAGGTCCTTGGGACGGCGCTGGAGGGACGCGCATTCAGGACTTGGCGTACGACCGCGTTAATAATGTACTGTGGGCACTGATCGGCCAGCAGCGGCTCCGCGTATTACGCCCGGCTGGCACCTCCCTCGCAGAATGGCCTTTGCCAGAGGCTGCCACGACGCAGGAGGGCATCGCCTTCGCCAACGATTCATGCGAGTTTTTCATTGGGTGGGACGACTTCGAAGGCGGACCGCAAAACCGTCTGCGCCGTTATGGATTCGTAAACTGCACATCCGAGTGCACGACGACGTGCAGTACGGCTGCGGACTGCAACGACGGCAACGTTTGCACGACGGACTCGTGCGTTTCGAACTCCTGCCAGCACGCTAACAACACGAATGCCTGCAACGACGCCAACGCTTGCACCACCAACGACCACTGTTCGGCCGGCGCATGCGTCGGGACCGCGCTTGACTGTGACGATTTTGTGGCCTGCACGAACGATTCCTGCGATCCGGTTCTTGGATGTCAACATGTGGACAGCTGTCCAGCTGGGGAAGCGTGCGCTGTGGCGACGGGCCGTTGCGGCCCGCCGCCACAGCAACTTCCGATCGTGGAGGGTGATTTGTGGCGCTACTTCAAAGGCACTCAGGAGCCGAGTCCCGGCGATCTGACGGCCTGGACACGGACGGCCCTCGACGATTCATCGTGGCTGGAGGGTCCCAGCGGCTTCGGGTACGGGACGGATTGCTCACCGTTCGGCACGGTGCTCGGCGATATGCGGAATGGCTATCGGAGTTTGTACGCCCGCCGCCTCTTCCATATCGACCTCCCCGCGGCCGTCACGGAGCTCGTGTTGACGGTCGACTATGACGACGGCTTCGTGGCGTATGTCAACGGAGTGGAAGTGGCGCGCAGCAATGTGGTCGGAACGCCGCCAACCTTCAATCAACTAGCTACGGTCGATCACGAGTGTTCAGGCTCTCCGCTGATCGCCAACCCACCGGAGTCCTTTCCGATTCACGCCAGCTTTGACCTATCATCGCTTCTCCGGGCCGGTGCGAACGTGGTCGCTATCCAGGCGCATAACCTATCAAATGGCAGTTCCGACTTCACACTGCTTCCGACAATGACGGCGACGCTGGCCAGCTGCGTTGCGGATTCGCAATGTCAGGACGGTAACGTTTGCAACGGGGTGGAAGTCTGTCAACTCGGAAGCTGTGTGGCTGGGACACCGCTGAGCTGTGACGACCTTGTGGCCTGCACGAACGATTCGTGCGATCCGGCGCTCGGCTGCCAGCACTCCAATAATACGGTTTCTTGCAACGATGACGTCGCCTGTACCAGCGGCGACATCTGCTCGGGCGGCACATGCGCCGGTACGAGCAACTGTCCGGTCGGTCAAACGTGCAACCTGTCGAACGGGCTATGCGAGGGCGGCTCGTCAACAACCCTGATGTTCCAGAACGGTTTGAACGGTTACACTGACACCCAGGACACGTACATCCAGTCGGCGTCGCCGACGGCAAACAATGGGGCGTTGGAGACGATTCGCTGGGATTCGTCCGACGGGACCCCGGTGGGCCCGGTGTACCTGTTGATCCAGTTCGCGAACATCTTCGGGAACGGCGCGAATCAAATCCCGGTGGGTTCGACGATTACTTCGGCCTCGCTCGCCTACACGGTCGGCGGGGACTCCAACGCCACGGGGAGCGTGGGCGATCTGCGAGAGGCCCTCGTCGCCTGGACCGAGGCGGAGACCTACAACTCCTTCGGCGGCGACGCCGGCGTGCAGACGGATGAGCACAGCGCGGTGTCGCTCGCGTCGACGCCAGGCACGCCGTTGGGCACGTACACGGTAACGGTCACGTCGAGCCTAGCGGCGTGGAGTTTGGTTCCCTCTTTGAACCGCGGGTGGATCGTGCTTCCTACGGGAACGGACGGGGTTCAAGTTCGCTCAAGTGAGTATGTCGCGACACGGACGGAGCGGCCCAAGTTGACGGTGACGTTCAGCAGTCCGGGGCAGACGTGCAGTACGGCTGCGGACTGCAACGACGGCAACCCCTGCACGAACGACGCCTGCGTCAACGGCACGTGCACCCATACACCCGTCGCCTGCGACACCGGACTCTTCTGCAGCGCCAAGGTGTGCGACGCCGAACTCGGCTGCGTGTTCGATCATGAATGTTTTTCCAACAACGGCAACCCCTGCCCCAACCCGGCAACTTGCGACGAGAACACGAACACTTGCGGCGGATGCAACCAGCCGACGGCCGTCGGTATTGCATGCCGGTATTTGGCGGTCACGCCAGCGGACCAGGGTTCGACCCCGATCGCCCTGAAGGTCATCGGCGAATGCCACGACACGCAATCGGCCTGCGTGGCTCGATACGTGCAAAGTACGTGCAACGGTGGGGCGAACAACGGCCAGAACTGCCTAACCGCCGCCGACTGTCCGAAGACATGCGCCGGCGGGTTGTACCCCGGCAGGGCTTGCACCACCGACGGCCAGTGTCCCATCGGGACGTGCGCCGGGAGGTGCGACGCGGGTACGCTCGGCAGCACGCCGTTCTACAAGACGGCAAGTCAATGGGGAACCGCGAAGGTCCGCGGAGCACAGATCCGCCCCGGAGCGGAGTATCTCGTCGAAACGCAGTGCGACTTCCCCGGAGTTGTTCTCTCCGCCGCGGCGAGTGCGAGGACGTTGAAGTGGGGCGACGTCGACGGCAACGGGATCATCAACGCCCTGGACATCGTTCGGGTCGTCGACGCCTTCAAGGGCAGGTACGGGAGCGTCACGTTCGAGCAGGTGAACCTCTGGGGCTGCACGCCGGACGGAGTGATCGACGCCCTCGACATTACGCTAGATGTGAACGCGTTTAAGGGGTTCGCGTTCCCCTGCGGCATTACGTGCCCGTGATGAGCGCCGCCGTCGCGCCCCATCCCGGGCGGGCGCCCTGTGCGTGAAGACATGCCGAGGCGGTGCCAACGACGGCGACCCCTGCGTCAACAACAGCCACTGCCCGAGCGGCGGAATATGTGACAAGGAGTGCGTCGGCGGAGCGAACGTCGGCCTACCCTGTGGTTCCAATGCGGACTGCCCGGCCAGTACACGCACGGTCGTCACCAACACGGCCTTCTGCGGCGACCGCTGCGGGCGTTGCACGCCGTAGTCCGTTGCTGCGTAAGCGCTCGACCAATCACACCTTGAATCCGGGGGCGCCGACGCACGATCATAGACTCGGAGGCTCGGTATGTCTGATCGTGCGAAGCGTTGGGCCAACGCCTTCGACGGCGTTATTTTTCGCAACCATGTGGCTTAAATTTCGACGCACATCTGGCTCAAACTTTGATGCTCGTTTCCAATCTCGTCTCGTCGATGCCAAACCCCCTGCACGCAACGCACCACGAAGGGAGCTCGCGTCAATAGGTGTGTAAAAGCATTCAGGCGGCATCCTTCCGATTCTTTCGTTTCGACTCGCGTACGCCGTCCACAAAGCGCACGTTCTGGTACACGTCCTTCATCAGGTGCGGGGCATTGAGTTTGCGGAACC
>JAZDHF010000176.1:0-2993 GCA_043806315.1 Planctomycetota bacterium | reverse complement strand
TTCGATAAGAAACTCGATATCCGCGCATCGTTGTTCCAACCTCAACACCAATTTCCCAAGCTCGGTGTACCGGTTGTCGAAGTTCCGGAGGTCGGCGTCGATGCCAAGTGCCAACCGGATGAGGTTCATGGCGCCTCCTTGCCACTTGGAGCAAAGGCGATACACCCCTTCGGGTTGCCATGGATGCCAAGCATGACCACGTTAATTCCGGCTTGCTTCAGGTTCTCCCGCATGGCTACGAGCATCTGGGAAGACACTGCAGCAACGTCGTACGCCATGACGTAGTGCTTCCCTGGCTCGAGCGCATACGTCTGCGTTGGCGATGGCGGCGGGCCGAATCTGTCTTGGTAGTCGAGGATGGTCCCGATGTCTTTCCCGACCTCATCGCTCACAAGTCCCAACCGCAACCATTGAGTGGTCCGTCGTACCGCGTCTCTCACAGTTGGCATGATTCGAACTCTTTCTCTTCCGCCGTCTTCTCCGGCGGCTCGTTCGTGATGTCCACGTCCAACTCCGACGTGTAGACACGCCCCATCTTCTCAACTCGCCAGCCAGGGCCTACCGCCGCCAACACGACAGTTGAAAGGGCCCTCTCAATTTCCTCTTTGCTGAGCGTCACCTTCATCTTCATTTTCAGTTGCCTCCCCATAATTCCTGTTGGATTCGATACGTGTGCCGCAGGTGCAGGAAGTCCCCGTAATCCTGCGAGTTCTTGTGCCACACGGGCCGATATCGACCATCCTCGTAAAGTTCCACCGCCAGACGCTCGATCATCTCGGTCGGCCGGGGCCCGGTCATCATCTCCAGCCACGCCCGGACGTACGCCGCCAACTGGAGCTTGGCGCCCGAATACTTCTCGGGTCCGGTCTTGAGATCCACAATGACGGTCCACCGAACTCCACCATCCCGTCGGCACACTTTGTCGAGCGTGCCAGTAAACCATGCCTGCTCGCTGAAGACCCGGACTTCGCTGGCCTCGACCACGAGATGCTGTTCGTGTTTGCACGCTTCCCACGCCCGCACGTAGCCCTCGATGCGTGGGTCGAGCGTGGCCCAATTTAGATCGTCCTCGTCGAGCATCTGACACGCCCGATGAACGTACTCCCCGCGCAACTGCGCCGCGGCTAACGTGACCGGGTCTACGAACCGGAAATCGTGCGAGCAGTTGGTGGCCCGGATGATCCGGGTGACGTGCGGCACGTCCCGCCCGTCCTTCGTGGTCGTCGTGTGGGTCGCCGGATCGTAGATCAGGTCGTCGATGGTCATTACTTCACCTCCGCCCTCCAAAACGTCTGCCCGCATTCGGCACAGACATCCAATTTGCGCCCATTCGGTCCCACCACAAACGCAACGTCGGATCCCCAACCCTCAGCCCGATGAACATGCTCAAACTCGCGTTGCAGTTCTTCGCGGGTGAACGTCACCGTCTTGTCTGTCAATTTCAGCGTCAACGCCTTAAATCCTAAGTCACTCGTGAAGTCAAACGTCAATATAGAAGCCGCTAACTCCGATCTGTTTACTGTGAACTTCTCCTGCTCGGCCCTCACGAGTTCACTAGCCGCCATCAGCATCGTTCCGATCAATGCCCCCCGCCTGGTCATGGCCTACTCCCTCCCGACTTCCCACAGGTCCACGATGGTCGAGTAGTTGTTCTTCATCTCGATCGTCGCGTCGACTGATGCGTGAGCAGCAGCCAACGCCACGGCGATGTCCCGGATCTTCGTATCGAAAGTACCCCCTTTGCGCCCGTCGCTCAGGTTGATGGCCCACTTCTGCCACGGCTTGTCGGGTTTGCCTTCGACTTTCTTCACGCCCGAGAAGGCTTCAATGAGCGTGATGGTGCAGCCAGGTTCTGCCGGCTGCTCATCCCGTGGGTCGAACGGCGGGTCTGCGGGCGCCTCTGTCACGGCCGGCACGGGCTCAGCCTTCGCGTCGATGACCGGCTCTGGGGTAGGAGCGGATACCATTGCCGGCGTCGCGCTCCGGCGCTGTGGCGGCCGCAGGACCGGATTCGCAGGCTCGACCATGATCTGGTCCATCTCCTCGATGGTGTGCAGCCCTTCCAATTCCTGGGGGCAAGCCTTCCGCAACGCCAAGGCCTCGGCGCACTTACCCAGTTGTCCGTGCGGCATCTTCTGCCACATCGCGTCCGCATTGTTTGCCGATTCTGGCACGTATTCTGCCCATCTAGCCGTCGCGGTGAACGCGCACCGTTGCCCCTGCACCAGCCGATAGACCGTCACCGTGGCCGAGAAGCCCTCGGTCTTTGGTGTCCCCTCGAACACCGCATCGTCCGTCCCCATGTGCTCACGCGTTGCGGCGGCTCGGGCGCGCATGAAATCGATCGACGTGATCGGCGTATACTTCCCCCGCCTGCGGGTGAAGTACAGCAACTTATCGAGCGGATGCACGCCCCGCCGTCGACAGTCGTAGAAAAACAGTGCCAACTCCGCGTCGGTCGCGTCCTTCGCAACCGTCTCCTTGATCAACGTGACCTGGTCTTTCGTGATCACGACGAGCGATTCCTTGTCGGTCGTGACCAATCCCGTCTCAGTGTCCACGCTCATACTGTGTCTTCTTTCTTCCGCTTCTCGCGGTAGATGTCGTTGAGAAAGATCGCCATCGGCCGTTTCTTCAGCCGGGCGAGTTCTCGCAGTCCCTTCTGGATCTGCAGCAACGTCGCCATCGAATGCGATCCGTCCTCGCGCGCCTCGATGCGGGAAATGGTCGCTTGGTCCACGCCAGACGCCGACGCGACTTCCGCCTGCGTCACGTGCAACTGCGTCCGTAGTGTTTTCAGGCTCATGTTAGACCTTTCCCGCGGGCGCCTGAAAGAAGCTGAGGAACCGGTCCCCGGCCGCGCGTAGTTTCTTCGCTGCGTCCAACGCTACGCGTTGGGTCTCAAGGGCATCGAACGCGTCCTTGTAGATGGATCCGATCGCAAACTGCTTGCCGACCGCGAGCCCCCCTTTGTCGAATCCGCTACTGTAGGT
>JAZDHF010000175.1:0-12908 GCA_043806315.1 Planctomycetota bacterium | reverse complement strand
CTCTTGCGGGTGCTCTCGGCGATGACCCGCAGCTTCTTGGGGTGGGCCAGAACCACCCGCTGCGCCAGCGGCTCGAGCAACTGGAAGAGCCACTCGTAGCTCGACGTCGCCTCCATGACGGCTTGGAACGGATCCGACTCCTTGAAGAAACCTACGATCTGCTCCGGCTCCGCACACGCAAACTGCCTGCGTGCCAACACCTGGCGCTCTTGGTCTACGACACAAACGCTGATAGACTTCTTGTGGAGGTCGATGCCCACAAAGTTCATGGTTTGCTCCCATGAAGTGAGCCGTGCGCATCAACTCGGCACGAAACGCCCTTGAATATCAGGAATTCCGCACCCCTCCTGCGGGGTGCTGTACTTAGGGAAGGACGCCCGCCGCCAGGCGGGCGTCCCTGCAAGACCCTCGGATCAGGGCCTGCCGCCGCCGTCGTGAGCGAGCGTCATTCCGCTCCCGCGTGAAGCGGCCTGTTGCGTGCCTCTCGTGGCGATGGAAGACCGTGCGCCCGAGGCGGATCGTCTGGCCGATGCCGTTGCTCGTTGTGTCGGACGGCTGTCCCCGACGATGGGCTGCACGACCCGCCCGTCGGCGGTCGCGCCGGACGGTTGTCCGGCGGAACCGAAGTCCGCTCGGCGATCACGGCTCTGCGACCAGCCGGGGGGTCGCCGAGCCGGATCGGGTGGCCCGGGCGCGTCCGAGGCGACCCACGGCAGCGGGTGACGGCCCGCTCCGCCGCCGGGCGGGCAGGAATGGGGTGTCCGGGGGCTAATCAGGCCGTGGCACCACCCCCGCTGCGGCAGGTCATTTGCCGTGGCTGGCCGCTCTGGCCACCGAGGCCCGCCCCGTGAGCAGCCCCCCTTTTCTGGGGCGACCTTTCGTGGCCAACGGGCTGGCGCGGGCCGCTTGGAAGGGGCCTTTCCGGGGGCAAGCGACTGCACTCGGAAAAAAATCGCGTCGGATAGAATAGGTATTGAGGGAACGGTGGGGGAAGTCATGCCCGGACGCAGGTGCCGCGGCACCACGCGACGAAGGCCGGGATTCAGGAAATGGGGGCGCCACGGACCGCCATGCAGGCGGGCCGCACAGACCTGTGCGCGGCAATCCTGCCGCAAGCGGTAACCGTCCATTCCACGCTTCGTCTTACGATCCGGCGTCGTTGGGCGTAGGCCGGAAGATGGCCTATCCCATCGACGAGATTCCAGCGCTGACGGGGGTGCCGCTGAAAACAGTCAGGCGGGAGATCAGCGACGGGTCCCTGCCCGCATGCCACTTCAACCCGAAGGCCGTGGTGGTTCTCGAAGCGGACATACTTGAATGGCTACGGCGGCGGCGCTCGATCCCCGCCAGCGCAGAGACGCGGCAACTCCTCAAGAAGCACCGATCCCGGCGCGCATCGCGCCCGACGATGGTGCCGCCGGAATCCGAAGAACGCACGCGACGCCGCGCCAAATGCGAGGACCTCAAGGGTCGGCATGAAGCACGAGGTCACGAAATCGTCGTTGGTACTGCGGGGAGCGTGATTGTGAACGTCGTGCTCTCGCCCGGTGTGCTCGAGACGCGGATGGTCCCTTGATTCTCCTCGATCAAATCGCGGCACAGGGCCAAGCCTAGTCCGCCGCAACGCCGACGCCCCTCACGCTCCACGGGTTTGGAGGTCTGGAAGGGTTCGAAGAGGTGCGGCAGTAACTCCGGAGGGATCGGGTCGCCGGTGTTGCGAACCTCGATGACGACGGTCCGGTCGTTGCGCGTTCCCGAAACGGTGAGGCGCCCGGAGTGCGACGCGCTCATGGCCTCCTGGGCGTTCAGGAACAGGTTGAAGAGCACCTGTTGGAGTTGCAGCGGATCGGCCTGCACGGTCAACGACTCCTCGACGTTCACGGAAACATCGATGCCGTCTTTCGACAGGTCACGGCACAGACTCGCCAGGGCGTCCTCGACCACGGGACGCACGGCGACCGGTTCCGTCTTCTGCGGCTTGGCGGCGCTGATTTCCAGAATCCGCGACGACATGGCGATGAGCATGTGACCGTTGTTCGTCGTGACGGTGAGCGCCTTTCGCATCAGTTCATGGTCATCCGACGTCAACGCATACTCCGCGTACGCACGAATCGGGGTGAGCAGGTTGTTGACCTCGTGGGCGAGCATGGCCGCCGCCGTGCCGAGGTTGGCGAGTTGCTGCGCCTGCCTCACCTGCGCCTTGAGCAAGTCCAACTGGGCCGAGAGTTGAGCAAGCCGCTCCTCAACCGGTGAGGCGACGCCATCGCCCGGTCGGGTTCGAGTCGGCGATTGTTTGGCCATTGGGCGACGTTCCCGATTGTGGTATGGTGAGCAACTTCCCGATTCGGGATATCGGTTCTACGCGTCGCGACACTTGAAGGGGGTGGCGACGGATGGATGCGACTGCCCAGCTTGACACGGTTCTCCAATTATTCGAGCAACTGGGTATCGAAGTACGCCGGGAACGACTCGGCGGCAGCGGCGGCGGGCTGTGCAGGATTCGCGGGCAGCGCGTCGTCTTCGTCGATTTGGACGCGGACTTGGCCACCCGGCTGGATCGCTGCGTTGAGGCACTGGCCTCCCTCCCGGAGGCTGCCTCGCTTTACATCGCCCCCGAAATGCGCGAGCGGATGGACCGGTTACACGGGTCGCGGGCCGACGATGCGAAGAGCGACGCTTGACGTTACCCGTAAAAATGGCTTCCCGCCGAACCCACTAACGCAAGCCATGCGCATCTCCCCAAACGCACGGCCTGGTTTCGTGGCTCCGGCGGGTCGCCCGCAGAGGAAGCTGTGTTCCTTCGGGACACGGGAACACGCTGCTCCGTCCCCCCCCAAGTGTGGCTCCCCCAAGATCGCGATCGCGCAGGATTCGCTTGCCCGGAAGTCGCCTAACGCACATCGCGTGCCACGCGGATTCCGCGCTTCCGTTTTCCAACGAGCCTATTCGCAACGTCATATCCTCAATATAGTTATGGACGACATGACCACGCACGCCGGATTGCGTGACCTAGGGTCTTTGACCTGGGGTGGCCATCGTTTGGGTACGCAACTTGGGCACTATTCCCCACTTCCTATCGCCCGTCTCTATCTAAAGAGCATATAGGTTCTGCGCACCTGTCCGATGCTACGTAAGGCTATGTGTATACGGTGGTTACGTGCGAAAACGGGCAAAACTCGGTTCTGCGCACCGCAGCCCGAAAACAGGGGACGGCGCGTGGTTCTGCGCTGAGCGACCGATGTTCATGTCCGATTCGTAAACCTCTGTGGGGCAAGCGGTTGCGAGCGATTTTCGAGGGCGTGCGCAGAACCGATGAATCGGACATCGGACATGGCATCGGACATGGTTTTCACGTCCGAATAAAAAAACGAGGCTCCTGGCAAGTTACGTGCCAGATGGCTTTACACTGCCTGTGAGTTTGCATCATTCTGACCGTATCAAACGACCATCCTAGCGGCGGCGGATAGGGTGGTGAAACTCCCGCGAATCTCACGCAATCGCGGGATCAGACTGAGCACCCGGCGAGTGGCGATCTGCACCTCCGTTCGGGAGCGATCCTTGCTCCAGGCCTCGATCCGGGCATCGATCTCGCGGCGCACGTCGCCGGGCAGGCCGTCCCACCAGAGAGACAGGGTGGCGATCAATTCAAACTTGGCCTGGCGGTCGCCCTTGGCAAGGCGGAGGAAGAAACCACGCCAACGGGGGTCGAGGGATTGCAACCATGCGACCAAGGGAGAAGGGTTGCGGGGTTGCGGAGTTGAAGGGTTGCAGAGTTCAAGGGTTGAAGGGTTAGAAGGTTCAAGGCGTTCGAAACTCAGGGCAGAGGTTGAAGGGTTTGAGGGTGCCGGAGTTGAAGAATGATATAAGTCGCGGATCGCGGCGCGGGTGGCGCGGTCGGAGACGTCACGCTTGCGGAAACGCGGGTCGGGAATGTCCGGCCAGCGGATGGTTTGCGGGGAACGGAGCGGAACGTGGGCAAGGTCATTGGCCGGCGCGAAGCCGCCTTCCAAGGCGGGACGCCGGTAGTCGTTCTCGTCGCAGGCGCGAAAGAGCCAGGTCTCGAAGTCGTACCGAGCCCAGCGAGCGAAGGGTTTGAAGGGGAAACGCCGGCGGTCGCAGGGCCAGGAGTAGTAACAGTCGATGGCGGCGAGGACGTCGGCGAGGGGGATTGTCGATTGCCGATTAGGTCCTTCGCTTCCCCTTCGCCGCTCAGGATGACAGACGAGGGCGGCGGCGGAGTGCATCATCGGCGTGTCGATGCGATCGGCGTTGCCGATGCGGAAAGACCACCAGGCGCAGACGAGAACGGCGTGGGAGGCGGTCTGAGCTGCGAGGGCGAGCACGGCGGGAGGGGCGGGGACGTAACGAGCGCAGAGCCCGGCCGGGCCTTCAGTATCAAGTTTGCGGGCCCAGAGTTGCAGAGAGCGGGGGCTGCAACGGATGGGGGCGGAATCGGAGACCCGATGGGCGAGGCTGAGGCGCGAGGCTTTGGAATTGGCGGCGCAAAGCTCACGCCAGCGGGTGACGAGGCTGAGACGGGTCTGGGCAAACTCGTCGATTGGACCGGTCGCTGGCGCTCCCGGCTCGGGTTGGCGATTGCGATAGGAGATCGGGATCGAGGATCGGCCCGCGACCGAGTAAGGAAAGTCAACGCGGCCGGTCACGCGATCACCGTCGCGGGAGGCAAAGACCTTGAGGCCCGCGAGTTCGAGCGCCGGAATGTCGATTGTCGATTGTCGATTATCGAGTGAGGATTCGCCGGACTGCGATCTGCCTTCCCGAGGGCAGATATGCACCGCCTCTCGGAAGTCCTCCGAAGGGCGGTCGAGCGGGGTTTGAATGGCGGTCGAAGGGGTCATTGGGCCTTCTTTGCTGCGCTTCCGGTCTTGAAGACCTTCGTCAGGTTGGCCAACCTCCGCTCCGCGAGCTGAAGCTGGGCGCAAAGGGTGCGGACCTTGGTTCGAAGATCTCGCACCTCAGTAATCAGAGCATCGGCGCGGGCCTTCCAATAGGCCGCCGCCTCGATAGGAGTCATGGATACAGGTGGGGTCGTAACCTCTGCATCGGCCTGGACGTGGTTCGCATAGACCCGTTCCTTGCGGAGCGTCCAGAGGTCGCCGTGCCTGATGTATTCCTTCTCGGTCATTCCTGCTCGGATGTTATTGCATAGAACCCGCCGATCCTGATTGAAGACCTGCTCGATGGGAGCGTACTTCTCCTCGTACCAGGCGTCGATATCGAGCTTCTGCACCATGACGAAGTCCAGGAACTCGTTGTGATACTCCGCCTCGATGAGCATCGTCGTCTGAGCGAAGCGATACGCCGCCCGGCGGGCATGGCGCATGTGCTCGGCGATGTTGTTAAGATGCCTCACGCACAGGGCATGGAGCTTCTCCGCCTTGGCCATCAGATGATCGAAACGCATTGCGATACTCCTTCTTTTTCCACCAAGTCTTGTGTCTTGAACAGAACGTATGCCCGAAGCGCGCCTTGCGGAGATTGCATCGGCGGCGCATGAGCATGATGCCACAAACGAAGCAAGAAACCTGCACCCACGCGCCCATTCGGACATGCTTACCGACGTGTAATGGGCAGAGGGCTCCGATCTTCAAAGATCTCGCCCTCGCTGGGTGACGGTATACGACGGTCTGACATCCAGGCGCACAACATCGCATCATCGAGCCGGTTCGCGCTCGTTTAGGAGGGGGATACCTGGTCATGTGGCGGCGGCAAAGCCAAGGTCGTTTGCGGTGTGCAAGATTGCTTGGCCCCTTCCACCCGAGTAGGGCACCGCATCCCGGGAAAGAACAAAAGATGTAACGCCCTCCCATCCAGTTGTGGGAGCGCGATCCTCGATTGAGGCTGCGGGGAAGGGATCCCTGCAGCCTCCTGGTCACCTTTTCCCGAAAAAGAATCGTTCCCGCGTGCGCACGGTACCAGTCGCGTTGATGACGACGTTGGGCCTCGGGATACCGCTGCCGGCGGTAGGCGCGGTAGCATCGATCGCATATTCCGCGCGCCACATAGAGCGCGCCATCCCGGACGCGGTGGCAATCCGTCGGCGACACATGATGCTTGCGAACAGCGAAATAGCATCGTCGGCAGCGAGTGTCACGCTCCGGAGTCGACAAGTCTCCGCCGCAGTCGATGCAGACTTTGATTCTGTGCGCGTCATTCGCCATTCGATATTTCCTCGAGGCAGACGTCGCAGGCCCCGCAATTGGCGGGAGACCCCTCTTCGTCTCCCCTTGGCAAGGGGAGATGCTGGCTGAAATACTCCACGAGGTGGGCGTGGCGGCAGAGGGGAAGCGACTGGCTCCGCCGGCGGATGCCGCAGAAGCACTCCATGTCGCCCAGCGCGTCCATCTTGCCGTCGTAGGCGGGATCGTCGCCCTCACCCTGGCCTCGCCCGCCAGAGGAGGAGCCCTGGAACATGCCCACCCAGCGCTGGTAGTCGTCGGGGGAGTAGAGCAAGACGCACTCCGCGGGCTTCCCGTCGCGGCCGGCCCGGCCGATCTCCTGGTGATAGACGTCCAGAGAGGAGGGCATCCCGTGGTGAATCACGAAACGAACGTCGGACTTGTCGATGCCCATGCCGAAAGCGATCGTGGCGACGACGATCCTTGAGGCAGGGACAAGGGGACGAAGGGACAAAGGGACGGAGGGATCGCCCTCGCCCCGGCCCTTTCCCACGGGGAGAGGGGGCGACGGCACTGCTGAGACAGCAGTGGCACACGGACGTTCAAGAGTTGTAGGGTCGCGGGGTGCAAGGAACCATTCGTGGACGGAGCGGCGTTCCTCGGGGGAGAGACCGGCGTGGTAGGCGCGGGCATCATAGCCCGGGGCGTCACAGCCGGGGGCGGCTGTGCTACAAAGCATCGCGGCAATACGCTCGGTTTCGGCGCGGGTGGGGCAGTAGACGATGCCGTCGAGGCCCTTCGCTTCGCTCAGGGTGACAATCGCGGATTGCAGACGACGGACGGTCTCCAGGAGCAGCGCGTCGGCGTCCCGCCGGCATCGAACGACGCGGAGGATGAGGGTGGGGCGGTCGAAGTCGCCGATGAGCTCCACCGGCTTGCGGAGCATGAGGGATTCCTTGATTTGCTCGCGCACGCGGGCGGTGGCGGTGGCGGTGAAGGCGGCGACTGGAACGTCGGGGTACATCGCCCGCAATTGGCCGAGTTTGGCGTCCGCGGGGCGGAAGTCCGGCCCCCAGATGCTGATGCAGTGGGCCTCGTCGATGACGATGCTACGCAGGTCGCATTGACGGAGGACGGCCAGAAAGGCGAGATCGTCGCAACGCTCGGGGGAGACGTAGAGCAGGCGCAGACGGCCTTCCTTGGCGGCGCGGAACGTTTCGTCATGCGATCGCCAGTGCTTGCCGGTGTGCACGGACTCGGCGGCGACGCCCTTTCCCTTGAGGGCCATGATCTGATCGTCCATCAGAGCGATGAGGGGAGAGATCACCAAGGTCAACCCGGGTTCGGCGACGGCGGGAAGCTGGTAGCAAAGGCTCTTACCGCTGCCGGTGGCCATGATGACCAGGGAGTCCTCGCCGTTCAGCGAGGCCTCGATCGCCTCACATTGCAGGCCGCGGAAGGAGTCGATCCCGAACAGTTTTTCCGCCAGTGGGAGAAGCCTTTTCGCCGATGGTTGTCGATTGTCGATTGTCGAATGTCGATTGAAAGACGAGAACGGCGCTGACCCGTCGCTGGCGCTCCGGGTTCGGACTGAATGCTTGTCCTGAGCTGCGAAGGAATGGGTAAGGTGTCGGTCATCATTGGCCTGCGAATCCGTCGAGCGCCAAGCCACGGCCGGTCACCCTGCCGGTGGGGCCGAATTGGATGATCGACGAGGTGAGCATTTCCGCCGGACGGACCAACAGATTCTCCGCCGTCCCGTTGACCTGGATCGCCGGGCCGGAGCCTTGCAGCAAACTCTCCCGCACGCTCAATCCGTAAACGTAACCGTCCACGACGATGTTCGCCCTGGCCGACTCCGACTCCCAATTCGGGGCAATCACGGCGATGCGGCGGTTGCCCGGGAATTCAAACAGCGCGTGGGAAACGCGGTGGCCAGAAGGTGCCTAGCGCCTTACCGAATCTAGCTCAAGCGTCCTACAGACGCCATCGAGTTCTCGCCGCTTGCCGTGTAAGACGATGGGCGCGAAATAATGGGTCACTGAATGGGTCAGCCGCCACGTGGTCGGAATCAGAACCAAGAACTCAGTGACCTCTCCGGGACCCGC
Organism: Planctomycetota bacterium; assembly: GCA_043806315.1. Taxonomy (GTDB): domain Bacteria; phylum Planctomycetota; class Phycisphaerae; order UBA1845; family UBA1845; genus SBAX01. The sequence continues at coordinate 4,660 of JAZDHF010000175.1, read as the reverse complement.
AAACGCCCTCTGCAGTCCGAGAACCCGGTCCAAACCTTGCTCCACCAAGCCGTCAACCCACGACCACCGGCTGCGTGATCTGGCAGTCGTGCCAGAAAAAATGAGCCGGAGATGATTGGAAGCGTGTTTCCAGGGCTTGAGCTTGAGGTCCGAGTAGATAAGGGGCTATGGGGCCCGAGGAGTTGAACCAAAGCCACGTGGCGACTGACCCACTTTCTGACCCACTCTGGCGGTTCAGTACGTTCTGAATCTCAGCGACAACGGGGCGCGGGTAATCGAATCTCTGTTCCGACCCGCCGAAATGGTGCTTTTCTGAGCCAGAATCGCGGATAGTTGTGAGAATAAAGCGGGGTTTGAGTGACCACACTGAACCCATCGAGACTCTTCGGCACCATCGGAGATAGTTTTATCAGGTACTAATCGGATATTCGCTGGCACCGTCCCTTCTGCACGAAGCTCGAAGTCGGCAGCTCTCGCGCTGCACGGATGGAACTATCGGGATCTATGGCAGTCTGCGATCGAGCCTAATTGACGGTGGCGCACCGGACTGTGAGTCATGTTGCTGACGGCTTACGCTGGGAGCCAACAATCGTGCCAGCGATGAGCATTAGCAAGAACATAACGGCGAGTCCCCAAGAGGAGACGGCGGGTATGGATGGCTGGGCCCGAATCCCGTATGTCGCCGCAAGAAGCTCGGTATCATCGCAAAGTACGAAATCAAGCGCGTCAATGTCGTCCTGCTCGTGACCGAGTCCGAGAGACGCGGCTGAAGCAAGCAGTACGGGTTCCTGGAGGTCCGGCGCCATTCGGAAAACATCTGCGCCGGCGCCCGCAGTGCTCGCACCCGGGAGGGTCGCCAGCGACGGCGAGTTCCGTGTCAGCGAGAAGATCACCTGATCGGTACCATTGAAGATGCCATCGGCGTTGGTATCGAAGACAACGAGCCCGTCGATGTCGTCGCCCTGGCGCAGACCCAAATCCAGCGCCGACGCAAACAGGCCAGGGGGCGAGGGCGGCGCGACGCCGCACACCTGCTGCAGGCAGGTGTTGAGAGAACCGTGTGCCGCCGCCGCGCAATCATCGACTGAGCCTCCCTGAGAGCGGCAATCGGCGTACAGACCGTTTGCGAGCTGGCAACATTCAGCTTCGCAGGGTCCCGCACCCGAGTGACTTGCACGCTCATCACGGTCGGCCCCCGACCGCTCATCATTCTTCTCTCGGAGCTGGCCCGGCGTGCGAACGAAGATGTCGGCGCCGCTCGGAAAGGGGCGACCGTGCAGCCCGGTTAATGATGGCGAGTCCTTGCTGACGGAGAAATACACTAGGTCGGTGGTGACAAATGCGACCGAAAGCGCGTCCACATTGTCCTGCAACTCGTTGACCACGATGGTATCCGCGCTCGTCTCCGGGTCGGCCACGAAATCAGTGCCGCCCTCGTCGAAGTTGTTTCGCAGCAGCACATTGTTCAACGGCAAGACCGCGGCCGTAACAGCGATGTTTTGGTCCAAAGAGAACAGCGATGTAGACATGAATTCGTCGCCCGCGGCATGCCCACGAACGGCTTGATCCAGCACGTTGTACGGGAGGCCGAGAGCCACCAAACCGGGGTCTGGCGGTGCTACACCGACCGTATCCCGGTCGACGCTGAAAAGGAGCGCGAATGTTGCATCGGGCGGGTGAGTTGCGTTGCCGATGGAGATCGCATCCACATCGTCATCGAATAACCCCAGCCCGAGCGCCCAACCTTCCAGCTCAATATTGAGATTCGGTGCGGCGGGTTTGAGAAGCATGTCGCCCCGCACCATGCCGATCACGACCTTCGGCGACGCCAAGTCGAAGGAAAAGGTCGGTGCGGGCAGCGGTTCAATCGGTGGATCCGCTCGCACAGACGGATCGTCTCCGGCAAACAGCGCCAACACGAGACAACAATACACAGTGCTTCGACGCGGCCAGTGAGATTTGTCGTGACTTTTCATGACCTTTCCCGTCCGGCGGCATCTCCCATCGGGCTCGCCGCCTCTCTTCGCCTAATGCTGCCCCTGCGGATCGGTGGCTGGTTGCAGCCACGGCGGCCAACCAGGCTCCGCGCGCATTTTCTCCCACACTGCCTTGCCGTGGAACGCGTACGCCTGCTCGCCGTCGAAGGACTGGTACGCACCGACAAAATGGGTGAAGGCGAGTTCTCTATTCCCTTCGCCAAGCGCCTTCGCGCCCGCGTGGAAATATGCTTCGCCGAGAAGCTTCCTCGCCGAGGGCAGGCCCTCCGCCAGTGCAAGCAGCTCCCCGAACTGGGCCTCGCCAAGACAGTAGGCATAGAGCAATCCTATCCACTCCTGACTCTGAGGGGGAACGAGCGCAGCCGCATAGTCAACGGAGTCCATCCTAGAACGTAGCAACGCATCGGCTTCTTCCTGTCGGCCCAAGAGTCGCAGCGCCGTTGAGGACCACAAAACGGCTTGGGCGTCGTTGGAGCTGAGCTCCGCAATCCGACGGGCCAACTCCCGCGCCTGTTGCATTTGCCCGATCTCTGCGTAAATGAGCGCAGGATACAAGAACTCATAAAACCGGTTATTCGGACTAAACCCCCGGCAAGCCTCAAGGTCGGCCAGCGCCTCGGCGAAATTACTGAGCCAATAATGCAATCGCCATCGGTAATGATTCCCCTCCCATTGCTCAACGGGCCGTTTGGCCAAGCCGATCGCTCGTGAGCGAGCCTCAATCGCCTCATCGAACCTCCCCAAGCTCTCCAGGCATTCCGCCTCCGCCGTGACGGGACGTTCGTCGGCCGGATACTCGCGCTGTCCCGCGCGAGCCCACCCGAGCGCTTCAGCGAAGATGTTCGAGATCGATCCGTCGGGCGCAGCAGCCTCCGTCTGCTGAATTTCAGCGGCCAGCCGATGGGCGATGGACAAAAGGTAGTAAGGATAAGAGCCGTAGTTTTTGTGCTCGATCAACTGGCGAAGGCTGAATTCGGCTTCCGCGAAAACCTCAGCTTTCCGCGAGACGTACATCTCTTGGTTATGTGCCCGGGCGAGATGCAGTACAGCCTGCGGATAAAACTCATGTTGCTGAGTTCGAAGTGTGTTCGCCTCACGGTACGATTGCACCGCAATGTCCGGTCTGTCAAAGTGCATCGCGAGGCCGCGAAAGAACCAGGCGTCGGCTCGCGCTGGTCCACCTAAAGTCTCAGCCCTGGTGAACGTCTCGTGCGACGCTCGGGTGTCGCCGGCACGCCGCTGGGCCCAGGCCAACATGTAAAGAGCCCGGGTGTCGTTCGGACTCTGCGCCAGGACCGCCTGAAGACGTTCAACGGCGGAGAGGTTGTCCGAGTTGCCCAAGTCGGCTAGTGCGCGCGTAAGACCAAGCTCTATCTGATCGGCGCCCAGTTCCTCCGCGCGTTCAATCTTGTCAGCCGCAAGGTCAGGCATCCGGTAATTCTCGTATGCGAGTCTTTCGTAGGCCGACTGCAACAGCCTGGCGGCTTCCGCGTGGCGGGACGAATCTGCGCTCTGCATCCAGCGGAGCGCAAGAACGAAAGCGACGACGATGGCTGCAATCGCGGCGGCGACGGCCCTGTGCCGGCTTGCCAGCCTGAGTGACGTCTCCAGAGGGCCGGCGCGCCTGCTTAGGATCGGACGGTCGTCCGCAAACCGTCGCAACTCCTCGGCCATTAGCCCCGCCGACGAGTAGCGGCGGGCAGGATCCTTCTCCATTGCCCTAAGGCAGATTGTCTCTAAATCCCGAGGGATTCTCCTGTCCGAGCGTCTAGGGCGCGGCGGCTCCGATGTGCAGATGCCGCTCAGAATCTGATCACGCGTGTTTCCCTCGAAGGGCCGCCGGCGCGTGATCAGTTCGTATAGCGTGGCGCCGAGGGAATAGATGTCTGCCCGATGATCAACTTGGTGGGGATCACCACGGACCTGCTCCGGCGACAGATACGCAGCGGTTCCCATGAGTTCGCCGCCCATTGTCAGGTGCGGTTCGTCCGTCAGGTGAGCCAAGCCGAAATCGGTAATGTGCAGAAGACCATCGGTTCCCAGGAGCAGATTATGAGGCTTGATGTCACGGTGGATCACACCCTGTTCGCCGGCGTGTGCCAGTCCGTCAGCCGCACCTGCCACCAGACGCGCGATGTGCCGGAAATCCTCAACGGTTCGCGGCGGTGGCGCCGCGTCGGCGAGCGTCGGTTCATCCTCAGCTATTCGCGCACCACCGTCCGACTTCCCTGAATACAACTCATCCCGCGGCGGCGAAAGCGGGAAGGAACGGGTGCGCCAAAAGGTAGAAGTGAGTACCTCCGGATGGCTGTGGATCGCCACGTCGAGGCTCACTCCATCTATCAGTTCCATGGCGTAGTAGAGGTGCCCGTCGTACTCACCCTGCGCGTAGATTGGGACGACGTTGGGGTGTTTCAGCCGAGCCACCGCCTGGGCTTCCGTGCGGAACCTGCGAAGCGTAGATCCTCGGCGGCATAAAGCAGGCGGCAACACTTTGAGCGCAACGTCGCGATTCAGCGATTTCTGCCGCGCCCGATAAACGATCCCCATGCCGCCTCGACCAACTTCGTCCTGAACCTCAAAATCGTCGAGGCAACTTCCTCTCGGTAGAGCGCAGATCGTCGCTTGCTTCTCGCGCTTGCCTCCAGCCGCTTCCCAATCCG
>JAZDHF010000174.1:0-8530 GCA_043806315.1 Planctomycetota bacterium | reverse complement strand
CCGCCGATCCTCGACAGACCGAACATTCGCACTCGTGAATCGCAGACGCATCCATGCTCTTGCCGTCCTTTCCAAGGATTCAGCAAGAACCATCGGCCCTATGCATTAAAATCGCGGAGTTATTTTTGCACAGATTCTTAGGCTGGCGGCGATGGCCGAGTCTGTCATAGTTTATCACAGCATCGAGATCCCCCGCGACCGGATCGCCGAGTTCTGCCGCCGCCACCACATCCGCAAGCTGTCGCTGTTCGGCTCCATCCTTCGCGACGACTTTCGCCCCGACAGCGACATCGACGTGCTGGTGGAGTTCGAGCCTCAGGCCCGGGTGGGGATGATGAGGCTGGCGGGACTCGAAATCGAGTTGACTGATCTTCTCGGGTGCAAGGTCGACCTGAATACGCCCGGTTTTCTGAGTCGTTACTACCGGGACCGGGTTCTCGCGGAGGCCCAAGTGCAGTATGACGCAGCATGACCATACCATCCGTCTCCGACACATGCTGAGCCATGCGCGCGAAGCCCTCGAGATGATCCAGGGCAGGGAGCCCCAAGATCTCCAACGCAACCGGATGCTCGAATTGTCCCTTGTGCGTCTCGTGGAGGTCGTAGGGGAAGCTGCCTCGCAGATTAGCCGGGCGGATCAGGCGCGGTACCCGTCCATCCCCGGCCGCAAGTCATGGGAATGCGCCATCGCCTTGTGCACGGATATGACACGGTCGATCTGAAAGTTCTGTGGGACACGATTTCGGATGACTTGCCGCCTTTGATCGCCGAGCTTGAGCGAATTCTGGGGTCAGGGGAGCCGAACGGTCAATGAGTTCGCAGGTTGTGAAGAACAGCTCGATGATTGGCCCTGCGAAGGTTGCGGCGGTGTCAAATCAAGAACGGACAGATAGGGCGCAATCGCGTTGTTGACCCTCCTTTGGCCGGCGGTATCGTACGGCGCATGCCGAAGAGAGTTGGCATCGTGAGAACGTGCTTGAGGCGTCAGTTCGGCCCTGTCGTGCTGCTGACCATCGCCGTCAGCGTGGGTTGCTCGTCGTCGGCCCGCGAGCGGTGGAAGGCGTTTTTTTTCGAGATTCCGCCGGAACCGCAAGCGCAGGGCGCCGCCGACCAACCGGCGGACTCACCCTCTGAGCCGCCGGCTTTGTCGCTGCCGGAGTCGAGGTACGTTTCGCTTCACCCGCCCTACCTGGCCCGACACTGCCAGAGCTGTCACGACACGGCACAGCGGATGCAGGTGCGAAAAGACCTCGCGGATTCGTGCCGAGGCTGCCACGCTCGGTATTTCGGGCCGGAGGTCGGACATGCTCCGGTGGCCCAGGGACAGTGCGCCGAGTGCCACGACATGCACCGTAGCGACCAGCCTCACCTGTTGAAACATCCGTTGTTGCAGACCTGCGCGGAGTGCCATGACGAACCGGCCGATTTGAGCAAGGACGCGCACGGCGGCCCGAAGGTCGAGCAATGCACGAGTTGCCACGATCCGCACTTCGGATCGGGCGCCTTGTTGCGATCCGGCGCGCCGCCGACGCCGAAATGAAATCCGTTGTCGTACGCCGCTGATATCACACGGAGGATCAAGATGGACCACGCACGGGTCGGACGATGGGGTACGATGAAAAGCCGCTCGTGGCTATTGCTACTCGCGGCACTCGCTGTTCCGTTCGCGGGATGCGGCACGAACCTGAACGAGGTTCTGCTTCAATCGGGCACCGCGACGGGCCGTACCCTCATCGACCTGTGGCTCACCGATTTTGAGAACCGCCTCGCCGACTCGCTTGACCGAAACGGCGCTGTGGCGGGCGATGGCGGCTCAACGACGGACCAGGGCGGCGGCGGCTCGGATCAAGGAAACGGCGGCGGAGGCGGTGGTTCGACCGGTCTAACCGGCGACCCTGCGGCCGGGCAGACGGTGTTCGCGGCGAACAACTGCGCCGCCTGCCATTGCGCGGGGGCCTCCAGCGGCTGCGCCCTCAGTGCGCCGCCGGTACTCGGCGTCGCGCAGGACACCCTCGACGCAGTTCTCCGCGGGGATGCGCCCCACCCCACCAAAGTCGAACTATCCGATCAGGATTTGGCCGACCTACAGGCCTACTTGGCCTCGCTCGCCGGGGGCGGCGGTTAGGGCACACGGTCCCTTGGCGCTCCGTCACGGACGAAAGGACCGATCGCGGGGTGTCGCGTCGATGACCCGACCTACGGACTAAAAACCGTACTTCTGGCGACGCAACTCGAAGGCGGCCTCACCGCCCTCTATGACGCTCTTGATCCCCTCACGGATTTGTGGCCGGTCGATGGCCCCCGTAGCTGCTATGCAGCCCTTCGTCCTGTCCCCGTCCTCTCGGTAGGCGCAATGAATTACAAGCTCGGCGTCACCGTTGACTACGATGTTGGCATTGTGACTTGCGAAAATGAGTTGGCGTCTGGTCTTCGCGGTCCAGATCACCTCGGTGATCTCTTGGATGATAGCATTATCGAGGTCCTCCTCAGGTTGGTCGATCATCAGTGGCCCGGACGACTCAGCAAGCAAGACCTTGAAGAGCGCTGTCGCCTGTTGCCCTGCCGAGGCGTTCCTGAACTCCATGCGTTCCCCGTCCCTAGGACGATAGTAGAAGACGGGAAGGTCATCGAGACTAGTGAGGGCGACCTCCACCCATCGACGTGGGGGGGAGAGCTTTTGAACGATTCTCCTGCGCATCCCCGGCGTGAGGTTCCAGCTTGGTAATTCCGGTACGCTTTCGTCACTGGACAGATCATCGTCCTTCAACTCTGCCAGCGGACGCAGGTCTTGCATGAGGTTCATCCAGGTCTGTGCGGGATTGTCCGTGTCCAAGTGCTCCTGCAAGTCCGTCCAATTTGCGTCTCGGATATTGCAGCCTCGGAGAATCTCTTTGAGAGACTCCAGCACTTCTCTGAAATCCCCACCGCGCTTCAATTCCACCTCTAACTCGCCCCCGGACTTTCTGAAAAGTTCTGCGCATGCCCCCTCCAGGATGTTGCCTCGTTCTTTGTGGAGGGTCACCCACTCATCCCATGTAGCTCGAAAGTCGCTCTCCAGACTCGGCAGCGTTGCCACCTTCGCCCTCAGTCCCTCAATCTCAGTCTGAACGGCGGCCTCCTGTTCTCGCAGCTTCTTGATAAGATCAAGCTTGTCCCGGTGTTCCTTTGCCTCCTCTTCGGCTTCCCTGTAGAGTTCCTCATGGCGCCTCTGATCCGCCTGCCATTCATCTATCTTGTCCAAGATGGGCCTGCGATCCGTCCGAATGTCGCTCTGCAGATTCTCCAATGCTACCCGCACTTTGCTGAAGAGGTCCTTGAGCATCCGATGCGCCTCGAGAACCTTGCCCCGCTGCGGGCTGTCATCCTCCAACGACACTTCGTGGGGCATGTCTGACAGACCCTTGACAGTGGCTGTGATGGCGTCTTCGACGGCAGTGGTGTCGGAACGGAGCGTCTCGATTACCTGCTTCTCCCTCAGCCTCAGCGGGTTCTCCTTTAACGCCTTCTGCAAGGCATCCGAGAGTTTTGGCAGCGACTCCTCCGTGGACTTAGCCTGCTCTTGGAGTGACTTTAACTCCGTTGTCTTGCCCGCTAGCGCTCGACTGCTGTCCTTGAGTTCGACAACTTGATCGTACAGTTGCTCAGTTCGCCGTCGTTTTTCTAATATCTGCTCTGCCTGGGCTGATAACCGCGCCTGAAGAGGTTGTGTGATGAGCCTTCGAAGCTCTTGTGTGCGTACGGCGACGGTTGACAGTTGCTTCTGGCTGAACGCCTGCAGCGGGAGAATTGACCGTAGCTCCTCGGGCTTTACATCTACTGGCTCGGCGTCTCGGATCTGAAGCGTCGGCGACGCCGCCGAAGCTCTGAATTGTACTACATGCGGGACCCGATTATTGATCCAATGTACCGTGACCGTAGCATCGTTCGCCAACAGCGTGTCCGAGATGATCCGCCCGCGCTTCTCCGCGATTTCATCATGAAGTTTGGGATCATCCAGGTCCGAGGGCGGCTGATCCTGCATCGCGTGCCGAACATACTCGAGTATGCTTGTCTTCCCCGTACCGCGCCCGCCGATGAGGGCGTTGAATTGAGGGTTCAGCGCGAGGTCTATTGCTCCGAGGAATGCGCTGTCGGATACCTCGATTCTTTCGATGAACGTGGTTGGCGAGATCGGATCGGACTGCTGAATCCTTGACTGTCGACCGAGACAGGCCTGGCGCACGGCCTCGATGGTACGGTCGCCGAGTTTGACCCAGGTCGAGCAGCTACCCAAGGCGCGTTTTACCGGATCAGCCGGATTCTCTTCTTCAACTTGGTCAGGCAACATCCCCCAGCCGCGAAAATCGCTTGTCTGGAACACGGCGACAGCTTTGTTTCCCCAGTTCGGATCTTGTCCTTCGAGCCGATGCACGTGGCGATGGCCTTCAAGCGCCCATCGACGTAGCCACCAACACAGGGCATCCTCGCGTAGATCGGCGCGAAGCCCTCTCGCAGCCAAGTGTGTTGCCCGCCATCGCCAACATTCGGGAGGAGAAGGTACTGTCCCTTGAGATCAGGCGTGCTTCGCAGACGCTCGTCCAGCGCGGCTGGTGTCGTGAACTTCAGTTGAACAAACTCAGGCCCCTTCGGATTTTCCCGCTCCATAGTTGTCCCGCACAGGGTGTTCAGAAGCAGTTCCTGGGCCTTTGGCGCGCTCTGTGGATCGAGCAGTACTATGACCTGACAGCCTTGGCCGATGGTGAGTTCCATTCCCGGAAAGACAAGCGGGTTTTGTTCATTAGGCAGCGGATCGAAGTTAGCTTCTGGTCTGAACTCGCCGTTCTGGGCTGCGGCTTGGACGTACGGCACCAAGCACATATCGTGATGATCAGTAACGGCGATGGCATCCAGCTGGCGCTCACGACATAGGTCAACGAACCTCCGGGCGTAGGCCAAGCGGTCCGAGTGACTCGTGGCATCTCCTCCACGCCAATTGCGGTCACGAGGAGTGTGAATCTGGAAGTCCGTGCGGAAGTAGCGAGCCCCTTCATCCATTGCACACCACCGCCTTGCCCTTCGAGCTGTAGCTAAGCTCGTACTGTTGAGTCATCGACCCGACACCCCGGATCGCCCCTTACCTCCCATCGCCGCCCGACGCCGTGACGATTGTCCCCGATCGTGAAACGCTACGAATCTACAAGCTGATACATCCCCTGGCCCGCGTACTTGAGTCGGCCCTGTGCGACCAGTTGATCCCACACGGCCCTGGGGTACTGATGCGGCGGCGTGATGGCGACGATGCCGGAAGACTTGCCGCCCGACAACGGCCCGCGTCCAAGGCTCGATTCGTCGTCGAGGCGGGTGAGCTTGAGCCGCTTCTTGAAGGCCTTGAATGCGTTGCGCAGCTCTTCCGCTGTCGGAGGCCCTGACGGTGATGACGGTTCGGGTTCAGGCATGCCCCGCCGCTCCTTTGGAGGCGTCGTTCACGCGAACGAGTATACCGCAGGCGCGCGCTGCGCCGTCCGTTTCCACGCCCATCCGCAACAAACCGGCCTGTGCCGGTCCCCGGCCGGAAAGCCGTCCGCGGAGAGTTACTTCCCGGACAAGTCTTGAACTTCGACGCCCGGCGGGGCCTTAAAGACGAAGCGGTCGGGGCTGATCTTGTCGTTGATCTTGATGTCGCTGTAGGTCATCGTGCTCATCGGTTTTCCGTCGGGCGTGTAGGTGATCATCTTGATCATCTGGCCGCTCTCCTTGTCGTAGTGAATGACGGTCTTTCCCTGGCCCGCGGCCTGGTCCGGCTTCGGGATCGCCTCGATCACCCACGCGGCGCGTCCGTCCGAGGATGAATCGGGCAGAACCTTAAGATCGGACGTGGTGCGCCAGACCTTAAACGGATCAACGTCCGGCTTCTCGAGCTTCATCTTCTGGGCCGACTTGGCGCCCGCCGATTCGGAAACCGAGTAGACGAACGACCCGTCGACGATCATCAGAACGGACGACTCCTGCTTGGTTACATTGCCTCCGACGTTGGTCTCCGCCACGCTCTTATTCTCGGTACGCACCAGAAAATCGCTCCCCTTGCGGAGCATCTCCGTCGTGCCGTCGGTCGTGCTCACCATGGAGAACCCCTCCTGTTTCATTTCGATCACCATCTTGGTCTTCGCACTGAACGAGTTGAGCTTCTCTGAGGCCGCGGCGATTTTCTTGCTTACCTCCTCGACGGTCTCCGCTGAAACGGCCGCGCTGGAAAAGGCCAACCCCAAACCGAGGGTCCCGATGAGTGAAACTCGCCTTCGCATTGCAACTCCTTCCTGCACAATTCTGTGCATCGTTTGATGGACCACCGGGCCGACGGCCCGATGCTGCCCTGGCGGCGTTGCAGCGTTTTCTGCGGCTCCGCAACGGCGTCTTTCCGCCGACTTAGCGTACCACGTTCCATTGGTTCCGTCACCTTCGTCTTCGCCGGCATTCGGCGTCCGCCTTGACACCTTACCTTGGCCTTCGCTAGCCTACACACCGGCTGGATCGGCTAAGTCCCGACAACTCGGGGCCGGCGCGGGGACCCCCCGTTGCAGCCGCCGAACGTTGCGTCCGCGGTCGTGCGGGCGTCATGTTCGATTCCCCGGATGATGTTGCGAAACCCGAGGACGAGGATCGCCGAAGCGGGAGATGTCGCTCATGCAGAACCGCGCCGCCTGTTGCGTAGTCTGGCTCCTTGCCGGACCGTCCTTCTTCCTCGGGTCGGCCCTCGCACAGGACGCGACCCCCGAAGACGACACGATCAACACCATCCGCCAGCTTGCCCAGATCAGCGTTTCCGATCAGCGGCGCATCGCAGATTGGGTCCAGGGGCAGGTGGATAAGCTGCCGGCGACGCCCGACTCCGATCGCCAATCTGCGTCCGTCGCCTTTCGGAAGAAGTTCAAAGGGCAGTACGAGAATCAGGCGAACACGCCGCCGTTCCGGGCCCAGTTGGCCGCCCAGACCGCGACGGTCGCGGTCGCCCAGTTGGGCGACCTCAAGCTCGATCCGGGGGTCGCTTTTGCGCTGGCCCGCGTTTTGGTGGACATGGAGCGGGACCGGGTGGAGACGCTGCCCGGTCTGTTGGCCGGGTTGAGGTCGCGGCACGAGGCGGCGCGCTATCTTTGCGCGGAAGGTCTCTCGGCCCCGAAAGCGGCCATCGCCGCGGACAAGGCCAAGCTCGATGAGGCCGTCGATGCGTTGAAAAAGGCGGCGCTGGCCGAGACCAGTCCCATCGTGCTCGGCCGCATCTACCTGGCTCTGGCCCACGGGAATCAGGTCCCGGCCGTGTTGGACGCCTATCTCGCCATCTTCGACAAACGTCTTGGCGACCGGCGTGGGGGCGCGGTGGCCGCCGACGGCGCCGAGGTGGAGGCCTTCGAGTTCTTCCGCAGCGCCGGGGTTCTTGCGGCCTTGAACGCCGACCAGAAAGCTCAAGTCACTTCGCGACTCGCGGTTTTCTTACGCTTGGACGCCGAGCGGTACAAAACCACGGGGATCGACTTCTACGAACTGGACCGGCTGGAGCGGATGATGGACAGCGTGGAGGCTCTTCTCGCGGAGCTGGCGGGGCCTACCGCCAAGGGCGGGAAAATCCGCGAGGAACTCGCCGCCGGCGGACAGGATCGACGGGCCGAGATCCTCGCCGAAGCCTACAAATGGGTCGGTCATCCGCAGTCCAAGGAACCCGGGGCGTTGAACCCGCCCCCGTCGAACGTGCCCATCGGGGCGCCGTAGGAGCGCCCGTAGACGCCACCGCGTCGGGACGACAGGTCCGTGCCACACGTTGGCACCGCGACGTTGTTCCACGTGAAACAAATCTTGCGCGCCGTGCGCGCGGACCGGGCGCGAAGAGCGCGCCAGCTCCATGAATAGAACTTGCGGGGTGATCGGTGGGCGGACGTCGGCGAGCGCGCGCCGGGCGAAGATCGAAGTTCGAGGATCGAAGTTCAAAGAAGGCGGTGAAGCGGACTGGCGATTGACACGGCCCAGCACACGTCCCTCGATTGGATTATCCTCGACTGGCGTCCCGGGGGCGCGGGGATGACCCCTACGGCTGTCAGGAAGGCTCAGAGTACGAAGGAAGATCGCCTGAGCTGCGGCCCGATACTGAAGCTCAGCGCATGTTCTGACGCTAAGACGTACGCGCCGCAAGCTTGAGGGGCGGGTTATCCGGCCTTCCAGACGCCGCCTACTACGTTGCCACGACATTCGATTCAACCCTTGTAGGCCAGTATAAGTATGAGCGTTGCAAGGGTGAGAGTTCCGTAAAACAGAAGCATCTTACTAAGGACCGGCAAATGAATGACTGTCGCATGTTGCGTCATGTTTCTGTAGCATGCGCGGCGTGGATGTTTTCGGAAGCAAGGGAGTTGTGTCGTGGCAAGGAGGCCAAGGATGGCTTTCGTATTTCGAGAGCGCTACGGACCGCACGTGGAGGAGCGGATGCGAGCGTTTGCGCAGACGTTGTCCGAGAAGGATCGGCGGCGGTTTGCGGCATTGGAGGCGGCACGGTTGGGGCATGGCG
>JAZDHF010000173.1:0-3453 GCA_043806315.1 Planctomycetota bacterium | reverse complement strand
CAGCTCGCGTTCATCGAAGAACTGCGAACGGTGTTGGGGTTCGGCCTGGGGGACTTCGACCGCTGGCTCGGGCGGTTCGGCGTCGATCGCGTCACCCGGCTCGACCGCGACGGCGCCCGGAAGGTGATCGGGGCTTTGCTGACCATGCAACGCCAAAGTGATCCACAAAAGGTAGGTGCAAAATGGCGTACATCTTCAAACCGAAGTTCCCCAAGATGCGGATCCTCCGCGGTCCAAACGGCCGCCCGCTGAGCGAGTTCCGGATCGCCGAACGCGGCCCACGCAAGGGACAGCGAATCAAAGTCGTCAAACGTGAGCCGGAACTCGACGATGCCGGAAACATGGTGATAGTCGAGTCGCGGACCTGGGTGATTGAATACAGCGATGCAGCGGGTCGGCGCCGCAGGGTCAAGGGATATACGGACAAAGGCATGACGGCCCAAAAGGCGGCGGGCCTCGAAAAGGCCGTGATCCGGCAGCGGGAGGGCGTTATCGGGGTAGACGCCGGGCATTCGCAGACGCCGGTCAGAGAGCACATCGAGGCGTGGCTTGAGGACCTGGAGCGAGGCCAGCGGTCCCGAAACTACACCCGCAACGTGCGGGCCCGCGTGGGAAAGCTCGCCGCAGACCTTGCATGGTCCGTGCCGTCGTCCATTCGGGCGGATCGGTTGACGGAGTGGCTGGGCATTCAGGCCCGGGCAGGGGCAAGCCCGCGGACGATGAACCACTACCTCCAAGCCGCAGTGGCGTTCTGTAACTGGTGTAAGACGCAGGGCCGAGTCGAGTCCAACCCATTAGAGTTGATCCGCACTGCGAGGGCCGTCGGGCCGAAAGTCCCGCGGCGGGCGTTCACGGTCGAAGAGCTGCGCCGGCTGGTCGAGGTCCACCCCGAAAGGGGGATGATTTACCTCACCGCGGCCCTCACAGGCTTGCGCCGGGCAGAGCTGGCCGCCCTGGCATGGGGGGATGTGCACCTTGAGGCTGAGAAGCCCTATATCGCGTTGCGGGCGTCGACGACGAAGTCGCGCCGAGCGGACACGGTCGCGGTCAACGATGAGCTGGCGGCGGCTCTCCGATCGCTCCCCCGGGGCAAGCCTATACCGACGCTGAGGGTCTTCGCCGGCGGCGTACCGCGGATCGAGACCTTTTGGGAGGACTTGAAGCTCGCCGGGATCGAACGGGTCCGCAACGGCGCGAAGGTGGACTTTCACTGCTTACGGGTGACGCACGCGACCATGCTGGCGACGGCCGGGGTCAATCCTCGCGTGGCGATGCAGCAACTCAGGCACACGGACATCCGGTTGACGACGAAGGTCTACACCGACACGCGGGGGCTGGACCTTCATGGCGCGGTCAACTCCCTCCCTCTAATCGCCGACCCTCCGTCGCGGGAAGCGCTCGCCGCGACTGGAACGTATGGCCCGGACAAGGACCAAAAAAACTTGGGGTCTAACTTGGGGTCGGATTTGTCCGCGTCCGCCGGAAGTGGCCTTAAATGGTCGAAAACGCCGGTGGAGGGGGTCGGCAGCGATGAGGTGCCACAGGCCGTCACTGAGTGCGTAACTGCCGATTCTGACGGTACTTACGCATCCGATGACGCCAGAAAGTGCCACACAGTGGCACTGGGCGAGGCGGGAATCGAACCCGCACCGGGTCTTCACCCGAGGGGATTTTAAGTCCCCAGCGTCTGCCATTCCGCCACTCGCCCAATGAGAGTACTATCAAATTTCGACTATCAAATCGACCCCGTTTTTGATATTATCCGTGCGGTTCCCCGATGGAAAGGAGGGCGCCGCATGGGTAGAACAAAAACACGGATCAAGCTCGGCTTCCATTCGGGCATCGGTCAGTACCGCAAGTTCGTCCGGGGCAAGATGCACTACTTCGACCAGGACGAAAAGACCGCTCTTGCCCGGTACAGCTTCTTCCTGGAAACGGGACTTGTCTACAAGTCCGGGTATCGTCAATTCTGTCAGATCGAGAATGGTCACATCAGGCCCTTCGGACGCACGATCGAGGAAGCTCGCCGAATCCTTGCGGCGACGAACGAATCGGAAGCGGTTACGAAATCGCCAGCGTCGTTGGACATCGTCATCAGGTCCGTCCGGGATGTCGGCGACGCCTATTGCGAATGGATGCACGAACACAAGCGGAGCGCCGAGTCGATCCGAGACACCGTGCGGGCCTTTCATGCGCTCATCTCCTATCAGCGATGTGGCGACCTTCCGATCGAACGAGTCGATAAGCACTATTTTCTCCGCTGGCGAAACTATTGCCACCATGTCGTTGAAAGCGGTGACCGGCAGCCGACCTGGGCGAACAAACGCCTTGCCTTCGTCAAGGGGGCATTCAGACGATGCCAAATCGAGGGTTGGATCAACATCCCCGGTTTGGAGGACACCCTCAGCCCGTTGGAAACGATCGGTGGTCCCCCAACGGAAAAGGCGGTGTTCGAGCCGCAAGAACTTCGGATGGTGATCGAGGCAGCGGACCTATGGCTCAAGACCGCCATTATGCTTGCGATCAACACGGGCATCGGCAACGGCGACGTAGGCCGAGTGAAATGGGGGCACTTCGTTGAGAAGCGGATCGGCGACAAAACCGAGACACGATTCATCATGCCTCGCGGAAAAACCTGGGGGCGTCGTCGAACTCCGCTCTGGCCGGAAACCGTCGAGCTATTAGAACGGTGGAAGGCTGAGCGTGTTGCGAAGGAACTGCCAACCGCCGATGACAACTTCGTCTGGACGACCCGTTACGGAACGCCGATCGTGTACTCGGCATCGTTGAAGGACAACCCGAAATCGCTCAAGCACGGTCCCGTGGCGTTGCGTGACAACCTTTTTCCCCACTTTTCCCAGCTGCTCGATTCGCTTGGGCTACGCAGGCCCAACCTTGGCTTCTATTCCATCCGGCACAGCGGATCAACGTGGGCGGCTGATTACGGCGAAGATGATACGGCCGTGAAGGAAGGTAATCAACTATACCTGGGCAACGCTCCCGGCGAGGTATGGAAGAATTACTCGCACGGCGTACCGCCGTCGCTACGGCGAACGGTTAACGTCATTCGGAAGGCGCTGTTCGATCAATAGCCGACGACCAAGTCGCGGGATCGTTGCACATGCAAGCCACGACCGAACTTTCAAACAACCGCCGACATCGTGGGCCGAGAGAACATCACAACTGATGACGTGCTTGACGCGATCCACTATCGGCGGCTGGGCCGGAAGCCGTTGTACTGGTTCAGCGTAAAATGGAGTTCGGGGCCGCTTCCGCAAGCGAGCGTCCGCCGTGCTCCGATGCATGAGTTTTTTGAGGCATGGGAGAATGCTCCGAACTGGGGGCGGGGGTTGGAGGCGGAGGGATCGCTCCGCCTCCACGACAGTCCGTCGCACACCCGACCGGTTATCCCTGGCGGGTCGCACTCCTGCGTGGCCCGCGTCCGTTTCACCG
>JAZDHF010000172.1:0-7945 GCA_043806315.1 Planctomycetota bacterium | reverse complement strand
GTCCTTGGCGATGAACTGCGGACCGTTGTCGGAGATGATCCGCGGGGTGACCCCGGGAAACTTCTCCCGCGCTCGCTGCACGACGATCTCTACCTCCGCCTCGGTCATCGACTCTTTGATCTCCCAGTGCACGACGTACCGGCTGCAACCGTCCAGCAGGGTGCACAGGTATCCGACTCGGCTTGCCCGACGACACGGTCTCGGAGATCCACGTGGAGAGCGAAGTGCGCGGATGGGCCGCGAGGGTTTCAACTGCAGCCTTCCATCGATTTCGCAGCCATCAATCGGGCCTTCGTTCGGAAATAGGTCGATCTCGAGCACCCGGTGGCCGTGGCGAAGCGCTCGACCTTTTCCTGTTCCGAACGCAGCGCGAACTCATGTTGCAGTGCAACGACACAGGCCATGCGAGGGTCGGGGAGGATCATTTGAAGGAGGCTGTTACGCCAATCGGAAAGACCCGCTCGCCGCAGTTGGGATCCTTTCCAATAATGACGCATAGAAAGCGCCTTGATGTACGGTATGATACAGGCAATGAAGTTGTAGACTTCGTGGTCTTGAAACCACTCCCCGACTCTCCGGTGCACCTCGGAGTTCGATGGTTCGAAGTGCAGGATAATCGTCCGATCCTCAAGGGCGCGCACGTTCGCATTCAAGGTGCGCCATTCGTTGGCGATGAGAACGACTCGGCTGGTCGTGGTAAACCTAGCCGGAACGTCGCTGGCACTCAGCGTCAGGTTGGTAAGCCAAGTGATCCGCTTGGCGGGCTCGGTGTTGCACAACGGCTTCAAGAGCCGGACGCCATCGGCGTCAGCATACAATTTGTCTAGGTCGTCCAGCACAATCAAACGGTCGCGGCATTCCCACAAGGAGCGATACAAACCGTAGGGCTTCATGTGCCCTTCGACGTGGAGGACATGCGGTTCCGCGGTTTCCCCCGGGCAGGTGTCCATTGGCGAGATGCGCAGCGCGCGTTTCACGCCCTCGCTCTTCCCCGTCCCGTGCCGTCCGAGCAAAAGCACCAGCCCCAGCTCGCCCGCCGCAAATTTGGCAAGGTACAAGTCGAGCTGCGAATACGTCGTTAGCGGGATGACCTCCCGCGGGAGCTCTGTCGTTCTCTGTCGTTCCCGCATGCTCTAGCTCGAAGGTGGTAGTCCGCGAAAACGTGAGACTTTGAGACTGCCTCGCGTAAGTTGTTCCCCTAAAGGTGATTACAACACCTGAAACAGTCTCAAAGCTCCCAATCGTTGAGACTACTCGTGGAAAAAAAGAGCGCCGCCTTAGCGGCCATTGGCATTCTGCTATTCGGTTTGCGCCTCTTTTCCGCGTGCGGCACCGCGGCCGATGCTGAGCCGCTGGCGCACGTGCGCTTGGGGATCGAACCCCGCCGCTGCCAGTGCCGACCCCCATGAACCGAACGCTCTCGCGCCCGCCGCCACCAAGGATTTCGGTTCAACGGCGTAACTGTTCAGCCGTTCGCCGAGCAGGGCGCGCTTCAAGATTGCCTCGATGATCCGCTCTTTGGTCCAGGGCGCCGCTCGGTTCAGCTTTGCCGGATCAACCCCGGCCGCGACGATTGCCTTGGGCCACGAACCAAAACACCGCCGGGCGGCGGTGGCGAGCGCATAGTAACGTCGCTTCAGCTCGGTCGGGCGTAACGGGCGTTTCCTACGGGCTAAAGCCCTAATGCCCGCGAGAATCCTGGAAGGCGGCCAAGTTCCGTGCACTCTGGCTCGGTCCGGCGAGATATCTACCGCCATCACTGCGTTCCGCCATGAGCCGAACACTCGCGTGGCGGCCTGGTAGAGAGAACATTCAACGGGGTCTACTCCACCTACATCGAGTGGTAAACCCGCCGATTCGCGTCGAAGTATCTCGCGGATGATCTTCTCGCGCGTCCACTTGGCCATAGCGCTATCCTCTTGCCTCCGCAATGATCGCTTCGAAGCGTGCTACGATATCCGGGTGGTGTTGCACCAGGTGTTCGCGAACCCGGCTATTGGTCAACAGGGTACGCGCGTAGATGGCCAGCCGCAGCAAATCAACCGTGTACTGCTTGTACAAACGGGAGTAGAAGTCGTGCTTCCGTTCGGCCTCGGCCAGCTTCTTGAGAAGATCGCTCTTGTGCTGGGCCGACTTGTTCCACGGATTGTACTTCCGCCGCCGACGCGTCTCGCGCTGCCCAGGTGGCGTCTTGAGAATCAAACTTCGTGCGAATGCAATGCTGAAATCCTTGTAACCCCGCATGGCCGTCAAGATCTCGCTCTGCCGCTCAGGTTTGACGTGCGTCAATTCGAACGCACAAGCGCGGGTAATCGCATCTTGGTCCAAGGCCGCAGCAACGTCCGGATGCAGCTGCTTCAACAAGGTCTTCTTCAACCGGTGCGCAATCCCGGTCAGATTCAACGCGGCGGCAATCGTTTGCTCATCCAGCTCCTCGAGCGACTTCTCGATCATCCGCTTCTCCTGCAGGGGTGAGACGCGGTTGACCATTCGGTTTCCCGTAAACGCTTCGCGTTGTCGCCCGACGATGCATGGGACAATCTCGACCCCTAGCTCCAGCAACGCTCGATAGCGCTGCGCCCCGTCGGTGATCACGAAATCTTCCCCCTCAGGAAAGACGACCAGCGGCTCGATCAGGCCAATGGCCTTGATGCTGGAGAGGATCCGATCAAAATCCCGCTGTCTGACCTTACGCTCACGCAGTGGCCGGAGTCGGATGATCGGAATGTCCAGCGCTTCGGAGCCGTCTATTGGTATCCGCCCGTTTCCTGTCACTTGGATGCCACTCCGTCGTATGTGCCCGCCAACTCCGGCCGATCGCCGAGACCTTCGGACCGCAGCAGATCCAGCAGCGTCGTGTCGTTCCATAGTGCGGTGAGTCCGTCGATCAATGCGAAGAGGCGTGTCTCCTTGTCCTGCGCCTCACGGACGTAGGACTCTTTGGCTTGCGTGGCCTGCGCGATGTGTCCCTTTAACGTGGTTACCGTGTAGTTGCTGGGGCCATCGTGACCGTTCTTGCGATGGCGCGGCTCCATTCGCAATCGGATGATTCTGCGCGCCGTAGCAAAGTTCTCGCAGTTTACGATCCCGCGGTCGAACGCGTCCATCAGCACGTTCTGGACCGCGGCCTCCTCGCTGCCGGCGACCATCACCGCGAAGGAGATTGGGAACACTCCCTGCTCGACGCCTTGAATCAGTCGCTCCTCCCCCTTCTCGACGAGTTGGATGTAGTGCCGAACATGCTCGGAAGTCCGACACGCCACTGGGGCGATCTGCTCGTACGTCCAGCCTTCGTCGTGCAGGCTCTTCAGTTCTCGGGCAAACTCCATTGTCCCGGGCCGACTCCTTGCCAGATTCTCGACCAGCGACTCGAGGTAGGCTTGCTTGCGAGCGCAGGTAACGACCTCCGCGCGAATGTGCGTTCGCCCGAGCCGCTTATGGGCAATCAACCGGCCCTCGCCGCAGATCAACTCATAGAAACCGCTCTTGGCCAGAAACCGGTCATTGACACGGATGTCCTTGAGTTGGCCGACCGCCTCGATGCTTTGCACGTTGAGGGCGAATTGCTGTTCGTCGCGGTTGCGCGAGTTGATCACCTTGATCTTGTCGAGGGGGACCATCTCTCGGCGGCGGTCCTTTATGAGCAGAATCGGTGCAGTGTCCATCATGGTCTCGCAAGCTGAAAAATGATGTCCAAACCGGTGTGGCCGTACATGTCGAGGCGCGACTCGGATGAGCTGAACAATCGAATTCCGTGGTCCTCGACCAAGAGGCGCGGAAGAGCCAGGTAACCGAGAATCTCCGGACCCTGCGGGCCGGAGACCGGCACCCCCAAGGTGATGTCGACAACGCCGCGCATGTCGGGCCGGAAGTACCAGTACTGGCTGTACCCGTGCGGAACCGGCACCGACGGTTGAATCAGAACCGTGAACCTCCTGTTGAGCACGAGGAAGTCGTCGTAGCTCTCCACCTCTTGAACGAGGCTTCGAAGCTGCGATTCGACCTCTTGCTTAACCTGCTGGAGGGCTTCGCGAAACACCTGCTGGTACGCGGCGTCCACTGAAGCAAAGTGCTTTGCGTAAGTCGAAGGCGCGGGCGCCGCCGCATCGGCTCGCAACAGCGAGGAACGGAAGAATTCGTGCTTCTCCCAAATCCGCCGCAACTGTTCCAGCATGAACTCCGGCGTGTACCGAAGGGCTGCCTGAGTCAACCGGCGCTGAGCCTGGTCGAATACCGATTGCTCCACAAGCGGATCGAATGCCCCAATCGTTCTGATCCACTGGTCTCTGGGGTTGTGCAGTGTGGGCGTTTTCAGCTTCTGCGTCGTCCTGTTGTATACAAGCGTGCCGATGTACAACTCGTTCAATAGGATTCGCCGTACTTTCGCGCGGTCCCATTCGCCACCACCCGGCGACTTCGTGCCGTCACGGTTCAGCGCCGCGGCGATCTCGTGCATTCCCCGCAGCGTTTCGGTGAACTCGCGGAATATCCGCCGCACGGTGGCAACCTGCACTTCGTCACCCAACGCAAGCGTCACGCGCTGGTTTTGAATGCTCTTGCGTTGTCCGGTGGCTAATTTCTGCACCGGCTTTCGGACCTCATCGAGCAGCAACCGCTGCAGCGCGAACGGAGGCTTGCCGCCCGCCCAGTAGCCCTGCTGGGCGATCCTGATGCAGCCGCGAAACACCTTGTCGCTGAGCTCCCTGCTGTACTGCGCCGCGCGGTATCGCTCGAACTGGACGTAGACCTGATGAAGCTGGTCATTCGGCTTAGGCTTGCCGAGGGTGGTATAGATGACCTGTTTTCCGTGACGCTTGCATTCGGCGCTGTAGGTCGCCGACAGATCGATGTCCTGAAACCGGCCCCAGCGGCTGACGTCCAGGCAGAGTACGAAGTCAAAATCGCGGCGTTCCTTGACCCAGTTCTCCATCATGTCATTGAAACCGTCCCGCCCCTCGGCGGTCAGACCGGATTTGCCACGATCAGCGAACTCCTGAACGATGTCGACACCGTTCTCGCGCGCCCACTGCTGAACCTGTTCTTGCTGAATGGAAACGGAGTTTTCCTGCCGGTCCTGCGCTGAGTGCCGATAGTAGGCGACTGCGCGAAATCGCGGCGCGGGTGGTTCGCTTGAGACGTTTTCTCGAACCCACCACCCAGGCTGCGTGTTATCCGACTGCCCGGCCATCTCTGCCTCATTGCACGACGGAGTCAGCGTGTTGCGGCGACGCTCCGACCGTCGCAGGCGGCTGACTCACAATTCCCCTCGGCGAATCGGCGATGCTCCGCGTGCGAACCAGAGAGCAGCCGGTTGCCGCCTTCGGCATGGTTCAGCTTAAACAATGGCCGTGCAAACGCGTGGCGCATTTGCGTGCAATTTCCGTGCAAGATGATCACGCCGTGCCGTCGAGCATCAGACCGTATCTACCGCCTGTACCGCGGATTGCGGCGGCGAGATCATCCATGCCAGCCTGGCGCAATCGTTGCCGAAGATGCCGAACGGCGCTTCGAATTGTGTCGGGCGACTTCACGCCTCCCTCCCAAACATCGCTCAGGAGCTGGCCCGCTGTGATATACTGATTTGGTTGGCGCGCCAGCCGCGCGGCCAATCGGAACAGAATCGTGTTGCGCAATAGGCAGGTTTTTCCCTGCCAGAGAACCGACAGCGTCGGGTTATCGACAAGTGGACGCTGGCGCGGGGCATCCGGCAGTCTCGCAACCGGCGACCGACTCGGACGGACAGACGCGGGGTCATCGGGTTCCGACTTGAGAATGGTGCGAAACTCGTCCACGAGGATCGCAGCGGTCATGAGAGTTTCGCTCAGTTGGGTCGTCAAACCGATGAGTCGTTGCTTCAGTTCAGAAGTCATTGGGGCCTCCATCTGTCGGCCACAGATGAAAGGCCACCATGCCTGAACTGGCCCCCAGGGATTCAGGTGCGTGACGTTGTGCGGAGGTCTTTTCGGCTGGGCCTCCGATCCAAGGGCCAAACGCTTGTTGGTACTCGGCGTCGGCTTAGGGACGGCCCCCTGTCGAGAGCCAGGAAGGCCGGTATTGGCCGGCGCGCCCAGTGCGAGTGGGTGGCGATGCGTGTTTCTAAACAAGAGGAGCGTCGAACCAAGACCACTCCCGAACCCCCGCCAAGGGGTCACGATGTAGCACCTGGCCGACGCTCCCTTTCGGGAGCGCGGCGCCAGTGCTGCCATCGTGTTCCGCGAGTCGAGGACCCGCGTTGGCGGTATTTCGGGAAGCAGCCGGACGCTCACGCGTCGCTTAGTTTTTCCATGCGGCGGTTCGCCGCCGTAATTCGGTCAACTCCTTTAGCCGGAATCAATTGCTGGCCAGTCAGGCAAGGTAACACGTATCGCGGTGCGCACCAAGCGACGGCGGCTATAGCAGGCAATACGGTCTCAAGGCCTCCGACCCGTGAGACTTCGCACGCCACAAAAGTGTCGCCGGCGCGGCGATCGGCAGTCTGTTATTTTGGTCTAGCCGCATTCTTGTCTAGGACACTGAGCCGAACAACAAGACGTCCGCGCACGTGGGGCTTCCGACTGATCCCCGCCGCGATCGCCTTCAACGATCCAAGGCCGAATTGGCTACTCGCAGCCGAATGGACTATTATTAGGCTACCGTTTGTCTGTGGAGGTGCATGATGTTGACGTTGCGAGCTGAGCGGCTGAAGGAAACGACGATCCCGCTGAGTACGGGCTGGCTGCTGTCCGCCTGTACTGAGGCCAAGGGGAAGCAGGATCTCTGGATGAAGCAAAAGCCGGAGGTCTTGGAAGCCTTGCGCGAACAGGCCATCGTGCAGAGCGTCGAGTCGTCCAACCGAATCGAAGGCGTCACTGTCGCGGCCGGACGGCTGCGGCCTGTCATCCTCGGCAAATCGAAGCCCCGCGACCGATCCGAGGAAGAACTCGCCGGTTACCGAAAAGCCATTGATTGGATCTTCACGCGAAAACGACACGTCGCCATCGAGCCGCGCGTCCTTAAGCATCTGCACGGTCTTGCGCAAGCCGGAATGTCCGGCGACGCCGGCCAGTGGAAGTCGAAAGACAACGAGATCATCGAAATCCTGTCCAGCGGCGACCGTCGAGTTCGATTCAAGCCGACCTCGGCAAGAGAGACCCCGAAGACGGTCGGTCGGTTGTGCCAGAACTACCAGACCGCGTGTGAGGACGAGAAAGCGCCGTCGCTTCTCCTCATAGCAACGTTCGTCTTCGATTCTCTTTGCATCCATCCGTTTCGCGACGGGAACGGTCGCGTCTCACGATTGGCGACGACCCTGCTCCTCCTTGAGCACGGGTTCGAAGTCGTGCGATACGTGAGCTTGGAACGCCTGGTCGAACAGAGCAAGGCGGAGTACTACGACATTCTCGGCAAGTGCTCTACGGGCTGGCACGGCGGAAGGAACGAGATCGTTCCCTGGTGGAACTACTTCCTGGGCGTGATTCGGCAGGCGTATAAAGAGCTCGAACGTCAGGTTGAGTTCTCCCAAGCGCGCGCCGGCAAGAGCCAACTGGTTCGCAGGGCCATTCTGGGTCAAGTGGAGCCGTTCTCCCTGTCAGAATTGCACAGCGCTCTACCAACCCTAAGCCAGCAACTCGTGAAGAAGGTGCTCGCCGAAATGAAGCGCGCCGGTAAAGTGCGTGTGGTCGGTCGCGGCCGCGGCGCCGTGTGGGAGAACATTAACGAAAGTTGAACATGTCGCCCTTCGCCCTTGATTCCCACTAAGAGCGAGTTGGTCACAAACTTGGTCAGTCGCCACCTGGAAGTTAATAACTCAAACTGACCGATTTTCGGAGACTGTAGCATCGTTGGTGCAGATTCTTTGGGCTGCGGGGGCTTCTTGGTCGATGTTTTCCCTTGACGCGGAGCGTCGGGAGGATCGGTCATGGACGGCCCAGGTGAGTACGTTGCGGATCGGACAGAGGGTATTGCG
>JAZDHF010000171.1:0-16881 GCA_043806315.1 Planctomycetota bacterium | reverse complement strand
ATATCAATTCACCCCGGCGGATGTCACGACTCTTGAAGGGGCATAGAGCCGCTTGCGTTGTTGCGGATGGGCTTTGATTGCGGGGCGCAAGTGAATCGGCGGAGGGGCCTTCCCCGCACTCGTCGGTGTTTCCGCTGCGCCAACGGGGGGCCGGGAAAAATCTTTGGCTCATGGGGCGAACGGGGTGATGGCGAGCGGGGCGGGTCGTACGGAACGCCACCAAAATGCCTGAATCGGCCACCAAGTCTGTGTGCCTTCTCACCCCGAACGCCCCATGAGCCCGTTTTTTCCCACTGGGAGGCGAGCGCGTCTGGCTTGAACTCAGGTTATCCGGATGGGATCCCGACCTTAACGGCACGCCGCGTCTCGAAACGTGGCAAGTCCAGATTGACGCGGACGGTTTTCTGAGCGGCGACGCGGGAACGCTCGCGCCCGCAGTCCAGGCGTGCGCGGTCAACGCCGACTGCACGGCGGCGTTCGGACCCGACTCCGACTGCGGGTTCCCTTGGCTCCCCGGGCGTTGCGCACCGGCCTTTCGAGACCACGAACACCCCGGAGGCCCGCCTTTGAGCGCAGGCGTCGATTTGAGTACGCCGAATTTCCGTATCGGCGCGGGCAGCGCTGGCCGCGTCTTGGACCCGGGAACGTCGATCTATGCGGCGACTCTCGTGCTTGACATACCCGACGAAGCACAGGGCCGGTTCACCATCGGATTCGACCCGAGTCTACTCAACACCTACATGTTCGACGGCAGCTCACCGGTACGGGTCCCGATCCCCATTACGCTCCAACCGGCGGTGATTACGGTGGTGGGTAAGAACCGGTTTCTGACGGTGAGCCATCCGCCCACGGTCCCGGGGGATCCCGGGGGGCCGCTGACCGCGCTGCGCGTGCGGATGATTGACCTGCAGCATCCAGTTCCGGGCAACACCCCGACGAGCGTAACAAAGAACTACACCACCTTCGACACGGCGCTGAACGGCGTGTGCGTCGGCGGGAGCCACGCGGGGCACCACTGCGACGTAGACGCCGACTGCCGGTTGTGCGGCGGCAGCGGGGCAAACATCAACAACCCCTGCGCCAGTGACACGGATTGTCCGGGCGGGTTCTGTCCGACCAGCACGTGCACCGGCGATGCGCGAAAGCCCTGCTCAAGCGATGCGAATTGCACCGGGTTCGGCACCTGCGGGAGTGCCGTGACCTACACGTGCGGCAGTCTTGCGCTATGTACGGCCGAGGATGAGTCGAACGGATGCGCCCGCTGGGTGGGCGAGCCACACACCTTCCTCGAGGCGCAGGACAGCCCGGAGTCGGGATCGTTTCGTGCCGCCCGCCTGGAATGTACGCCCTACTACCACGATTGGGCGAACGAAGGCCGTTTCCACGTGACCGGTGCGGAAATCGTTCCCAGTTCGTTCTATGACCTCGAAACTCTCGCTTCCACATGTATGGGGATCGAGGACACTTGCGCGGACGTCTCCGACCCGGTCCGCTTGTTCACGGCACGATCGGGCGATGTGTCTCCGCAGTACGCTCCGCCTGCATTGACCACGCAACCCGACGCGCTGGACGTGAACGCCTTGGTCAACAAGTTCAAGAACGTGCCGGGTTCGCCCAGCAAGGCGGTGACGCAGCTTCAACCGAACGTGCCGGAACTCAATGCCGACATCAACGCGTTGGACATCGTGGCGGCGGTGGACGGGGTGAAAGGCTTTGCCTATCCGTTCGACGGTCCATGCCCGTGCCCGTCACTGGTGACCTGCGGTCCGGTGCCGGGCGGCCCTGGCAGTCTCGCGTGTCCGGGAGGTGTGGGCACATGCACCGGCTCGGCCCTTCCCGGGCTTGGGCCAGGCGCCATGTGTGTGAAGACATGCAGTGGCAGCGGCGATCCGTGCATCAACAACGGCCACTGTCCGACGGGTGAGACGTGCGGCAATCCGTTCTGCCGCGACAAGTGCGGGCGATGTAGTCCATAACACGTGTCGAACGGATTCGACAGTCCGTGGATCGCCCGGTAACCTGAACGGGTAATGACCGGAGAGACTGCACAAATCGGACGAATTGAGATCGGCGGCGGCAAGCCGCTGGCCTTGATCGCCGGGCCGTGCGTGATCGAATCGCAGGAGCACACGTTGCGGCTGGCGGAGGCGATCCGGGGCATTTGCGATTCCTTGCGCGTCCCGTTCATCTTTAAGGCGAGTTTCGACAAGGCCAATCGCTCGAGCATCCACAGCTTTCGTGGACCGGGGCTGAAGGAGGGGTTGCGTATCCTCGGCTTGGTGCGGAAGCAAATCGGCGTGCCCGTACTCTCCGACATCCACGAGCCGGACCAGGCCGCTCCCGCGGGGGAAGTGCTGGATTGCCTGCAAATCCCGGCGTTCTTGTGCCGCCAGACCGATCTGCTCGCCGCCGCGGCTGCGACCGGGCGTTGCGTGAACGTCAAGAAGGGCCAATTCCTGTCACCCGAGGAGATGAGCAACGTCGCCACGAAGCTGCGCGAGTCGAGGTGCGACAACTTCCTCTTCACCGAACGGGGCACGTTCTTCGGGTACAACCGGCTGGTCAACGACATGACCGCGATCCCGCGCATGCAGGCCTTCGCCCCCGTCGTCTTCGACGCGACCCACAGTTGCCAGCAGCCCGGTGCGGCGGGAAGCATGAGCGGAGGAGAGCGTCAATACGTCGGCACGCTGGCGGCCGCCGCCGTCGCCGCCGGCGCGGACGCCCTGTTCATGGAAGTCCACGATGACCCGCCCAACGCCAAGAGCGACCCGGCCACGGTGTATCCCTTGGATCAACTGCGTGGTCTTCTGGACCGCCTTGGGCGAATATCGCAGGCGGCGCGAAGAGGTGAGCGGCCCGGGCAATGAACCACGCTCACCGCGCGGATAATTCTGAAGCCATAAGGTGATCGGACAGCCGACCCGTGAGACGATCTTTCCAACGAAGGCGCGCCGCGTCGATAAGCATTCGTCCCGCCCAACGATACACATTGTACTCCGCGAGGAGCGTCCGCATGGCGTGCATGCGCTCTTGCTGTTCTTCGGGTGACATGCGGAGCGCCGTGCCTAGTGCCGAACTCGCCTCATCGAGATCGTAGGGGTTCACGATCAAAGCTTCGGTGAGCTCCTTGGAGGCGCCTGCAAAATGGCTAAGGACGAGGACGCCACGTTCGTCATCCCTCGCGGCGACGAATTCTTTCGCCACAAGGTTCATTCCATCATGGAGACTGCTCACGTAACAGATATCCGCCGCGCGATAATAGCGATAAACGGTAGGAGGTTCGTGGTGGGCACGCAGAAGGATAATCGGGCGGTATTCACCCGTTGAGAATCGTTCGTTGATTCGAGCGGCGGTGGTTGCCACCGCCTCATTGAGTTGGCGGTAGCGCTCGATCGCCGTGCGGCTTGGGGCGGCAAGTTGTACGAACGTGAATCGGCCGCGAAACTCAGGGTAACGTTCAAGCAGTCGCTCAACCGCCCATAAGCGCTCCTCGATTCCCTTAGTGTAGTCCAGACGGTCCACGCCGACACCCAGCAATGTGTCCGGAGAAAGCTTCAAGTCGGCGAGCACTCGCGTGCGGCATTCGTTGGGCTGCGGAATATCCTTGAGCCAATGACTCGGCCACTCGATCGATATCGGGTGCGCTCGCACCAGCGTCCTTCGCTTCTGGTGGATCACGGCGATCTGCTCGCGGTCGATACGTGCCTCCAGAAAGCGGTCGACGGCGTCGACGAAGTTGTTGCAATGGAGCTGGGTGTGAAAGCCCAGAATGCTGCTACCGAGCATTCCTTGGAGCAGTTCCTCACGCCAAGGACAAATCCCCAAGCGCTCCGAATTGGGCCAGGGGATGTGCCAGAAAGAGATGATCGTCGCGTTTGGTAGTTGCTCCCGAATCAGGCGGGGCGCCAGGGCAAAGTGGTAATCTTGCACAAAGATGATCGGATCATCGGAGTCCACTTCACTGCACACCGCTTGGGCAAACCTTCGGTTGGCGATCTGATAGTGCTCCCAGTCCTCACGCCGGAAAACCGGCCGGGTGTGGGCCATGTGGCACAGCGGCCAAAGCCCTTCGTTCGCAAACCCGTAGTAGTAGCCCTTTTCCTCTTCCCGCGAGAGCCAGACTCTGCGGAGGATATACGATTCCTCGCCGGGGGGCACGCGAATTCGCCCATCGCGGTCCGCTGTTTCGCGGTCGCCCGAACCGCTCCCGTGAGCCACCCAAACGCCGCCGCACGCGCGCATCACCGGCTCCATCGCGGTGACGAGTCCGCTGGCCGGGTGGAGGACTCTCACGGTTCCGTCAGGCGCACGGTCATGGATATAGGGCTCCCGGTTCGCGAGAATGACAACCTTCTCGCCATGCAAGTGCTGGGTGAGCGTTTGCTTGAGCCGTGCCGGAGTCCAAGCGCCGCCTTCTTCGTCCAGCGCCCGGTCAGCGGCGATGCGCTCGATCAACTCCCGTACATCCCGGAGGATCGGCCGAAACTCGCGGCGCTGCGCCCCGCCTTTTAGAAACTTGCGGATCTCCTGTGTCCACCAGCGCCAAAAGAGTCGCCCAGCCAGAACGGTGATGAGCGAGGCGGCAACCGCAAGCACCCCGAATGCGATGAGGATGAGTTGCCGGATTTTCGCCTCTCGCCGATCAATGAAGGCCATATCGTGCACTAGAACAACAAAGCCCAAGGCTCTCGCTTCCTGCACAAAGGGGACCGCACTGATGTGGACGCGCCCGCCGGGTAGCTCACCCATAAGGCCCACGGTGCGCCATCCAACGGCGGGCGTATCAGAGGCTTCGCGAACTTGTCGCCCTAAATCGATACACGAGAACTGGGATGGATACTCCGCGGTGGCGGCAAGGAGGCTAAGATCAGAGGCACATGCCGCCGCGCCCATGATTCGTTCATCACGCGCGATTTCCGTCAAGACGTTGCGAATCGCATCAGATTGAGCGGGATCCCAGCGCGACAGCAACGCCCAGCGAGCGCCGTTGACAGCGAGCTGTGCGCGCAGAGCGATGTCCTTGTCAAACCAGGCCTGTGTCGTACGATTGACGACATGGAGGGAGCCCCATGCCAGAAGACCTAGGGCGACAACGAGGACCGCCAGAAACCGGAGAAGCCGGGCCATGCGAACCCTTCTACGCTGTAACCGCTTTCCCTGCAATTGCCTTATTGCTACGCTGTGTGAGGCGGGAATGGCGACCTCGCGGTTGAGGGAGATGTTAGACGCATGGACGATCTTTCTTCACGGCTCAGTGAGCTGTCGCGTACACCTGTGCTGCTCGTCGCCAGCGACTTCGACGGAACGTTGTCGCCAATTGCCCCGGAGCCCTCTCTGGCCAAGCCCAATCGCGAGGCGATGGTGGCGTTGCATGCCTTGGCGGTAATGCCACAAACTCACGTCGCGGTCATCTCCGGTCGGGCGCTTCGCGATCTGGCCTCGTTGTCCGGCCTTTCCGAGGAAGTGCATCTTGTTGGTAGTCACGGTAGCGAATTTGATCCCGGTTTTGCGCGAAGCTTGGACCCCAAGCTCGTCGACCTGCGCGATCGCATCAAGGACGAATTGCTCGCCGTGGCCGGCGCCGGAAGTGGATTCCGCGTCGAAGAGAAACCGGCGAGCGTCGCCTTCCATTACCGGCTCGCCGACGATCGCGCCGCTGAGCAGGCGGTGCATGCCATCTTGTCCCGGGCCGCGGCGCTGCCCGGCGTTCACATCAAGCGCGGCAAGAAAGTGATCGAGCTGGGCGTTATCCCAACCGACAAGGGCAAGGCGCTCGCTGCGATCCGGCACCGGGTAGGAGCCACTGCGGCGCTCTTCATCGGGGACGACGAGAGCGACGAGGATGCGTTCGCGATACTTTGCGGCCCGGATGTCGGCGTAAGAGTCGGCGGCGGAGCAACGAAAGCGCTCTTTCGGGTCGCAGACAGCATGGAGGCGGCCCGCGTCTTGGCTACCCTGGGCGAGCTTCGCGAAGATTGGTTGAAGGGCTCGTAAGCTGTCGCCAGTCGGACGGGGACCGCCTCACCACCCGCGTGGCGCGTCTCATGGGTCTCAATGCAACACGTGGTTCCCCAGGAGGTTCGCCGCGACCCAAGCCAGGGTCGCGATAAGGAGCACGGAGCGTACGTACCGCCGGAAGTCCTGCATCGTAGCCGGTTCACCTTTTGCGGTCGTCGCCGAGCCGGACCTCTGCTCCACCCACCGGCTTCCGATCATGACCGCCGCGAGACCAGCAAAGATCCCGTCGAGCTTCGTGAACCAGCCGCTCCCGGAGTTCACGATGCACATCGTGGTAAGCACGAGGAACATGGGCCCCAGAAGATGGCCAAAAACCCTGGCGAACAGAACGCCCAGGCTGGAAATCGCACCATCGCCGTTGACTTCGCGAGAGTTTCGTCGGTCCGACATAGCATGGCTCCTTCGTACCCGGTGTGGTTCGCGCAGCCAAGCAGATTCGTGGGTACACGGACGAGCGCTGGGACGGGTCGGGTTTCGACGCCGCAAGGGGACGTTGGCTAAGACGTCCCCGCGTCACCGTGTTGTGGACGAGAATCCAGGCCGCCGAAACACCCCCGTCCGAGCTTGCCGCACCCACCGGCGGGCGGATCGCTGGAACCGTCAAAACCGTTGCGGTCTCTGACGGTTACGCAAACCGCTTGAACGATGGCGCATCAGCTCGGGCCGAAAGTTGCCGGATGGCGGCCCGACCACCCGAGATGCCTCCAGGCAACCCAATGCCTGAACCCTTGCCCCCTATCATAGCCTCGCGTCGAGCACATTGGCCATGCAACGGCGGCTTTCGAAGGCGTGCAATCCGGTGGAAAGGCCTCCGACTCCAAATGGGCAAGAGGCTGTTCGGCGCAGAAGGCGTTCCAACTCGGTTGATCCTTGTCGGGGCCAAGGGTAGAGTCACGAACCGCTCTTGGGGAACGTGAACAATGCCCGACCGGCCCCTGACCCTTTCGAGTCCTTCCCACGCGATGGACCCGCTGACGGCGGAGGAAGCCGCGTCGGAGGAGCCCCGCGCCGACGATTCGGGACCGCTGAGTTGGTGGGAATACACGACCTTCACGCTGGCTCATGGGGCGGGAAGCGCGATGCTCTGGCTCTTGTCCGTGGGGGGACTGTATCGGTTCGGACGGGTTTTCGGAACGGCGGAATGGCTCATTAACTACCGGCGTCGGCGGCGGTTCGCAGCGGCTTTGCGGCAAGTATTGGGGCGGGAGGCGACGGGCGCGGAGCGGCGGCGGTGGACGCGCGAGCACTTCATGCGGAGCCGCTGCGACAAGCTGTTCTACCTCGTGTTTGATCGGATCCCCCGGGCCAAGGCGATGACGCTGCTCTCCATCACCAACGCGGAGTTGTTGGACCAGGCGCTCTCCCGCGGGCGCGGCGTATACATGGCCATGTCGCATCACGGCGCCTTGCACGTCGTCTCCCTGTTGTTGGCGCTCCGCGGGTACAAGACCGCCGGCGTGCGGGACCGTCAGGAAGGCGCCTTGCGGCGGTATATCCAACGGCGTTTCGATCGGCGATACCCGGAGTTCGCGCGAATGCGGATCCTTTACGCGGACAGCTACCCGCGGGAGATTTATCGCTGTCTGTCGGAGGGGTACGTTCTGGGAAGCGCCATGGACGTAAACCGCGTCCGTCACGCCAATCAACGAACCGAGACCGTTACCGTGTTCGGCGAAACAAAGCTATTTCCATCGGGCCCGCTGCGGATCGCGTACCGGTGCCGCGCCCCGGTCTTGCAGGCCTTCGTGCTCCCGGAGAGCGGATTCCGCTATCGGCTGGAGATTGTGGAGATGCTCATGGACCCGGACCTTCCCCGCGATGAGGACGAGGCGGTGGCCGCGGCGATGCGCACCTACGCGACCAACGTCGAAAGGTACGTGAGCGACTCACCGAGCCTACTCACGCGCACCTGAGACCACCGGCCGCGTCTGGAACTGATCCATCAGAACCTCGACGACGCTCCGACGGACCTCCGCGAGCGTTCCGGGGATGCGCGCCCCAGCGGCCCGTTTGTGTCCCCCGCCGCCGAAGGTCTGGGCGAGGGCGGCGACGTCAATGTCGGGGCGGGTTGTTTGCCTTGAGCCCGCCGGCGCCTCTCGGACTGCTAACCTCGCGTCGTATCCGGTCGCTTCCGCTCCCGGCTCTGAAGGCGGTTTGTATCCGGTCGCTTCCGCTCCCGGCTCTGAAGGCGGTTTGTATCCGGTCGCTTGCGCTCCCGGCTCTGAAGGCGGCTTGCTGCGGAAGCTGGCGCGGACCGCCCCGTCATCGTGCTCGACCAGGAGCACCGAAACGACGACGGAAGCAATCCGCAACGGTTCGTTGACGATGTCTTCGGTGTCGGCATGCGTCGCGCCGGCGTCGGTGACGGCCTTTGTGGGCAGCGTCATCACCGCGGCCTGACCTCCGGCGAACAGTTCCATCGTCGCCACCGCGGCGCCGAGAAGGCGCACCCGTCCCGGGGATTCCCGCAAGAAAAGGGATTCGTATAACTCGTGCGGGCGGACGCCGCGGGACACGAGATCGGCGGCGGCGGCGAGGACGCGGTGATCGGTGTTGGAGTGGCGGAACCAGCCGGTGTCCATGGCCATGCCGATGAAGAGGGCTTCGGCGATGTTCGCGTTGATCGGCCAGTTCGCGGCGCGAGCGAAGTCGTACAGGATCAGGCACGTCGCGGCCGCGGGTTCGTCCACGAGGTAGGAGTCGGCGAGAACGTCGCGGGTGACGTGGTGGTCGATGGCGAGCTTGGGTTTCGCGGCGGCGCGGAGCCAATCGGCGACGGGACGAAGCTGGGCGTAGGCGCAGGTGTCGAGTACCACGACGGCGTCGCAGGCGTCGAGGTCGGACAAGTGCAGATCGCGACCGAGGATGGAAATGGGCGGAAATCGGTTAAAGAGTTCATAGCGCGCCGGGATCGGCTCGAAGAGCAGCGCGGTCGGGTGGGTGCCCTGAGACTGCAACAGGGCCCGCATTGCGACCAACGAGCCAAGGGCGTCGCCATCGGGCTTCTCATGGGTTACCAAAAGCGGTCGCCGCCAAGAAGCGATTCGCCGCGCCGTTTCCATGACATCATGCGTGTTGCAACCGCTCATCGTACCGGTACCTCGGTATCGAGCGCGGGGAGGTTCGATTGCGCGGCGCCGGTTCGGACGGAGTGGATGTCGCGGTGAAGCTGCTCAATGAGGTCCTGCGGCGAGGAAAACTTGTGCTGGGGGCGAAGGAAGCGGTCGAACTCGACGCGGAGGGTCCGGCGGTAGAGGTCGGCATCGAAACCGAGCAGATGGGTCTCCACGTGGCGCTCAGTACCGCCGAAGGTCGCGGAGGGACCGATGCTTGTGGCGCAGGAAAACGATGTATCGTCCACCATCGCCC
The DNA here is from genome assembly GCA_043806315.1 of Planctomycetota bacterium. Taxonomy (GTDB): domain Bacteria; phylum Planctomycetota; class Phycisphaerae; order UBA1845; family UBA1845; genus SBAX01. Next base: position 7,491 of record JAZDHF010000171.1, on the reverse strand, counting down.
TTCCGGCGTAGACGCCCTCGCCGGGGATCAGTTGGTCGGCGATGTCGAGATTAGCGGTCGGAAAGCCCAACGTCCTTCCGCGCCCGACGCCCCGGATCACCGTGCCGATGAGCGTATAGGGATAGCCTAGACAAAGGGCCGCCTCTCGTGCTCGTCCCAGCGAGAGCAGGTCGCGGATCAGCGAGCTTGAGACCATCAGCGTTTCCCCATCGTCAAGTTTGGTGTAGACCGGCTCGACAATCTGTACGCGGCAGCCGAACCGCGCGGCGACCCGCCGGAGCAAGTCGGGGGTACCCTTGCGCCCCCGACCGAAACCGAAGGAGGGGCCCTCCACGATGTGCGTAGGATGGAAGCGGCGGACGAGGACTTCCTCGACAAATCGCTCCGCATCGAGGGTCAGGAGGGCGGGTTCGCTTCGGGCGACGACCGCGATCTGCACCCCGGCATCGGCGAGGCGGCGAAGCTTCTCCTCGGGGAGAGAGAGGCGCGGCGGGGCCTTGGCCGGAGCGACGATGGTAAGCGGGTGAGCCTCAAAGGTCAGCACGACGACGGGACCGCCGGCGTCGGCGGCGCAGGCGGCCGCTTGCTCCAGCACCCGGCGGTGGGCGCGATGGACCCCGTCGAAATTGCCGACGCTGAGCACCGAGTGCGTCAACGGCGGATCGATCGCCTCGATCCCGTAAATGACCTTCACTGCGCCGTCCCGTTCCTTGCGACCTCTGGAATCCGATCGGAAGGCCGCAGCATAGCGCGGGCGGTCGATGGTTGCAACGAGGGGCGCCTCAGTCGGCTCCGAACAACGACTGTTAGCGCTTTCCAGCGGCGTGGTCGCCGCTGGAAAGCGCCAACAGTGGCACTCAGCGAAGAGATCGGATGGGACACACGGTTGACAGGGTGTGCGGGGGGTGCTGTTATGGCGGGCGTGTCCGAAACGCCGGGGAGTGCGCGTCCGCCGTCGGTGAGCGCGGTCATTTGCGTGGAGCGCGAGGCGTTCGATCGCTTCGGGCGTGTGCTGCGGCACCTATCGGTCGGGCTCGTCGATCAAGCGATTTCCGTCCGATTGTTGAGTTCCGATCGGCGCGTCGAGTCGCTGGCGCTGGGGCCGATCCAGTCGATGGTTCACCCGCCCATTGCGTGGCCGGCGGCGGGCCGGCGGATCGAACGGCTGGTCGATGTCCTCGCGGCGCAACCGCCCACCGTCGTTCATGCGATGTCCCAGGAGTCCTACCGCCTGGCGTCGGCGATTGCGGGGGGGTTTGACGCAGACCTCGTGCTCGGGGTGAGCTCCCTCGCGGATTGCGACCGGATCGCGCCGCTTGGCGTTGGCCCGCACGTCCGCTTTCACGCCTTCAGCGAGCCGCTGGCGACCGTGCTGGAGACGCAGCTCAAGATCGCGCGGGAGCAGATCGAGGTCATCCGGCCGGGGATCCAGGTCGCACAGCGGGCGGCGTCCTTCGCCGATCCGCAGCGGGTGGCGACGCTTTTGTGTACCTCCGCGTTTGAGCGGGCGAGCGGTGTGGAGCGGCTGATCGCGGCGGTCACCCTGCTCGGGCAACGTGGACACCTGCTCCAAGTGTTTCTGGTCGGAGAAGGCCGGCAAGAGCCGGCCCTGCGGCGTCTGGTGCGGACGAAGAACCTGTCGTCGACGGTGACGTTCGCCTCGCCGCTCGCCGACCTGACGGCGGCGATGCAAAGCGCGGACATTTTCGTCAGGCCTTCGGCGGATACGGAATTCAACGCGGACGGGCTGCTGGCCATGGGCGCGGGGATGGTGGTGGTCACCGATCCCAGCACGCTCTGCGACCACGCTCGGGCGGGCGAGACGGCCATGATCTGCGAGCATCCCACAGCGGAATCGCTGGCGGCGACGATCGACGGGGTGCTCAACCATCGGGTGGAGGCGATCGCACTGGCGGCGGCGGCGATGGAGTACGTGCGCGAACATCACGCGATGAGCGCGATGGCCGACCGAACCGCTGCGGCCTATCGCAAACTGGCCCTGACCCGCACCACGTTCGCCATTCGGGAGTCGTGAACGGTTGAACGCTCCCGCAATCAGCCTTCCCGTGCGGCGCGAGGACGAGTCGCCGCTCGCCCGGCGGCTGGGCGAAGCCGTCCAAGGCGAGGTCCGCTTCGATCGTCTCTCGCGGACGCTCTATTCGACGGACGCCGGCATCTACGAGATCGCGCCGCTGGGGGTCGTGCTGCCGAAGGACGTGGACGATGTCGTCGCGGTGGTGAACGAGTGCCGCGCCGCGGGCGTTTCGATCGTCGCTCGCGGGGCGGGGACGGGGCTTGCCGGCGGAGCGGTGGGACCGGGGGTGCAGCTCGATCTGTCGCGGCACATGAACCGCATCGGCCCGCTGGACGCGGAAGCCCGCACGGTGGAGGTCGAACCGGGCGTCGTCCTCGATCAGCTCAACGCCTACCTTACGCCGCACAGTCTGCATTTTGCGCCGGACGTGGCCTCCAGCAGTCGCGCGACCCTCGGAGGAATGATCGCCAACAACTCCTGCGGGGCGCATTCCATCGTCTATGGCCGGACGGTCGATCACGTCGCCGAATTAACCGTGGTTCTCGCCGATGGTGAAGTCGTCACCTTCGCCGACCGATGTCATGCTGAGCGCAGCGATGTCATTCTGAGCGCAGCGAAGAATCCAGCCCGCTTAGAGACCCTTCGCTGCGCTCAGGGTGACAGTCGCCGCGCTCAGGGTGACAGCCCGCTGGATGCGGATCGCGCCTCACGCATGGAAGGCGAGTTGGTCCGGATCCGCGATGCAAACTACGAAGAGATCGTTCGACGCTTTCCGAAGATCTTGCGAAGCAACGGCGGGTACGGGTTGGACCGGCTCGGGCCGCCGGGAACGCCCGCCGATGCGGTCAAGGTTCTCTGCGGCAGCGAGGGGACGCTGGGCATCGTCGTGCGGGCGAAACTGCGCTTGACGCCCATTCCGAAGTGTACGGGACTGGTCGTATTGCATTTCCGTTCTTTGCTGGATGCGTTGACGACGACGCTCCCGATTCTGCGGCACAATCCTGCGGCGGTGGAGCTGGTGGACAAACTCATCGTGGACGCGGGGCGTGCCAACGCCGCACTCGCCCCGCGGTTCGACTTTCTGAGGGGCGACCCGGCCGCCCTGCTCGTCGTCGAGTTCTTCGACGACAGTGACACGGCCTTGGCATCGCGCATCGACGGACTATCGAACGACCGCGAGGTGATGGGTGCGGTCTATGCGGCGTCCCACGTGCTGGAACCAGGCTGGCAGGCTGACGTATGGAAGTTGCGCACTTCCGGGCTGGGACTTCTGATGTCCAAGCCGGGCGACGCCCAGCCCTACTCCTTCGTCGAGGACTCGGCCGTCGATCCGTCCCGGTTGCGGGACTACATCGAGCGCTTCGCGGCGATTCTGGATCGCGAGGGCGTGCACGCGGGGTACTATGCACACGCCAGCGTGGGGTGCCTCCACGTCAAGCCGGTGCTCAATCTGAAGGACGCCGTGGACGTTGAGCGGATGCGGCGGATCGCGGACGCGGTCAGCGACCTGGCGTTGGAGTTCGGCGGGGCGATGACCGGCGAACACGGCGACGGGATCGTGCGTTCGTGCTGGATCGAGAAAATGTACGGGCCGAGGATCATGGCCGCGTTCAAAGAGGTCAAGCGCCTCTTCGATCCGCAGGAGATTCTGAACCCGCACAAGATCGTCGATCCCTGGCCGATGACCGAGCACTTGCGGTACGGGCCGGCGTTCGCGGCGCAATCCGTCAAGACGCATTTGGACTTCACCGCACACGGCGGGATGGCGGGCCTCGCGGGAATGTGCACCGGCGTGGGTCAGTGTCGGCAGCGGTTCGTCGATACGATGTGCCCCTCCTACATGGCCACCGGCGATGAGACCCACACGACCCGCGGGCGGGCGAATGCGCTGCGCGTGGCCCTGTCTAATCGTGGGTTGCTCGACGGATTGGACGACCCGCAGCTTAGCGAGGTGATGGACCTTTGTCTGTCGTGCAAGGCCTGCAAGACGGGATGTCCGACCGGCGTGGACATGGCCCGGCTGAAGGCGGAATACCTCGCGCGGCGGAACCTGGTGCATGGAGCGAGCCGCCGAGCGAGGCTGATTGCAGAACTGCCCGATCGGCTCGCCCTGGCCGCTCGGTTCCCGCGTCTGAGCAACGTCGTAGCCCGATCCGCGTGGGTTCGCTCGATCATCGAGCACCGCTACGGTCTTGATCGTCGAGTTCCGCCGCCGCGGCTGGCGACGACGACGTTCCGCGCCTGGTATCGACGACACCTGCGCCGACTCGGGCATCGTCAGACGCCGCGCGGGGCCGTAGTCTATTTCGTTGATACCTGGACGAACTACTTCACGCCGCAGGTGGGCATCGCGACGGTGAAGCTCCTTGAGCACGCCGGGTTTTCCGTCCACTGTCCGCGGACGGTGTGCTGCGGACGACCGGCGATCAGTCAGGGACTGCTCACCGACGCGAGACAACTTGCGGAGACGAACGTTCAACGGCTGTCGCGGGCGGCCCCGCCGGGCGTGCCGATCGTGGGGAGCGAACCGAGTTGCATCCTTACGCTGGTGGACGAATATCCGCAGCTCGTACGAACGCAGGGAGCACGGCGCGTCGCTTCACAGACGTTGACGATCGAGAGCTTCCTGCGTCGTGTGCTGGACGAGCAGCCCGATGCGCTTCGCTTTCGGCGGGCCGACCGTCCTGTGCTGTACCATGCGCATTGCCATCAGAAAGCGATCGTCGGGTCTGGCGACGCCGTCGCGGTCCTGCGGGCGGCCTTCGGCGATCGGGCGTGTGAAATCAACAGCGGATGTTGCGGGATGGCCGGGTCGTTCGGGCACGAGGTCGAACACTACGAAGTCGCGCGAGCGATCGGTGAGCAACGACTTTTCCCGGCGATTCGCGATCGCGGAGAGGCCGAGGTGGCGGTCAGCGGGTTCAGTTGCCGACAGCAGATCGAACATCACGCAGGCGTACGCCCGAAGCACGTCGTTGAGTACCTGGCGGAGTTGCTGGTGTAGGTCCGTCCAAGCGTGCTTGTCGCGCTCGCCCGTCAAGCTATAGTGTGCCCGTCGCGTCCGGCACGATGTTCGACGCGGGAGCGGACGGAATTACGGATTACTTGGAGCATCAAACCGATGAATCTCATGCGCGCGGTTGTGCTGGGCGTAGCGTTCGCACTGGCGGTCGGGGGCGCGGCTGCGGAAGAGCAGAAAACGCATCCCTTTTCGGTGCACGACATGCTGGCCATGGACCGGCTCAGCGATTGGCAAGCGTCGCCGGACGGTAAGACGATCGTTTTCGTGCGGCGGACGACGGATCTGGAAGCCAATAAGGGTCGAACCGATCTGTGGCTGGTGAACGCGGACGGGACCGGGCTTCGCCGTCTGACCACCCATCCCGACGCGGACCACGGCCCGCGTTGGACGCCGGACGGCAAAACGATCTACTTCCTATCCACGCGATCCGGGTCGTCCCAGATTTGGCGAATCGCGGCGGACGGCGGGGAGGCCCAGCCGGTGACGAAGGAACCGCTCGATGTCGGATCGTTCGTGCTTTCCCGCGACGGGTCGCGGATCGCGTTCAGCATGGAGGTTTTCCCGGATGCCGAGTCCGTAGCGGATACCAAGAAGCGGCTGGAGGAGACGGCCGCGCGAAAGAGCAGCGGTCGGATCTATGATCGGTTGTTCTTCCGGCATTGGGATACGTGGAAGGATGGGCGGCGATCCCATTTGTTCGTCATCCCGGCCGCTGGTGGAGCGGCGGTGGATGTGATGAAGGGGATGGACGCGGATTCACCGTCGAAGCCCTTCGGCGGGTCGGACGAGTACACCTTCACGCCGGACGGGAAGAGTGTGGTATTCACGGCCCGTGATGTCGGTCGGGAGGAGGCATGGTCCACCGACCTGGACTTGTATGTGACGCCGAGCGACGGGTCCGCGAAACCCCGGTGCTTGACCGAGTCGAACCAGGCGACCGACACCCAGCCGGTGTTTTCACCGGATGGCAAGACGCTCGCCTACCTGGCCATGACCCGGGCGGGCTACGAGGCGGATCAGCGTCGCATTATTTTGAAGCCTTGGCCTGATGGTGAAGCACGGACTCTCGCCGAGAAATGGGATCGCTCGCCGGGATCGATCACCTGGTCGGCGAATGGGCGGACGCTTTATGCGTCGGCGGACAACCTCGCTCAGCAATCCATCTTCGCCATTGAGATCGCCGATGGGAAAATACGTACCCTCGTGGAAAAAGGCAACGCCGCTTCACCCCTTATGGCGGGCGACCGGATTGTCTACGGACTGGATACCCTACAGTCGCCGGTTGAATTGTTTTCAATCCAGCCCGACGGCAGTGGCGTACGAGCCGTCACCAAGGTCAATGCGGAGAAAGTCGCGGCGGCAAGGATGGGGGACTTCGAGCAGTTCTCATTCGAGGGCTGGAATAATGAGAAGGTCTACGGCTATGTGGTAAAGCCTGTGGACTTTGATGCCGCCAAGAAATACCCTGTGGCATTCCTGATTCACGGAGGACCGCAAGGGTCATTCGGAAATCACTTTCATTATCGGTGGAACCCACAGGCCTATTCGGGCGCGGGGTACGCGGTCGTCATGGTCGATTTCCACGGCTCAACCGGCTATGGGCAGGAGTTCTGCGATTCCATTCGCGGCGACTGGGGTGGGAAACCGCTGATCGATCTGCAAAAAGGTTTGGCCGCGGCGCTGGAGAAATACAAATGGATGGACGGCGACCGAGTCGCGGCACTGGGCGCATCCTTCGGCGGGTACATGATTAACTGGATCGCCGGGAATTGGCCCGATCGGTTCCGCTGCCTCGTCTGCCACGACGGCAATTTCGATGAACAGAGCGCCTATTTCGACACTGAGGAACTATGGTTCCCCGAATGGGACCATTCGGGAACGCCGTGGGAGAATCCGGATCATTACGACAAACAGAATCCCATTAACTTTGTGAAGAATTGGAAGACGCCGATGCTCGTGGTTCATAGCGCACTGGATTACCGAGTCGTGGATACCCACGGAATGTCCACATTCACCGCATTGCAGCGGCGGGGCATTCCCAGCAAACTCCTGCATTTTCCAGACGAAAATCACTGGGTTATGAAACCGGCCAACAGCATCCTGTGGCATGAAACGGTGATCGGGTGGCTGGATCAATGGACCAAGCGATAGAGCGCCGACGTGAACGAAGAGTACGCATCAATTGACACGATGGTGGCGCCGTTGTCTGTCGAACGGACAATCTCCGGCGAAATGGTCGACCACGGCAGTTGCAGAGGTAGGTCGGACGCAGATCATATGGCGCGAACAACAGGGGATGCACCTTGCGCCACGAAGCTTGGGAAAGGAGGATGAGATGTAGGAGACATTTTCTGAAACCTTTCGATGGAACCCTACGGGTATTCAAGCCCGTCCGGTAGAGCTTGGCCAGCAGCCGGAAGCGAGTCTTGCGTCG
>JAZDHF010000170.1:0-35192 GCA_043806315.1 Planctomycetota bacterium | reverse complement strand
GGGGGGAAAGAAAGTGCAAACCATCGTGAAGATGCACGTGGATCGCGCGAAGGGCGGCAGTTCGGGCGGCTGACGCAGCCGGGAGAGATCATGGGTTGGGAGGCCTGGACGACGGTCGGCGTCGTTCTCCCGGTGCTCGGGTTGCTTGCCTTCACCCGGGCCGCGCCCGACGTGATCTTCATCGGAGCGGTGACCCACCTGATCACTTTCGGCGTGCTGACCCCGGAGCAGGCCGCCTCGGGACTGTCCAACGAAGGGGTCATCACCGTGGGCCGGATCGAGGGATATACCGCTCCGCGGCACGAGCGCGCGCTGGTCGCGGTGCTGCGACGACCCACCGACTTGCCATGACGTCCGGGTGGAGTACAATCTCAGACTCGACGGGGTGCGCGGGAGATGTTCGAGGTAGAATCGCTGATCGGCGACGAGGATCGAAGTCTCGCCCTTGAAACGCGCCGAGGACGACCGATAAGGAATATCGTCGAGCGCGAGCCGGGCGACCGTGAGCGTAGGCTCTACGAACTCATACGGAAGAGATTCGGCGCCCAGTGGGTCAATCGAAAGTGGGCCTGTGGCGCCTACAATTGTTATGGGATGGTCTTTGCGTCGCGCCGCACCACGATCGAGGATGATACGCAGATACCTGATGTGCTCGGCGATGACGGATACTGCAAGATCAGTGAGGATGAAGCGGTTGTCGGCGACCTCGTCTTTTATCGTGACCGAGGACGTGGGACGTTGCTGCATGTTGCCGTGATCACACGGCGTGCAGAACTGAAGGCCCTTTATGCGCTAAGCAAATGGTACTCAACATCGGGCGAGGATGAACACCACATCCGACACCATTGTTGGACCGATCAAGCTCTCGATGTTGAACTGGAATTCTGGACGGATCGACCATGACGACCAGCGAGCTTCTTGAACGCATCAGCTCGGTCGATTTTGAATCGGGGTTGGTCGCGTCGACGCCGCGGGTACTCCGGCAAACGCTCCTACGTTGCAAAGAGGTCCGTACACTTAGAGACGCATACGACGCGGGATGCCTTCCGGACGAACAAATCAGAAGCTTTGTTAACCGGCTTCTGGGTGAAGGTGCGGGGTGCGACCGATTCCCGTACCAGACCGCGCTCGCAGTTATCGCAGTAATGTTCGAGTCGCGGTTTACACAATTCGCTGATGAGTATCTCAACGATCTGGCGCGGATCCGCAGCGATCGCTTCTGGATCGCTGCGCGCGTTGCTCGTCAATGTCTCGATTCACGCGTGACGCGGATTGGGACGGATATCCGGCAGTTTTCCCACCCGAGCACGGAAATGCCAATGACGGTCCAGTGGAGCACGCCCGCCGATCCACAGAACGGACAGTACGTCGTGTGTGAGGCGTCTGAGTCTCCCTATTTTCAGGTTGCGTAGATGCCCACACTCGAATACTTTGTCGTGGCCGAATCCGTTTCGGTGGACCAAACCACCAACACCGTGAGTGTATTTCACATCCTTGAGGAGATCCACGCGCCAAGCTTTCCCATCGTGATGCCCCGGCTCGCCGCAATTGTACATTGGAATGCCCAGGACGGCGACGCGGAACGGGATTTCCAGGTGAGTGTCCTCATCACTTTCCCCGACGGTCAGCACAAAGAATTCAGCCAAAACTTCCGTATGATCCGTCCCCGGCTGCGCACCATCGCGAACTTCATGGCGATAGAGATTCCAGGACCGGGAACCATGACGGTCGAAATCAGATTGAATGGTGACCGCAAGGCGTCTCATACCATCGACATCCGCAAGATTGAGGCCTAGTTCCCTCAGAGAGAAAGCACGACGTGACCAACAACGACATCCGCAACGTCGCCATCATCGCCCACGTCGATCACGGCAAGACCACGCTCGTGGATCAGATGCTCCGCCAGTGCGGCCAGTTCCGCGAATCGCAGCTCAAGGGCGAGCGTATCCTCGACTCCAACGACTTGGAGAAAGAGCGCGGCATCACCATCCTGGCCAAGAACATCGCCATCCGTTACCAAGGGGTGAAGATCAACCTCATCGACACGCCGGGTCACGCCGACTTCGGCGGCGAAGTCGAGCGGGTGTTGAAAATGGCCGACGGGTGCCTCCTGCTCGTGGACGCCTTCGAGGGCCCCATGCCGCAGACCCGGTTCGTACTGCGGAAGGCGTTCGAGTACGGGCTGCGTCCGGTGGTGGTCATCAACAAGATCGACCGTTTCGACGCCAGGCCCAAGGACGTGCTCGAAGAGGTGTTCGACCTGTTCATCGAGCTGCACGCCGATGACGAGGCGTTGGACTTCCCCACCGTGTATTCCTCTGCGACGCAGGGTTACGCGACGCTCGATCCCCGCGAGCGACCGGATAACGTGCAGGCTCTTTTCGAGACCATCCTGAAACACGTCCCGCCGCCGATCTGCGAGCCCGATGCGCCGTTGCAGATGCTCATCACCACTCTGGACTACAACGACTACGTCGGGCGGATCGGGATCGGGCGGGTCTTCGCCGGAACCCTGGCCGTCGAAAAACCCGTCACGGTGATCCATCACGACGGCACGCAGACGACGGACAAGATCGGCGAGCTGTTCGTGTTCGACGGGTTGGGGCGAAAGAGGGTCGATCGCGTCGAGGCCGGAGACATCTGTGCCGTGGTGGGCCTTTCCTCCGTCGATATCGGCAACACCCTCGCCGATCCGGAACATCCCAACCCTCTGCCCATCATCCGCATCGACGAGCCGACGCTGCACATGACCTTCCGAGTGAACGACTCACCCTTCGCGGGGCGTTCGGGCAAGTTCCTCACCAACCGCCACCTCCGCGACCGGCTGGAAAAGGAATTGCAGAAGAACGTCGCCCTGCGTGTGGAGCCGGGCCTCACGCCCGAGGAGTTCCACGTTTCCGGTCGCGGGATGCTGCATCTCTCGGTACTGATCGAGAACATGCGCCGAGAGGGGTATGAATTGGCCGTGGGGAAGCCCAAGGTCATCTATCGCGAGCTGAATAAGAAAAAGACCGAGCCGATCGAGCTGTGCGTCATTGACGTGCCCACGGCACACGTCGGATCGGTGATGGAGCTGCTGGGTGGTCGTCGGGGGGTCTGCACCACGATGGAGACCCGGGGCGAGAATAGCCATCTGGAGTTTACCATTCCCGCCCGCGGACTGATCGGAGTTCGCAACCGCATGATGACCGCGACCAACGGCACGGCCATTATGCACCACAACTTCTACGAGTACGAGTACCTCCGGGGCGCGATCCCCGGCCGCGCCAACGGAGTGTTGGTCGCCATTGAGGGCGGGCAGGTGACCGCCTACGCCCTCGACGGGCTCACCGATCGGGGCGTTCTCTTCGTGGGGCCGGGCGTGCAGGTCTACGCCGGACAGATCGTCGGCGAGCACAATCGCGACAACGACCTGGAAGTAAACGTCTGCCGCGCCAAGAGAATGACCAACATCCGCGCCGCCAGCTCCGACAAAACCGTCGTCCTCAAACCCCCGCGCGAGATGACACTGGAACTCGCCCTGGAGTTCATCGAGGACGACGAACTGGTGGAATGTACTCCCGACGGCGTCCGCCTCCGCAAACGCCTTCTCACGGAGCAAAACCGCCGCCGGGCGGCCAGAGCGAATGCGTGAGGCCCGCCGTGTGCCACTGCTGTTTCAGCAGTGGTCTTTCCTCCGCAACAAACCCACTGCTCCCAGAGCAGTGGCACACACTGTCACTCAATGTCCAACAGTGCCACCCGCCGCCCGGATGAATCAGAGCCGGAAGCGGAAGCGACCGGATAAATCCGAGCCGCGACCGTGAGGGAGCGGACCAAGCACATCCACACCCATCGAATACCGGGGTTAAATCGCCGTGTGCCACTGCTGTTTCAGCAGTGGTCTTTCCTCCGCAACAAACCCACTGCTCTCAGAGCAGTGGCACACACTGTCACTCAATGTCCAACAGTGCCACCCGGCCGCCCGGATGAATCAGAGCCGGGAGCGGAAGCGACCGGATAAATCCGAGCCGCGACCGTGAGGGAGCGGACCAAACACATCCACACCCATCGAATACCGGGGTTAAATCGTGTCGTCCCGGCGCAACGAGAACAACGACATCGGGTCGCTCCCGCTCCCCGCTCCGATCACCCTACCCCACCGCCCGCCGCCGCGACACGACCACCGCCCCGGCCGCAAGCATCAGCGCCGCCATCGCGACTACACCCCATTCGGAGACGGTGGGGATGTCGGGGGCACAGTCGTCCAAAACTCCATCGCCGTTTTCGTCAGTGCTCGTGCCGCAACCGGGATAGACGACGCTGCATGAGCCGCCGGTCATACCGATGGTCGCCCCACAATTAAGGTCGCATTCATCGGGAATGTCGTTCGCATTGCAGTCGGCAAAGATGGCGACGCGAAAGCCGGTAGTATCGTCCTCGCGCGTCGGTTCCCAATGAAAGCGGGTGGGCGCGCACAGGTAATAGGCGTGGTTCTGTGCGAACGACCCGCCACGTACACCACGGTCCGAGCCAGTGACCGCCTCGTTCCACTCGAAGACGTTACCACCCTGGTCGAACGTTTGGTACGCGCTGTCTGACGGCTTTGCATCGTACGCGCCCACGTCGGTCCGCCCGTGTATGGGGTCGACCGGGACGCCAAACGAAATGCAGTAGTTCGCCGAACCGTTCGTCAAGTCCGTACCTGGCGGTGCCTCTGGCGTCGGCGCCGTGTCTGATCGCGTCGGGCAATCCCAGTAGTCGTCTGTCGTGCCGTCGTTCTTGTGGTACGCTGCCTTGTACCACTCATCCTCGGACGGGATTACGTAGGTGGGATCGGCCTTGCGGACGATGGCGAGCAGCGCGGCATCGCTGGTGGCGCCGTTCAGAAGGTATGATCCGTCCTCCGTCGTGCTCGGGTCCTGCGCTCCGGTCGGTTGCCTGTTATGGAGCCAGTTGCAAAACCGCGCCGCGTCACCCCAGGAAATGTAGTTCGCCGGACGATTTGCCCATTCGGCGCCGACGATGTACTCGTAGCTCCCCGGAGACCCGCTCCTTTGGATGTTGCAGCCCCATGATGACGACGACGGATCAGCCATCGCTGTGTTGTAGAGCCCGTAAGTATCAGCTTTCGCCACGGCGTTGAGAAACTCCGTGTACTGCCCGGCGGTGATCTCGAACTTGCCGATCCGGTAGACGTACTGCACGCCGCCGTACCCGGGCGTTTCGTAGCGTGTGTCCGCCGCGTTGCCCGCGTTGCCGACGAGCACCGTCTCGATGGTCACGCCCGCCTGAGCGCCGACTGCGCAGATCAGCACCACCGCCGCGATTCGCATAAACCTCGTCACCCTGTTCATCGCTTTATCCTCCTCTTTGGGAAATGAAAGACCTCCTGCCCACAGGCAGCATCTCGATCGCGTCTTCAGGACGCACGTGGGATAAGAGTTCTCCAAAGAAACTGGCTTGCGGGAGAACCCTCTCCATTCAAGCGCCAACCCGATGACGCCGCCCCCACCGTGTGCAGCAGCCTCGAATTAAACAAACGCCAACCGCCGCCAAGTCTAACGTGGTCACGGCAGACTTCTCGCCCGTATTACCTCGGGGACCCGCGACTGGTTCCGGCCCAAGGTCGACGCAAAAAAAGGTGGGTCGGCAAGCCCCTCTCTCAACCGGCGGATCCGCCGACAACGGCGAGTAGGTTACCACGCCGGCGTTCGCGAGTCAAGCCTTTCTTTCAGAAAATCGTCAGGGTTCCAGACCATCCCCCAACGCCCCGGCTACGGCCTTCGAGGCCGTTTGCCGGCCCCTCGCAGGTGCGTCGGGGACACACCCTACGCGCTCGGGTGGACGGGTGGCCCAGGTCCTTTGGACCTGGGGGAGTCGATGATATACGCTTACCGACATGCCCACGATCATCGCCTCCCCCACCTCCAAAGGAGGTGGGCCACCCGCCTTGCCTATGACGAGAAGGCGGGGCCTTTGACGGGTTTGTCAGGGGGCGGGCCGGTCGCGCCACGTGCACCCGCCCGGCGGGGCGGGATTGACCCCGCACCGCAAACGGTTATTCTCCCCCGATTGTTGGCGCGGGACCGGCTCATCCCATCCGGAGCACGGTCAGGAGATCGACGGGACTTCTTAACGCAACCGCAACGGACCTGCGATGCGATTCGGTCAAGTTGTTTGTTGGAGCGTCGGTCTGCTGGCGCCCGGCGTGCTTTGGGGCCAGGAAGAGGCCGCACGATCCATCCTCGCCGTCGAGTTCACCGGTCTTCATCGGACGACCGCGGCGTTCGCTCAGGACATCGTCCGCGTTCGCGTCGGGGACCGGTACGATAAGGCCGCCCTCGACGAGGCCGTCGCTCGACTGCTCCGCACCGGTCGGTTCCAAACCGCCGACTACAAGCTCGACGAGCAGCCCGCGGGCGTGCGGCTGGTCTTCGAGGTGCATGAGCGACCTGTCGTTTCATCCATCAAGTTTGAGGGGAACAGCAAGTTCCGCGAGGGGCAACTGAAGGACTCGGTCACCCAGAAGGTCGGCGAAGTCGTCGATTGGTTCGCCGTCCGCGACGGTCGTGAGGCGATCATCGCCAAATACAAAGAAGCCGGTTACGGCGACGTGGTCGTCACCTATGACCAGGATCGCGTCGAGCGCGCGGGTGAGTTGGTTTACACCATTCAAGAAGGCCCCCAGGTCCGCATCCGTAAGATTCTGTTCGAGGGGAACGCGAGTCTGCCCGCCCGCGAGCTACGCAAGGAACTGGAGACGAAAACCGCATTTTGGTTCTTTCGCACCGGGGCCTTCGACAAGGATCAAGTCGAGGGCGACGTGGCCCGCGTCCAGAACCACTATCGCGATCGGGGGTTCCTCGATGCCAAGGTCGCCTATCGCAAAGAACTGAGCAAGGATGGGAAGGATTGGACGGTCGTCTTTACGGTCGAGGAAGGGACGCGGTATTCAATCGAAGACCTTCAATTCCACGGCAACGCGGCCATCGCCATGGAGGAGCTAAACGGCCTGCTCGGCTCGCGGGTGGGCGAGACGGTCAAGCGCCCGCAGGTGGACGCGGATGTTAGGGCGATTCAGGAGCGTTACGGCTCGCTGGGTTACATCGACGCCAAGGTCCGGGCGGTCCGCGTGTTTTCCGAGAAACCCGGATTCGTTCGGATCGCCATTGAGATCGAGGAGGGCGGGCAGTTTCGCGTCGGTCGCGTCGCGGTGCGAGGGAATGCGCGGACGAAGGACAAGGTAGTGCGGCGGGCGTTGAACCTCTATCCGCCTGACGATCTGTTCAACATGACGGAGGCGAAAGAGGCCGAGAAGCGGCTGGTGGACACGCGCATCTTCAGTTCGGCGAGGGTACTTCCGGTCGGCGACCAGCCGGGCGTGCGCGACGCCGTCATCGACGTGGTGGAGGCGGAGAAGGCCGGGGACTTCTTGTTCGGGGTCGGCGTGACCAGCAACAGCGGATTGGTCGGTTCGATCGTCCTGGATTTGCAGAACTTCGACATCTTCGATCGGCCTCGGACCTGGGCCGAGTTCTTCAAACTTCGTTCCTTCTTCGGCGGCGGGCAGCGCCTGCGGGTCGAGCTCCAACCGGGCACCAACGTCAGCCGCTTCCGCATCGACTTCACCGAGCCCTACCTGTTCGACAAGCCCCTGCGCTTCGACGAGAGCCTCTATCTGTTTGAGCGAAAGCGCGACGGGTACACGGAAAGTCGGATCGGGCAGAGCACCAGCCTCGGTAAGCGGTTCGAGCGAGGACGATTGCAAGGTTGGACCGGTGAACTCGCCCTCCGCACGGAGATGATCGGGATCGACGATGCCAATCTCTTCACCTCCAAGGAAATCCGCAAGGACGAAGGGAGCAGCCTGCTTACCGGCGTGAAAGCGTCACTGGTACGCGACCGGACGGACAGTCGTTTCATCCCCTCCAAGGGCGACCGCCTCCGCATCAGCTACGAACAGGTCGGGTTGCTGGGCGGAGACTACAGTTTCGGGAAGGCTACGACCGCCTACAACTGGTACAAGACCCTGGCTGTTGACCGTTTGGATCGCAAGAAGGTGTTGCAGCTTCGGGCGGAGGGCGGGGCCATTGTCGGCGACGCTCCGGTCTTCGAGCGCTTCTACGCCGGCGGGACCGGTTCGATCCGCGGCTTCGAGTTTCGCGGCGTCGGCGAGCGCGACGGCCTCAAGCACAACAACATCGGCGGCGATTACTTGCTCCTCATGGGTGCGGAATACAGCTATCCGCTCTACGGCGAGAACCTGCGTGGGCACGTCTTTCTGGATACCGGCACCGCGGGTTCAGGGGCCTATCGCGCCGCCATCGGAACGGGCGTGCGGCTGACGATCAACCTCTTCGGCCCGCTGCCGCTGGAGTTCAACTTGGCCATGCCCGTCGCCAAAGGCGACGGCGACGACGAGCAGGTGTTTAGCTTCCTGGTGGGCGGCATCTTCTAAAGGATCGTGCGTGTTTGTGCGATGGTTCTCCGAACCCCAAGCGCAAGCGCGGGGCCATTTGCCCGGTCGCTCGCGCTCCCGGTTGGGATCGGCAGCGCCGGATCGTACACGCCGATGTAGATGCCAGCCCGCTCCCTTACGGTCGCGGGTCTGTTCGGTTACGATCTTGGTTTGAAGGAGTCGATGGTTCTGACGCGAATCCTAATTGCGAGGGACATGGTATGACACGAAGGTCGTTCTACGTCATTGCGTTCTCCTTGGCCGTCGGGCCGCAACTCGCTCACGCAGACACGAAGGTCGCGGTGGTCAACGTGGCCGGGGCGTCGGAGAAGTACGCCAAGACCGCCGACCTCGAGGCCCAATTCGACGCCGTGCGCCGCAAGCTGAACCAAGAGCGCGACGCGATGAAGGAGAAGATCGAGAAGGCCAACCGCTCGCTGCAGGAGGAACTCAAGCCGGGTACGGACGAGTTTCGTGCGCGACGCAAGCAGATCGCCTTGATGGAAGCGGAGTTGCAGTGGTTTGTCGAGTCGGAAGGACAGAAGGTGGAAAAGGGTCTGGCCGAGTCCTTGCGGAGTATCTACGATGACATCCAGACCGCGGTCCGCGAGATCGCCCAGGGAAAAGGCGTGGACATTGTGCTCGCCGCCGACCAACTGCCCGCCGAAACGCCCGACTCCGCGAACCAAGTTCGCCAGCACATCCTGCTGCAAAAGGTCTTGTTCTGGAACCCCAGCGTGGACCTCACCGACGAAGTCATCACCCGCCTCAACGCCCGCTACAAGGCGAGCGCTCCCGCGTCCGGGGCGATCACCATCGAGTCCGCGCAGATCAAACCGAAGGAGCCGGCCCCATCGCCGCCCCCCAAGAAGCCATGAGTCGGACGTACACAGTCGGGCAGCTTGCCGACGTCGTCGGTGGGACGGTTCGCGGCGACGCGTCGGTCGTGATTCGAGGCGTGGCCGATGTGTCCGAAGCCGAACCCGATCAGGCGACGTGGGTCAACCGCCAGGCGTACGCCGATAAGCTCAAGGATAGCCGCGCGGGGGCGGTCCTGGTTCCGACGAACTTCGGCGAAACGCCGATGCCGGCGGTCCTGTGTGAGAAGATTGAGCCGTCGGTAGCGAAGCTGTTGGGGGCTTTTGCAACGCCCATTTCCAGGCCCGATCCCGGCATCCACGCGACGGCGGTCATTCATCCCAGCGCACGGATCGGCGCCGACCCTTCCATCGGCCCGCATGTCGTGATTGACGCCGACGTTCAGATCGGTGAGAGGTGCGTGATCCATGCGGGGGTCTTTATCGGGCGTGGCACGACCATCGGCGACGATTGTTTTTTGTGGCCGAACGTGGTCATCCGCGACGGATGCGCCGTGGGTCATCGGGTCATCATCCACCCCAATTCGGTCATCGGGGCTGACGGATTCGGTTATTACTTTGACGAGGGTCGGCATAACAAGATTCCGCATATCGGCGGCGTGATCCTCGAGGACGACGTTGAAATCGGGGCCTGCACCTGCGTCGATCGCTCGAAGTTCGGGTATACGGTGGTCGGGGCGGGGACGAAAATTGATAATCAGGTCCAGGTGGCGCATAATGTACGTATCGGGAGGCACTGCGTCCTGGCGGGCCAGAGCGGCATCGCCGGGAGCGTCCGGATCGGCGATTACTGCGTCTTCGGCGGCCGGGCGGCTTCGCTGGACAACGTCGCGGTCGGCGAGCGAGTGACGGTGGCCAGCCTTGCGGTCGTGGAAAAGGACATTCCCGACGGGCTGACGGTCTCGGGTTTTCCGGCGCGCGACCATCGCGAGGAGCTGCGCGAGCGGGCCCTCGTCCGGCGATTGCCCAGGCTCGCCGAGCAGCTCAAGGACCTTATCCATCGGGTGGAGCAGCTTGAGGCGTCAACACACCATCACCCGTGACGTGGAGCTGGAAGGGCGGGGGCTGTTCACCGGCGAGCCCGTGGCCATGCGCGTTCGGCCGGGGGCGCCCAACACCGGCATCTGGTTCGTGCGAACCGATCAATCGCCGCCCATCTCTGTCGCCGCGCTCGTAGAAAACGTATCCAAACGCTCGCGGCGAACGTCGCTTCGCAACGGGACGGTGGCGATCGAGACCGTCGAGCACTGCCTCAGCGCCTGCGCCGGGCTGAACGTCGATAACCTGCAAATCGAACTCAACGCCGACGAGTTACCCGGCCTCGACGGAAGCTGCCAGCCGTTCGTGGAACAACTGCGATCCGCGGGCATCTGCGAACAGGAAGCGATCCTAGAGCCGTACGTCGTGCAGGACGTGATTCGCGTCGTCGAGGGCGACTGCGAATTGGTCGCCCTGCCGCCGCTCGACCCGTCGTCGGAAATCCTGGAAATCGCCTACGATCTCGACTACGGTCCCACCGGACCCATCGGGCGGCAGATGTACCGCGTGGCGTTGACGCCGGAGAGTTTCGAGGCCAATATCGCCCCGGCGCGGACGTTCGTGCTCGAACGCGAGGCCGCCGATCTTCGGGCCGCCGGCCTTGGCGGACACCTTTCCTATCAGGACATTCTCGTATTCGGCGACAGCGGACCGATCGACAACTCCTTGCGGTTCCCCGATGAGTGCGTCCGGCACAAGATTCTCGATCTCCTCGGCGATCTGGCCTTGTTCGGTCGGCCCATCGTCGGACGGCTCTACGCTCGCAAAAGCGGCCATTCCCTCAACCACGCCCTGGTCCGCGCCCTGCGCGAACAACACGAGGTGCGCGAGCGTGAGGCGTTTCTGCATCAGGCCCCGGTGATCGACATTCATCACGTGCAGCGCATCTTACCGCACCGCTACCCGTTCCTGATGATCGACCGCATCATCGAGATCGAAGGCTCGCGGCGGGTGGTGGGTCTCAAGAACGTAACCATCAACGAGGCCTTCTTCCAAGGCCACTACCCCGGCGATCCCATCATGCCCGGCGTGCTCATCATCGAAGCTCTCGCTCAGATCGGCGGCGTGCTGCTCAGTCAGGAATTGGAGCATAAGGGCAAGGTCGCGGTCCTGCTCAGTCTGGACAAGGTGAAGTTCCGCCGCGCCGTCCGCCCCGGCGATCAACTGATCCTGGAGGCCGAGGCCATCCGCGTCCGCTCCAACACCGGCCACGTCAAGGGCCGTGCCCGCGTCGCCGGCGACCTCGTCGCCGAGGCCGAAATCAAGTTCATCCTCACCGACGCGGAAACGCATTAAAGGTGTGATTCCTCTCTACGGGAGAGCGTCCGCCTCAGCGCCTCGAATCTCAAGCAGTTCGGTTTCTACTGTTTGCTCTGTGGGCGATGACGACGTCTCGCCGACTCCCGATGCGGGCGGTAACCCACAGTGGGCATTCGCCCGCGGGAGTGAACGTAGTCGCCCTCCGTTGGTCCGAGTTTTGCCCGCCGCCGGCGCGCCTCAATGGCGGCCTGGGGAGGTGTTGGGGGAATCAAGCAGTCGCAGCCGTCGCCGATTAGGTCCGCCCTCCCGGCCTCGACTAAAGACCGGCGAACCGTGAAGTAGTTTTCCGGTTTGAAGAACTGCATCAATGCTCGTTGCACCTTGCGGTCGCGCAATCCTTTGGCCACATAGACCGGCTTCATGGTCATCGGGTCCAGTCCGGTGTGGTACATGCAGGCCGCGATGTCGAACGGGGCGGGGATAAAGTCCTGCACCTGTTCCGGTTTGTACCCGTTGTTCTTCAAGAAAAGGGCGAGATCAATCATGGCCTTCACGTCGGAGCCGGGATGCGCGGAGATGAAATAGGGAACCAGGTATTGTTCCTTGCCCGCTTTCTTGGACTCTTGTCTGAACTGTCGATCGAAGTCCTGGAATGTCGCCGACGCCGGGCGTTTCATCACCCCTAGCGTGCCCGCGTCCGTATGCTCCTGGGCGACCTTCAGATGCCCGCCGACGTGGTGGGCTGTCAATTCCCTCATGTATTCCGGGGATAGTCGCGCTAAATCCATCCGCACGCCGCTGGCGACGAAGACCCTACGAATGCCTTTTTGTTCTCGCGCTTCGCGCATGACCTGAATGAGCGGGCCGTGGTCTGTACCCAACAGTGGGCATATTTTGGGATATACACAGGACAGTCGGCGGCAGATCGCCTCGATTCCCGGCCGGACACAGCGCATTGCATACATATTCGCCGTCGGCCCGCCGAGGTCACTGACGATGCCTTTGGAGTCTTGGGTCGATCCCAGTTGGCGCACCTCGCGGACAATGGACTCCTTGCTCCGCGACTGAATGATCCGACCCTGATGAGTCGTGATGGAGCAGTAGGTACATCCGCCAAAGCACCCGCGCATGATGACCACGGAATCCTTGACGATCTGATAGGCCGCGATCGGTTCCTTGTAACTAGGGTGTGGCTTGCGGGTGTAGGGTAAATCGAAAAAGAAATCCATGCTCTGCTGGGATTCGGGCAGCGGCGGCGGGTTGCAGACGACGACCTGACGATCGTGCCACTGCATGAGGGTTTTGGCATTGTAGGGATTGGTTTCGAGGTGAATGCGGCGAGTCGCCTCGGCGAACTTGGATTTGTCGGCCTTCACTTCTTCGCAAGACGGCAGTGCGACAAAGGGCCCGTCGCTTGCGCTCCGGGTTCGGATTGCCTGCGCTTCAGCCGCGCCGAGGGCATAGGCGATCCCGCGCATGTCGCGCAAGTCTTTCACCGTCTGACCGGCCTGAAGTCGCCTGGCGATCTCGACGATGGATGACTCGCCCATTCCATAGACAATTAAATCCGCCTTGGAATCGAGAAGAATGGACCGCCGAACCGTATCGCTCCAGTAGTCATAGTGCGCCAGACGCCGCAGACTCGCCTCCACACCGCCCGCAATGACAGGCACACCCTTGTACGCCTCCCGCGCTCGCTGACAGTAGGCGAGGGTCGCTCGATCCGGGCGAAGTCCGATGCGCCCGCCCGGCGAGTACGCGTCGTCATTGCGTACTTTGCGGTTCGCGGTGTAGTGGTTAATCATCGAATCCATGTTCCCCGCGCTGATGGCGAAGAACAACTTAGGCCGCCCGAACATCTTCCAGGCGTCGCATGAATGCCAGTCCGGTTGTGCCACGATCCCGACACGGAAGCCGCTCGCTTCGAGCACCCGGCCGAGGATGGCCATGGCAAAACTAGGGTGATCGACGTACGCGTCGCCGGTGACGAACACAACGTCGAGTTCCTCCCAACCTCGCGCTCGAGCCTCTTCCATGCTCATGGGCAATGGATCGGACGATCCGCGCGGCGGCGACCCCAGTCGCACGAACTGCGTGCTGCTGCACGCGCCCGCGGCGGGGCGAGAAGGGCTTACGTTGGCAACCATTGCTCCCAAGGTGTCCACGTCCGGCACCGCCCCACGTGCAAGGTAAGAACTGCGCCTGTAATCGTCGCTGAGTCAATGAAGCCGATCGGCATAATATCACCCTCAATGCGTTGGACCAAGATACCTTTCATATGATACCGAGAAAGCGTAACGCCCGAGAGCCGGTTGCGACGGTCCTGGGCCGTCGCCCGCCCTCAGGGTTTGGATCGCAATAATGGCTCTGTGAACCGATCGCCCAGAAGGTCGAAGACGTCGATTGGCGTTCCCTTCGCGGTAGGTCTTGACGTTGCGCCGAGACCGGGTCAGCCAAGCACGTAGGATTGCGGCCCGGTTTACGGTATAATGCTTGGGAAGGTCGTGAGCGGTTGGTTCGGAGCCGTGTATGGGCTTGACCGTACTTGAGATCGAAGTCGGCAACCCGGCCAAGCCGGAGGTGACCGAGAAGCTCGAGTTTCTGATCGACTCGGGCGCGGTGTACTCCGTCGTGCCCACACCCGTTCTTGAGAATCTCGGTATCCGTCCGTTGGTTGAGGAGACGTTCCGGCTCGCGGACGGGAGCAAAATCGTTCGCAAAAAGGGCATCGCGTTGTTTCGGTACGGCGACCGAGTCGGGGGCGCTGATGTGATCTTCGGCGAAAGCGGCGACAGCTTGCTGCTCGGGGCGCTCACTTTGGAAGCCCTTGGCTTTTCGCTCGATCCGCTCCGCCGGGAACTGAAGCCTCTGCCGATGATCCTGGGCGCGATGGGCCGGTCGCGGTGAAGCGGTAACTCTCAGGAAAGCAGACGATTGCAGACGAGTCGGCGTACCCCCGGGCGACGTCTCGGTGCCTGTCGGACAAACTCTACTACCGAAAGGAAGGACTAACCCATGACCTCGAAGCTGCTGATGCCGCTTGGCTTGGCCGCGATGTTTTTCCTCTCTGCGGGAGACAAACCATCGGGCGGCGACGACCCCTGGACGGCGTGGGGTTTGTGATCGGGGACTGGGTCGCGGAGGGCGGCAGGAAACCCGGCGAGGGCGCCGGTGGGGGTTTTTCGTTTACGCGGGAACTGGACGGGAAAGTCCTGGTGCGAAAGAACCGGGCCGATTATCCCGCCGCCAACGCGCGTCCGGCCTTCAGCCACGAGGACCTCATGGTCGTGTACAAGGACGATCAACAAAAGCGCACCAGCGCCGTCTACTTCGACAATGAGGGCCACGTGATCCACTACGCCGCCACGCCGTCCGACGACGGCCAAACGCTCACCTTCCTGAGCGATCCGACCCCGTCCACGCCGCGGTTTCGACTGATCTATACGAAACAACCGGATGCGTCGGTTCGCATCTCCTTTGAAATGGCCCCGCCCGGCGGCAAGGACTTCTCCCCCTACACCACCGGCACCGCCCGCCGCAAGTAGGGTGGGGCAGGGCCGGATCGGCCCGCCAGGACTCGTTGCCCCGCGCCGATGGCGGGTGAAACTCGCCGTACGGCATGGGACCGTCGCTGGCGCTCCGGGTTCGGAGCGCAATTATGGCTCTGTGAACCGGTCGCCGGGGGAGACGTGGCGGCCGTTGACGTAGTCCTGCCAGGTCATGGAGCGGCCTGAGGAGGGCTTGATCTCCAGGATTTCGACGAAGCCGTCCCGTGCGGCTACGTAGCGACGGGCGTCGACCGTTCCCGGCGGATCGGCGGGGGCATAGGGGTCTTGCGCTCGACGGGCGCGAAGGAAAGTGACGTTTTCCCATCGGTCGTCGCTCGCTTCGAACCTCGCGCTTGCGCCGGGCCAGGGGGTCATCCCGCAGATGTGATGAGCTACATCCGAGGCCGGGCGATCGAAATCGACGACGCCGTCCGTCTTGGACAGCTTCGGCGCGGACGTTGTCTCGCGTTCGTCCTGCGGCGTTCCCGCGGGGACGTCCGCGCCCTCGAACAACTCGACCGCCGCCTTCATCGCATCGACGCCGATGCCGGCCAGTCGGTCGTGCAGCTCCCCGGCGGTTTCTTCCGGTTTGATCTCCGTCCAGCGGCTGACCAGGATCGGCCCGGCGTCCATGCGCTCGGTGATGCGAAAGACGGTGCAGCCGGTTTTCTCGTCGCCGCGGACGACGGCCCAGTTGATCGGGGCGGCCCCACGGTATTTCGGCAACAGCGAGGCGTGGAGGTTGATGCACCCGCCGGGCATCATCCCCAACAACTCCGGCCCGAGTTTCTGCCCGAAGGCGATCACGAGACCCACATGGGCCTCAAGGGAGCGAAGCCTGCCGATCACGTCCGGGGCGTTGACGTTCTCGGCCTCGAGCGTCTCCAAGCCCAATTCGTCGGCGAGGGCCCGGACCGGCGTTCGCGTGACGTGTCGTCCCCGCCCGCTGCCTTTCGCCGGCTGGGTCACGACTAGGGCGACCTCATGCTGACTCTGCGCCAGCCAGCGTAACGTCGGTTGGGCAAATGCACCCGAAGCTAGGAAAGCGACACGCATGAATCACTCCAATTACGAATTACAAATTACGAATTACGAAAAAGAAAGCGCCGTGCAAGCGAAACGTTCCGGGAATCCGTTGCCCGGTTTTCGTAATTCGTAATTCGTAATTCGCAATTCGTCATTCTGCATAGCGTGTGAGGACTTTCTTGACCGCCTCGGTGAGTTGAGAGCGCGAGACGGAGAACTGCGCCGGTTGTTGTTCGAGCCACTTCTTGCGGTCGGCGCCGACTTCCTTCGACAGTTCCTCGCCCAGACGCAGGTCCTTGATCGAGACCGTGTCGGCCTTCAACTCGTCCTCTCCGACGACGACGGCGACGATTTTGCCCGAGTCGCCGGCGTACTTGAATTGCTTTCCGATGCCCTGCGTGCCGACGTACAGCTCGGTGTTGATCCCGGCGCTGCGCAATTCGGCGGCGATCGCCTGGTAATCCGGCGTGAGGTTCTTATCGAGGCGGGTGACGAGGACCATCGCCGTCGCCGATGGGGCATCGACTTTGCCGAGCGTCTTGAGGGCGGCGAGCAGTCGGTCGACGCCGAGGGACGAACCGACGGCGGGCACCTTCCGGCCGGTGAACCGCTCGACGAGATCGTCATACCGCCCGCCGCCGAAGACGCTGCCGAATTGTCGTTCGACGCCGTATTCATCCACCGTGTCGTCAGTCAATGTGAGCACGCCCTCAAACACCGGTCCGGTGTAATAGGCGAGTCCGCGGACGACGGTCGGATCGATCACCACGCGGGCGTCGCTATAGCCTGCGCCGGTGAGCGCCGCGTCGATCTGCCGGAGTTCATCGACGCCCTCCCGACCGATCGGGCTTTGGCCGACGAGGCGGTCGAGTTCATCACAGACCTTGGCCCGCGTCGCGGCTTGGATTCCCAGATAGGCCAGGACGACGTCGATCTGCGCGGAAGGCAGGCCGACGCCCTTGGTGAAGTCGCCGGATTCATCCTTTCGTCCGCCGCCGAGCAACGCCTTCACGCCCTCGAGTCCCACGCGGTCCAATTTGTCAATGCAACGGAGAACGTTTTGAGCGGTGTCGGGCGGAAGCGGATCACCGCCGGCCATGGATTCCATGACCCCGTTGAGGACCTTGCGATCGTTGATCCGCACCACGAAATCTCCGGTCGCCACGCCCAGTGTCGTCATCGTGTCACACATGACCATGCAGCATTCCGCGTCAGCCAGCATGGAGGCCGTCCCCACGGAGTCGAAATCGCACTGATAAAACTCCCGGAAGCGCCCCGGTCCGGGTTTCTCCATCCGCCAGACCGGCCCGATCTGGTAGCGGCGGAAGGGTTTGGGAAGCTCAGGATTCATGGCCACGAAACGCGACAGAGGCGCCGTCAGGTCGTAGCGCAACGCGACCCACTCGTCGTCCTCATCGCGAAAGGCGAAGATGCCGCCGTCGGGACGGTCGGACTCGGGCAGAAACTTGCCGAGGCAGTCCACATATTCCAACGCCGGCGTTTCGAGGGGGACGTACCCGTAGCGTTCGTAGACCTGGCGGATGGCGGCGATCATCCGATCGCGGGCCAGAACGTCGCCGGCGGTCACGTCGCGAAAGCCCTTTAACCGCCGCGGAACCGTGCCTTTCGCTTTGTCTTTGTCGACCAACGCGGCGTCTCCTCGTTCCACGCGGCGCGCAGTGTATCCGCGGCCGTTGCAGCGTCCAAGTCTTCGGCGGCGCCGTCATGCGTGCGGCGCAGTCCCCATCGCTGCGTGAAGCAGGATTCCTGACATCACCAGGGCAACGACGACCTTGGCCGCCGCGCCGAGCACGAACCCCAGGGCCGCGAAGACGCCGACTTTGGTCCCGTGGGTTACGTGTCTGCGGACGACCAATTCGACCAACGTCGCTCCGGCGAAGCAACCAACGACGGCCCCCATCATCGACCCCACGATCGGAACCGGAACGAGGAACGACAGGAAGATCATGCCGAGAATCCCGCCGAGCATTCCGCCCCAGGCCGCTTTGCCGGAGGCGCCGGCCCGCCGTGCCGTGACCACCGACGCCAGAATCTCCAGAGCCTCGCCGAACAGGGCGACGCCGATGAGAACGGCTACGAGAGTGACGCCGGAGCGAGCCCAACCGTTGCTCCACGCGTGTCCGAGTGCGGTCGCGGCGATCAGCCACGTGCCGGGCAGCCGGATGGCCGTCATCGCCACGCCCATCAGGCAGCAAAGAATCAGCAGACCGGTAACCAAGATTTCATGCATCGACCCGCGCTCGCCGGCCCACCGACGCCTAAGCCGTCCGATAGGATCGTCGTAGCGCCGCTGCCAAGCAAGCACTTGGCGATTCCGTGAATCGTGCCCGACCGTTCCAAACCGCTCGACTCCCCCGGGCGGCGGGAATAGAATCCACACACGACGCCCAGGACCGCGTTGAATCGCAACTCGCGACGTGAACGGTGAGGCCATGATGCGTGGATGGATAGCGTGGGGGCTTTGGATCACGGTGGCTGCGGCGTTGGCCGGGCCGCAACAGGTGATCGGCGCACCGACAGCATCCGAAAGTGGAGACACCTCGACGGCGCCGCCGAATGCCCCAGCGGATCCGGTGATCCTGGAGCCGATCCGACCGCTCCTGCCCGATCAGACCAACCCGGCCGCCGTACGAACACGGGACTGCGGATCGCCCGAGGTGCTGATAATGGCGGCGGGAGCGTTGTTCTCTCTGATGCTCGATCTTGTCCCGCGCCGCACAGGGCCAACGGGCAGACCTCAACACCGCCGCGCACGATTCTGCACCGCCGATCCCAACCGCGAGTCTCCGCGCTGAAGCAAGCTGTTCTCGCCTCGTTCGCCTTGGGCTACAATCCGACCCGATGGCCGACGACACCACGCAACCCCACTTTAGCGACGCGATCGGCCACGACGACCCTATCCAAGCGACACGGATGTCATTCGGAGATCATCTGGACGAGTTGCGTCGCTGCCTGGTCCGGGTCCTGATCGGGGTCGCACTCGCGGGCGTGCTTACGCTGAGCTTTGGACGGGAGATTCTCCAGATCATTTTCCGTCCCCTGTGGACGGTGCAATTTGCCAATGGCTTGCAGCCGAACCTACAAGTGTTGGCCCCCACGGACGCGTTCACCGCCTATCTGAAGGTGAGCGCGCTTTCCGCCTTGATCCTGGCCATGCCCTGGATCCTTCACCAGATGTGGCATTTCGTAGCCGCGGGGCTGTACTTCCGCGAGCGACGCTTCGTGAAATCGCTCGTGTGGTCGTCGTCCGGGCTTTTCGCCGTCGGCGTGTTGTTCTTGTATTACCTCGTCCTACCGCTCGTGCTCCAGTTTTTCATCACGTTTAATAGGGCGTTCCGCGTCGCCGATCTTTCACCCTCCGCCCTTCAGCGTGTCTTGCTGCCCGAGCGGACCTTATCCGCGGAGACGACAGGCACGTCGGCCTATATGCAACTGCCCGTCCGCCGCGAAGACCCGGCGGATGCAAAACCCGGGGAGCCTTGGGTCAACGCCGCGACGCGCCGACTGATGCTGAAAACGAATGAGGGGGTTTGGTCGATCCCCTTCGAATCCGCCCCAACCTCCCCAGCCATGCAGAGCCAGTTTGCCGTGGATCAATACATCTCTTTTGTTTTGCTGCTCTCGCTGGCGTTTGGAATCGCCTTTGAGACGCCGATCGTGGTTTGTTTCCTGGCCTGGACGGGGTTGGTTTCCACGGCCACGATGGCCCAGGGACGCCGCTACATCGTTCTAGGAACGGCCGTCGCTTCGGCGGTGATGACGCCCACCGCCGACATTCTCAACCAGATGCTGCTTGCTGTTCCGATGTACGTCCTCTTCGAGGCAGGGTTGTGGATCGCCCGCCGCATGGAACGCCACAAGACGGCCCAGTCCGGCGCCACGGGGTGATTCCCCTTCCTTGCCGCTTGTACGGTTTAGCCATTCCTTCGCGCCCTTCGAGGCTCAGGGCAAGGCTCAGGACAGGACTCGACAGGGTTCAAGCCTCCTTTGCGATAGAACGATTTCGGCTCCATCCGAATCTCTATCGTCTTTGTGGGGCTTGTTTTATGCGCCTTAAGTGAACCGTATTGGGGCTAGGGTCTCGGCGGAACGCGACACCCAAACGCCGCCGTAGCCCCCGCAGGGTGGTATGGGTTCCGGCGTTCCGGGAAAGGTTGCCCCCGCGGGCCAATCGAGCGTATAGTCCTCCTCCAGGGCAGGCCGGCGCCTGCTGATGCCACCCCACGCGAAAGACGGGCGATTCGACCGCTCTGTAGGGCCGAAACTTTCCGGGGCTCCCGGCGGGGGTTGAAAGAATCCACAACCCAGGGTATAGGATCACGTTCGCCCCGCGGGGGCGGGATGTGCGCTCGGGGCGCCGTCCCCCGCGCGGAAGGCTACCGCGCCCCTGCAACGGCGGCGCAAACAACCCGGAGGAGTGCGGCGCCGTCGCCTGATCCTGGATACCCGCGGGAGGGTGCTGTCGTCCGTCGTTGAACCTGGGCTGCCGAGCGGCGGTCGCATGAGGGAGAACTTCTTTGAGCACGCTGACCAAGGTCTTCATCGTGGTGCTCGTCGTGTTCAGTATCGCGTTCACGACGATGACCGTGTCCATCGTGGCCCAGTCCACCGACTGGCGGGACACGGCCGTGAAATACGAGGAGCACGCGCGGGTGGCGGACACCAACCTGCGCAACCAGATCGCGGCGAGCGCGGCCGAGTTGGCCACGGTGCGAGACAGCATCAAGAGTCATCTCGAGAAGATCGGGGAGTTGGAGACGCAGCTCAAAGGGAGTGGCACTGAATTGGCCAAGCTGCGCTCCGATCTCGCCAAGGCGGAGTCGGAGAAGAGCAGCTCCGAGGCCATGAACCGTGGGCTGCTGGCGCAACTTACAATCGCTGACGCGGGGCGGGCCGAGTATCGCAAACAGCGCGATGAGATCGAGAAACGCAACATCGAATTGGAACGGCGGAACATCGACCTGAACGATCGCGTCAACGAACAAACCGGGAAAATCGCCGTGATGTTGGAACAAAAACGTCAGTACGAGCAGCAACTCAACATTCTGAAGACAGAGAACGAGAAGCTCGCCCGCGACGCGGGTCGCCCAGCGGGGGCTGCGGTCCTGGAGGCGCCCGTGGCTATGTCTAACGTCACCGCCATGTCTCCGGTCGCCCCGAGCTCCATTCTTGGTAAGGTGCTGGACGTGTCGGGAAACATCGTCACGATCAGCGTCGGTTCCGCCGATGGCGTGGACAAGGGCATGACCTTCGTGATTTACCGGGGCAATCAATACGTCGGCGACCTCAAGATCAACTCGGCGACCCCGAACAAGGCGGCCGGGAAGATGGTGAGACAGACCGTCGCACCGTTGCCGGGTGACGAGGTGAAGGACGCGCGGTGATCGCGGCGGACGACCGGAGTCAATGAACATGGGCGAACGTCCCGCAGGGGCTCAAGCGGAGAATGACGTCTACACGATTCTGCTGATGATTGCCTCGTTGTTGGTGGTCGGGGCGACGGTGTACCTTGCGGTGCGCTGCCAGCAGTTGTTCGGCTCGTGGAACCCGTTTACCGGGGCCTAGCGCTCCGTCAGGGATGAAATGATGGGTATGGAGTGGCATGCCCAAGCCCGGCCCAGCCGGGCGCCGGCATGGCGGCGCTGCGCTTGGCCATGCCACCCCTCATTTGTCTATTGACGGAGCACTAGCCGATGGTTTGTGACTGGGAGGGGCGGGGCCTCTTCTTCGTACGCGCCCGCGTGGACCCACCCATGACGGTTTTCGCGCGCTGTCGCGCCCTGAGTCAGTTGTAACGAGGCGGAGACGCGCAGCGTTCCGCGCGGTGATGACCTTGGGACTGCTCAAATGATTTTCGACTCGCTGCTCGGCATGTTCAGCATCGACATGGGGATCGACCTGGGCACCTGCAACACGCTGGTGTGCGTCAAGGGCGAGGGGATCGTCCTCAATGAGCCTTCCGTCGTCGCCGTGCGCAGAGGCACGAACCAGGTTCTTCGCGATGGCAACGCCGTCGGGCAGGTGGCCAAGGAAATGCTCGGCCGGACGCCGGGGTCGATCCAGGCCATTCGACCGCTCAAGGACGGCGTGATCGCCGACTTCGACATCACTGAGGCCATGCTCGGTTACTTCATCCGCAAGGTCCACGGCCGGCGGCGTCTGGTGAAGCCGCGAGTGGTCATCGCCGTGCCTTCGGGCATCACCGCGGTCGAAAAACGAGCGGTATACAACTCGGCGGAGCGGGCCGGGGCGAGGCGGGTGTATCTGGTCGAGGAGCCGATGGCGGCGGGGATCGGCGCGGGCCTGCCCATCGGCGAGGCGACGGCGTCGATGATCGTGGACATCGGCGGCGGAACCACCGAGGTGGCGATCATGTCCCTCGCCGACATCGCCGTCGTGCAGAGTATCCGCGTGGCGGGGGATGAGATGGACGCGGCCATCGTCTCCTACATGCGTCGCAAGCACGACCTGATGATCGGCCTGCAGACGGCCGAGCAGATCAAGATCGAGCTGGGCTCGAGCACGGAGTTGGAGCAGGAGATGAGCAAGGACGTCCGCGGGCGGGACGTGGTGTGCGGGCTGCCGCGGCAGGTGACGGTCACGAGCCTGGAAATCCGCGAGGCGTTGAGCGAGCCGATCGGACAGATCGTGGCCTGCATCATGCGGACGCTGGAAGCGGCCGAGCCGGAGTTGGCCGCCGATCTGATCGAGAACGGCATTCACCTCGCCGGCGGCGGCGCCCTTCTGCGAGGGTTGGACCGGATCGTGGCATCGGCCACGGGCCTGACCGTGAAGCTCGTCGATGATCCCCTCTGCTGCGTCGCCCGCGGAACCAGCGTCTACCTCGAAAACCTCTCCGCGTGGAAGGACACCATGGAGTCCGACGCGGACGACTACTAACCGAATTACGAATTACAAATTACGAATTACGAAAGGGGAAGCGAGTGTCGGAGCCTGACGTATCGGCGTTTTGTAATTCGTAATTAGTAATTCGTAATTTCTTTGGGCTTGTTCGTTGTCCACCTATCGCCGCAAGTCGATCGCCCGATCCAAGAGGGTGCTGGTCGCGTTGTTGATCGTCGCGTGCGTGGCGGCGATCTTCTTTCCCCAGCGATGGACCGGGGGACTCATCAGTCTGGTTCAACTCATCGTACCCTTTCAAGACGCGGCCACGATCGCGGCGGACGCCGTTTCGCATTTGGGCGAGGGCCGACCTGCCGCGGTGCCGGGTGAGACCTATGACGCTCTCTCGCGGGAGAAAGCCGCCGTCGAACACCAGGCCGCGGCGCTGGCTGCACGGGTCGCGGAGCTGGAAGGCGACGTGCGCGTTCTCACCGCGACTCGTTTGTGGGAGGTCGCCGGGCGACGGATCGGGGCGTCCGGTCGATTGATACCGGCCAGGGTCATTGCGGAGGATATTCTCCCGTGGCGATCTTCGCGGCTGCTCAACGCGGGGAGCGTGCAAGGCGTCCAGGACGGTGCGGCCGTGGCGTCCCAGGTCTTCACGGTGGATTGCGGCGACGACGCCGACCTACGCAGCGGGCTGGCCATTCTGCTCGGCGAGGTCTTCCTCGGCGTGATCGAGCAGACCGGTACGCACACTTCGCGCGTCAAGTTGCTCAGCGATGTCAGCGTACAGATGAAGGTCCGCATCGGGCGGTGGACCGGCGATCGCTTCACGCTCCTCGACCGTTATTTCTGGCTGACGGGCCGGGGCACCGGTCGAATGGAGATCCGCGACGTGGAGCGCAAAGACGTGGAGACCGGCGTCATTCAGGTGGGCGACACCGTCCTCTCCGATCCGCAAAGCGACGTTCTCCCCGCGGCCATGACCATCGGCAAGATCGCCGCTGCCTCCACCGACCGCGACAATCCCCTGTTTGCCATCTTGACCATCGCCGGCGCGGTCCCGGAACAGACACTTCGACGGGTGTACATTTACGATCCGCAACTTGACGCACGGTAGAGATGAGTTTCTGTCGAACCGGATCGACACAGTGTGCCACTGCTCTCTGAGCAGTGGGATGATCTCCGGAACGCCACTGCTGACACAGCAGTGGCACACATTCTACCGTAGTGGTCGCGTGTCAGCCCAGCCGTTCCAATAACGCCTTGAGGAACCCTTGCACGAGCGGCTTGGGTACGCCGGGGATGGGCGGTGGGGTGGGGTCGAGGAGCAGACCTTCGACGTAGTCGCGGGCGCGAGGGCCGAGGCGCTTTAATTTGCGCGCGACCCGATCGGCTTCATCGAGTCTTGAATCGCGCATGGCCAGCACGAAGCGTTCGACGTGGTCGCCGATATCAACGACGTCGCCGGGGGCCGATTCAGGGCGGCGTCCAACGCCGCGCGGCGGGCCGTCGTCGTCGGGAGCAACTTTGAGGTCCGCGTCTTTGTCCATCGTCGTGGTATAGCGAAGGGCCTCTTCGCGCTCCTTCGCGGCGCGGCGTTCTTCCTCCTCATCGACCGGCGCCAGGGCGATTAAATCGCTGTCATCGACCGGCGTGGGGATGTAGACCTCGGCCGCGCAGTAGGGGCACTTCCCGTGCTTGCCCCCGGCGTTGTCCGGAGCGCGGATCAGCTTCTCGCATTGCGGGCAGTGAAGTTCGATGCTCACGGTCGGACCCTCGCCGGCTCACGCCGCTGGCGTGCGTGCACGCCGCGGCCGGAAGATCAATCGTATCGGAACCTCCTCAAAGGGCAACCGCTCGTGGAACTGGTTCAACAAGTACCGTTCATAGTTCACGGTCACCCGGCCGGGGTCGTTGACAAAAATCACGATGGTCGGGGGCTGGGAGGTGATCTGAGTCGCGTAGAAAAACTTGGCCTGTTTCTTACCACCCTTGGAGGGGGGGGCGTGGGCGTCGACGGCGTCCCGCAGGGCCTGGTTGAGCGGTCCGGTCCCGATCCGGGTCTGGGCTTGCTTGAACAAGGCCGCGGCGAGGTCGATGGTCGAGTCGATGTTGCGGTTCGCGACTGCGGACGTAAAGGCCACCGGAGCGTAGTCCAGTTCGGGGAGGACCTTGGTGAGATACTCCCCGAATTGCTCGGTGGAGGCTCGTTCCTTGGCGAGGTCCCACTTGTTGATGACCAGGATGCAGGGCTTGAACTCGTCGGCGATGGTGTGGGCCAGACGTTTGTCGACCTGGCCGACCGGCTCGGTCGCGTCGATGAGCATCAACACCACGTCGGCCCGGCGGATGGAGTCGAGGGCCCGGGAATGTGCGTAGAACTCGATGTCGTCCGCGACCTTGTTCTTCTTGCGGACTCCGGCGGTGTCAATGGCGATCAGGGTCCGTCCGTCCTTCTCGAAACGAACGTCGATGCTGTCGCGGGTGGTGCCGGGAATCTCGCTGACGATCACGCGGGGTTCCCCCGCAAGGGCGTTGATGAACGTGCTTTTGCCGGAGTTGCGCTTACCTACCAGGGCGATTCTCATCACCGGGGCCGCGGGGCGTTCGTGGGACAGCCCGGCGAGCCGTTCGCGGACGAGGTCGAGTAGCGCCCATTTGCCGCTGCCGTTCACGGCGCTGACCGGCAACGGATCGCCGAAGCCCAAGCGTGCGAACTCGCCGATGGAGGCCGCAAGGTGCGGCTCGTCAACTTTATTGGCGACGAGGCGAACGTGTTCCGCGCGGCGGCGCAAAAGCTCAGCCGTGTTGCGATCGAGCGGGGTCAATCCTTCTCGGGCATCGACCACGAAAAGGATCAGATCGGCCTGCGCGATCGCGTATCGAATCTGACACTCGACGTGTTCGCTCAGGTCGTCGCGATCCACGACGCCGTGTCCGCCGGTGTCCACCAGTTCGAAGTAGGTCTCGTCGAAGTCGCAGATGGCCGTGACGCGGTCACGGGTCACGCCGGGCGTGGGTTCGACGATGCTCGTGCGGCGGCCGACGAGGGTGTTGAAGAGGCTGCTCTTACCCACGTTGGGACGACCGACAATCGCGACGACAGGTAAGGCCATAACCTCTTGTGGTACTTGTATTTAACCGCGAAGGCACGCTGCGAAGCCTGGTGCCGACGCTCGGCGGTTCCGTTTCGTCGTGCTTGCGGCCTCCGCGTCGGTCTCATTCCGTTTGCCTTACGACGGGGCCGATTTTGCACGAAGTCGCCGGAACTCACAACCTTGCGGGGAGGTCCGGGGCGCCGGAAAAGAACGGGGGCGAAAGGCGCCGCCGTGGCGAGCAACGCCTTCCGCCCCGCCAGACCATGCCGTACCCAAGCGACGTTCGCGCTCAACTTAACCGACCGCCGTGGCGAAAGTCGGATTTAGAGTTGTCGTCGTCGCGTCGTCGGGCCGTGCATCACATCAGCATCTCGTCGCGGTCTTCTTGGCTCTCTTCTTCTTCTTGGCTGTCTTCTTCTTGGCAGCCTTGCGTTTCTTTGCCATTAGCGTCACCTCCTTTCTTGACAAAATCCTACACGCTTGCTGCATTCTGTCAAAGGAAATCTTACCGCGATGGCGTTGAAGACCGCTTCCACGACACCATCCGTGCATGTCCGCCGCGTCACGCCGGACGATCCCCAATCGATAACGCCACAACGTGGCACCTTCCGCGCGAAGCGTCGGTACGACCATGAACACGAACGCTTCAACCGATTCGATGGAAGCGTGGTTCCTCGGCGGTGGTCTTCGCGTACGGGCCGCCTCGTGACACCACGCACGAGCTTACGCGCGCTCGTCGAGGGCCGGGCGAAACACGATTTCGTCAGCGGCGACGCTTCAAAAAAGCTCGGGAAAACCGGGGAAAAACGGCATTTCGGGCGAATGAGCCTTGTCCAGCGCATGACCGAGTCCGCGGCGCGGTCACGCGCCTCCGTCGATTGCTTGGAAACGTGGGTGGCGGGTCGCGGGGCAACGAGTCGGGCGCTACGCGCGGGGCGATGTCCGGCTGGGCGAACGCTGCGCCTCGCCCGGGGAATCGGCATGGTGCAGCGCGCGGCGCGCGGGTTCGATGGGCGCGCGGAAGGATCGATTCGCAAGGGTACGGGGCCTCTCAAAAAAAATTTGAAAATTTTTGCATTTTCCTCTTGCAACGCGTTTGTGATCGCGCCTCGTCGGAGAGAATTGAAAGCGCATCGCGCGTTGGCGATCGTCGCCGAAGTTGCGGCGCATCATCGCGTTCAACGTCGCGCATCAGCGTATCGCAGCGCGCGAGCCGATCGTTTTGCGCTGCGTCGAAGAGTGCGCGAGTCGAGCCAGGGTAACGAAGCGCCGTCGAAGGGATCGTACGCGCCCACGCCCAGCAGCAGGTCGATTTCCTCCAACAGATCCGCGGGCGTCGTCGCATCCGAGCGGTCGATGTCCGTGGACCGGATGGAAAGAGCAAGTTCGACGCCGGCGAGGTCGGGCGGAACGGCGTCCGTGCGGGTCGCGTCCTCCGGGAAATCGTCGCCGTTCACGTCGATCCGCAACACTTTGCCCAGGAGCTTGTCGGTGATGTCCTGGGTGTTGTTGAACGGATCGGGTCCGGTGTTTGGCGGAACCGTGGTCTACCCGCCGTCGCCGGTGGAGGGGGTGACGAAGAGGGGGTCTCTCAGCCCGTTGGCGACTCAGATCGTCGTCGGCGGTCCGCCGCGCGAGCCCGATGACCTCAGGAGCACGATCGACGCGGCGAGCGGTCGTCGTGCGATCCGTCCCCCTCGAACCATTCCACTCGCCCCCCCGGAAGAGACTCCCTGCGGACGGCGCGCCGGCCCGCGACCTTAACCCATCATTGCAGGCGTTTCATCGGGCCGTCGGCACGCAATCGACATTCGATGGGACCGATAAGATGTGTCCGATGCAATGGCGCCCGTTGGTGGGCGCACCTCATACATGGCTCATCGGTCATGGCCGTTGGGTCCAACCTCATGCAAAAAAGGGGGCATGCCATCCGAACCAAGTGCGACCGTCGTTTGTACAGGGGCGTAACGAGGCCGTAACGGGCGGCTGCGGTAAGGCTTGACAGCCCTGGTCGCGCGGTTACGCTTACCGCCCCGGCAGGTCGGGATAGCATGGCGCCCTTGCTTACGGCGCGCCGGCGAACACAGAACCTTGTAGGATGTAGGCCATGATCCAGGTTAGGAATCTGACCAAACGGTACGGCTCGTTGATCGCGGTGGACGACATCACCTTCGACGTCGATCGGGGCGGAGTGGTCGGCTTCCTCGGTCCCAACGGGGCCGGAAAAACGACGACCCTCCGCATCCTCAGTTGCTACCAACCCGCCACCGGCGGCTCGGCCGACATCGCCGGGTTCGATGTCTTCAAGGATTCGATGGAGGTGCGGCGACGAGTCGGCTACCTGCCGGAATCGACCCCGCTCTACCCGGAGATGCGCGTGCGCGAGTACCTGCACTTCCGCGGGAAGCTGAGAGGCCTGACCTATCCGCAACGGGTGGACGCGATCAAGCGCGTGACGGAGCGATGTTGGCTCAGTGAGTTCGTGGACCGCCCCATCGGGCAGCTCTCCAAGGGTATGCGGCAGCGGGTCGGACTGGCCGACGCCATCATGCACGATCCCGAGGTCCTCATCCTCGACGAACCGACCATCGGACTCGACCCCGCACAAATCCGCGAGACGCGGAACCTGATCAAGGAGCTCGGCGAGCGGCACACCGTGCTGCTCAGCTCCCATATTCTTCCCGAAGTCGAGCAGACGTGCAGCCGGGCGATCATCATCGCTTCGGGGAAGATCGTGGCCAGCGGCTCGCCGCAGGACCTTCGCAATCGGTTCAGCGCCCAGGCGCGGGTGGTGGCTGAGATGCGCGGTCCGCAGCTCGAGGTGGAATCGAGCGCGAGGAGCCTGCCCGGCGTCCAGAAGGTGGAAGCGTCGGCGAACAATGGTTGGGTGCGACTGGCCGTCGATGCCGCGCCCGACCGCGACGTCCGCGAAGATCTGTTCAAACTCACGACGTCCAAAGGCTGGACGTTGCGTGAACTGCGGCGCGAAGGGGCGACGTTGGAGGACTTCTTCGTACAAGTGACGGCCGAACAGCAAAACAGGCGAGCGAAATGACGACTCAAGAGAATTACAAATTACGAATTACAAATTACGAAAAGGGCGGGGGAAGAACGGTGCGCGGCTTCTGCTTTTGTAATTCGTAATTCGTAGTTTGTAATTCGTAATTTGTAATTCTTTGTCGTTGGAGTTGCCTATGCGAAATGTCCCAACGATGGCCCGACGCGAACTGGGGGCTTATTTCCTTTCCCCCATTGCCTATGCCGTCATTGCCATGTTCCTCTTTTCGTCCGGTCTCGCGTTCGGGTTGGGGACGTTTGTTCCCGGCGGCGAGGCGTCACTGCGTTCCCTCTGCGATTTCTGGATCATTCTCATTCTGGTGTTCGTGCTGCCGATGCTCACCATGCGACTGGTCAGTGACGAGCTTCGCGTCGGCACCATCGAGACCCTGATGACCGCGCCAATCACCGAGATCGAAGTCGTCTTGGGAAAGTTTTGTGGAGCGTTTGTCTTTTACCTGATTCTCCTTGCGGCCATACTGCTTTACCCTTTCCTCCTTCAAATGTACGGGCCGGTTGATTCCAAGCTGCTCTTTTGCAATTACCTGGGACTTCTGCTTCTCGGCGCGTTGTACATCGCTGTGGGACTGTTCTTCAGTTCATGCACCAAGCACCAAGTGATCGCAGTCCTATTGAGTTTCGCACTGCTCGCCCTAATGACCTTCGCTTCGCACGCCCTCGCCCAACTGGTGGAAGGCTGGCCGCGGGTGCTTTTGCAACAGCTTTCCATCCGCACTCATTTCCATGACTTCGTCCGGGGAATGTTGGATTTCAATCACGTGGTCTTCTTTCTGACCACGACGGCTTTCTTCCTATTCGTCACCGTCAAGCGATTGGAGATGCGCCGATGGTAGTAGAGAAACAAAGCGGCCCGGCGGCGACGAAAGCCTCGACCGGTCGGCGAATGTTGGTTGGAACGAACGTCGCTGTGGCCACCTTGATCGTCGCGGCCATCTGCGTGGTCGCCCAACTGTTCGCCTACGACAGTTCCCGCTGGGACATGACTTCCAGTGGGGTCAACAGTCTGGGCGAGGGCACGGAGAATCTGCTGCGCGGACTGGGCCAGAATGTCCGTCTCACCTCGCTCTACTTCGAGACGGATCGCGAAGACGAGGATCAGCAGCGTTATCGTCGAGCCGCTCAGAACCTGCTCGATTTGTACGAGGCAACCAATCGCGGCAAAGTCACCGCGGAGTGGGTCAATCCCCTCAAGGACCACGAGAAGTTCCAAAAGCTCATCGCCCGACTGCGGGAGAAGTCGGCCTTCAAGGACGTCATCGCCGCGTACCAGGCTCGCATCGACGCCTACAAAAACGACCTCGACGGGCAGATGCGGAAGCTCATTGAAGATGAGCTGAGTCGCATCGGTCCCAGGGTCGGGACGATGAGCGAGTCGCCGCGACAGTCGCCGACGGCTCAGGTCGAGGAGCTGTTCCGACGCCTATCGAGCGAATTGGAGAACACGCGCGATCAGATCGACTCCGTGACGACAGCGGCCAACCCGCAGTACTCCGCCGCCGTCGGCGAACTCAAGAGCCTTTATCCGAAGATCAGCAAGGCCCTCAAAGAGGTCGGGAAGTTCGGCGCCGGCGAGGCGGGACGCAATCCCGGTATGCCCGCCGCCCAGGCTGACTTTCTGCGCGAAGCGGGGAATCGTTACGCGACGCTCGTTTCCTCCCTGGAGGTCGAGACCACCAAGCTCCAGGATATGCAGCCGCTCAAGGCGGACGAACTGCTGAGCCAGATGACGCCGACCGGCAACGCCATGCTCGTCGAAACCGACGCCGATGCCCGGGTGGTCGATTTCAGTTCCACCTGGCCGCCGGTGGATCCGAACGCCGGCGGGACGAAAGTGCCGTTCGAGAAGCGGGCGTTCAAGGGCGAGGAAAAGCTCACCGCGGCCATTCTCCGCGCCACGCACAAGGAGCAGACCGCGGTGGTTTTCGTGCGTTACGGCGGTCAGCCGTTGTTCATGGGCGGCTTCATGCCCGGTCAGCCGCCCGCCGGCTACGCGATGATGAAGCAGCAGCTCGAAGACGCCAACTTTATCGTCGAGGAGTGGGACCTCAAGACCAAGGACACGATGCCGGAGATCGA
The DNA here is from genome assembly GCA_043806315.1 of Planctomycetota bacterium. GTDB lineage: Bacteria > Planctomycetota > Phycisphaerae > UBA1845 > UBA1845 > SBAX01. Next base: position 3,880 of record JAZDHF010000170.1, on the reverse strand, counting down.
CCCCAAGCCGACGCGGACCCTCTTCGTGGTGCTCAAGCCCACCCCGCCGCAACAGCGCAATCCGATGATGGGCCAGCAACAGCCGCCCGATCCGCCCTTCGGTGAGAGTCACCGCAAGGCGTTGCTTAATGCGATGGGTCAGAACGTCCGCGCGTTGTTCATCGCCGGCTGGTCGCCCGGGCCGTTCGGGCCGATCGCCGGGACCTATGAATACAACGACTATCTCAAGCAGACCTGGGGCGTCAGCATCGACGCCTCGGCCCTACTCATCGGCGCGACCAACATCGCCCCCGGAAAGTACGTCGTCACCCGCCGCGACTTTTACAACATGGAGGATCTCGACGTCTCCGACCATGAGATCGTCCGCGGGGCCGCCGCCCGCCGCGTCGGTCTGCCGTGGTGCGCGCCGCTCGAACTTTCCGCGACGCCGCCGGAGGGCGTGCAGCTTCGGAAACTCGTGGCTCTGCCGAAACGCGACGGCGTCTGGGGCGTCAAGAACGTCCAGAAGTACCAGGAACAACTCGAAAGCCGCGACTACATGAGTCGCGTAGAGGGCGACCTGGAAGGCCCCTTCGACCTCGCCGTCGCGGCGACCAAAGGCGATGCGAAGGTGGCCGTGGTCTCCTCGCGGGACTTCGCCGAGGACGACGTGGCGTTCGCTCGCGAGTTGGGAATGGGTCCGCAGGGCTTCACCATCCGCACCCGCAATCCCGGCAACGTGACGCTGCTCATCAACACCATGCACTGGCTCAATGACAACACGGCCTTTATGAACATCGGCAAGCCCATCGACGCCGCGGTGTTGGAGATTCCCAAACCCGCGACGGTCAAGACGGTCCAGGCGTTGACCATCGTCGTCTGGCCGTTCGTGGCTCTGGCCTGCGGTGGGGTGATGTGGTGGGTGCGACGTAGGTAGGGGTCTATGAACTTCAAAACGACATTCGCGCTGGGGGTGTTTTTGGCGGCTTTGGTTGCCCTTTATGCGGTGACGCGCTCCGCGTCTAAGCCCGCGGAGAGCAGTCCGACCACGGCGATCACGCCGACGCCGTCGCCGACCACCCACGACCTTCTGGAAAAGAAACCCGGCGACGTGGTTAAGGTCGTCTGCCAGATGAAGGGCAAAGAGGCTTGGACCTTCGAGAGAAAAAGTCCGACTGAGGGAACGGGCGCCGCGACGTGGCGCATGACCACTCCCAAGGATGTCGCCGTCGCCTCGTATGAGGTCGATAAGTTCGGTCGCGAGTTGGGGCGGCTTCAGTACGAAGTCAGCTACAAGCCCGGCGAGCCGGGCGGCGTTACGCCTCTCGACGCCGGTCTGGCTCCTCCCGAAGCGACCGTGACCCTCACCGACGGCAGCGGGGCGACGGCGACCGTGGAGATCGGCAAACCGGCGTCGGAGAACGAGACTTACGTGCGGCTTGCGGGCAGCGATCGAATCTGTGTGGGCAAGGCGAACCTCCGCCACCTCTGGAAAACCAAGGCCCTCGAATACCGCGACCAGCAGCTTTGGAACTTCGCCCCGGAGAACGCCACCCGCGTCGAGGTGATCGACCGATCCGCCGCGGGAGCGCCCGTGAGCTTCGCCTTCGCCAAGGACGGGACCAAGTGGATGATGGAGTCGCCGGTCAGCGCCCGAGCGACCGGCAAAGTGGATGAATTGCTCCGCAGCATCAGCCGGCTTCGTGTCACCCAGTGGCACGACGACAGCCGTGAAAAGCTCGGCGTGTACGGCCTCGATCCCGACGTCCTCACCGTCCGCGTGACCGTCGAGGAGAAGGTCGCCGCCAAGAAAGACGAATCGAAACCGGAGGCGGAAGAAGCCGAAGGGGAGGGGAAAGAAGCTAAGGAGGAAACGCCCGAAGTCAAGAAGACCGTCTACGAGTTGCACGTGGCCGACCGCTCGCCCATCGGCGAGGACACCAAGGTCTTCGTCCGCGCCGGGGATGAATCCGCCGTGGCGACGCTGATGAAGGCGACGACGGACAAGTTCAAACCGGTGATGTCCGAGTGGCGGGACATGAAAATCACCACGGCCAACGTTGACGCCGCCACGCGGATCGAACTCGCCCAACAGGGTCGCACGGCCGCGCTGGTGCTCAAAGACGGAAAATGGTCGTTCGACGGCGACGGTGGCCGCGCCGAGGACTCATCCGTCAAGGAGCTGCTCAAGGCCGTCAAAGACCTCAACGCCGTCGTGTTCGTCGAGGCCGATTCCGCCGAGGCCGCTTCGTTCGGATTCTCCCAGCCCCAGGCCGAAATCCGCCTCACTGTTCCGGGCGTGGAGGGCGTCGATCGAATCGCCGTCGGCGCCTACACCGATGACAAGGCCAAGCGAATGGTCTACGTCCGACGCAACGACCTTTCGTCGATCGGCAAGGTCCGGTCATCCGACGTCGCGCCCCTGCTCCGCGCCTCGTCCGCCTATCGCGACCGCACGGTCTTCGACCTTCCGCCCATCCGGCTCCAGAAGGTCGTTCTCACCCGCGACGATCGCCTCGCCGGCGGCAAGGCCACGATGGCATTCGATCGCGCCGCGGACGGGTGGAGCATGACCGCGCCGGTGACCGCTCCCGTTCGGCTCGATCGGGTGGAAAAGTTGGTTCAATCGGTCGGCGACCTCCGCGCCGCGGCCGTCGCCTCGGAGTCGGACGAGGCCGGCGCCTACGGCCTGCATTCCCCAAGCGCCGGAATCATCGTCACCGACCAGCCGCCCGTCGAACATCGCATCGAGCAACCGGCGGCCGAGGGTGAACCGGCCCAGCCCGTCGAGGTCGTGCCGCCGCCTGTCACTTACGAGCTTGCCGTCGCCGAGCACGACGGCAAGTTTTATGCGAAGCGGTCGGACAAGCCGACGATCTACGAAGTCTCGGCCGACTTCTACAAACAGCTTTTCGACGAGTATCGCACGACGGAGGTCCTCACCTTCGATGATGCCAAGGTGCGTCAGCTTTCCATTCGCCAGGGCGACCAAACGCACCTCTTCGTCAAAGCCGATGGCCGTTGGACCTACCAGGCCGAACCCGACTTGCCCTTGGATGCCAAGAAGGTGGACAACCTCTTGCTCCAGGTGAAGGACCTCAAGACCGAACGGTACGTTCGTAACGCCGCCGACCATCTCGGCCAGTTCGGCCTATCGACCCCGCACCACGAGGTCTCGGTCACCCTGGAGGATGGCACGCGGCGGGTGCTGCACGTCTCGCAGCAGACCAACGACCGGGAGACCGACAAAGGCCGCTACGCCTGCGTGGACGACAAACACGACGTCTTTCTTCTCCCCGCCGACATGCTCAAACGCATCGAGGTGTCGCTGCCTGATCTGGAGAAGCACTGACGTCCGGCGCTACGCCGACGAACCCTCTCTTCGGACTGGTTTCTACACCGATGCTTTGTGCTGAACCACGCTTCGGAGGTCTGCGTGAGTTATTGGGCATGTCGGCGTGGACGACAAACTCATATAGCTCTTTCTTGGAGGTCCGCTTGCGGATCGTCTCAACGCACACATTCACGAATTCCGCATCCTCGAACATGGCAGAGTAGATGCGCTCGACCGGGAGTAGCGCGTCGTAGAACTTGCTGTTTCCCACGATGTAGTGGCAATGGGCGCCGGGAGCGAGCAATTCTCGCAGTCCGGAGATGTGGTCCCTGATGTCCTCGAAGTACTTGTGGACGTATCGCCCCAAGAGGGCGTGACCCTTGCTGATGTCGCGGACAACGCGGTCGAAATGCGGGAAGGGAATGTCGCCGCGGGCGCGGGTGACCGTTCCCAAGTCCGGGTCGCATTCGCGGGTGATGAGTCGAAAGAGGGTGGTCTTCCCCGCACCGTTGGCCCCGACCAGTCCGACCGTCTCGCCGGCGTTCAACTCCAGCGAGACGTCCTCCA
>JAZDHF010000169.1:0-20768 GCA_043806315.1 Planctomycetota bacterium | reverse complement strand
GCCCCCGTGCGTGGTGATCAAGAACCGATTGCTCAATTCGCCGAAGCCCCTGGCCTGGTCGGCGGGAGAGGGTTTGTCACCTCGATTGGCGTCCACAGGGACCCACCCGTAATGCGGCAAATACACCTGCGCCCAACGGTGAAACGCCTCATCGATGCTGGCGTCGTCGCCGCGCACGACAATGCTCCCCTGGTAGCGCGCCGGAATTCCGGCCGCCCGACACAGAGCAATGAACGAGTACGTGTACTCCGAACACGAGCCGGTCCCGCGTTTCAAAACAACCTCAGGAATATCCCAGCCGCCCGCCATTTGATATTCGAGGCGTTCAATCACGAAATCGTAGATCTTCCGTGCGATCCAGTAGGGGTTCTTCTCGTCTCCCACGACCTTCTTGACCGTCTCCTGAATATAGGGGCTGCTGATGCGATAGCGCGACCCATCCGCCGTATAGGGTTTGCGGATTTCCTCGGGGATGTCGTCGAGGGTCCCCGTCGCCTCGGGGACAACCATGTAGCTGATGCCGGCCACCTCGACGTCAACGTCGTACGTCAGCGCGGCCTTGGTCCCAGCCGGGACGCTTCCAAGTTCGAACAGTGCGCACGGCTGATCCCACCGGTCGCGGGCCGATCGGGTCGGCAACGTCGAGAAGGAGACGCTCCGTAACAGTTTCTGGTTGGGCAAGTCGGTCGGGACGGCGATGTTGAGGGTCAGGTCGGTGATGGAGCCGGGTCCGTAATTGTTCAGCGCCCAGAGGTACTCAACCCGGGCCCGCCTCGGCTCGACCAGGCGATACATCGGTTCGTCGTGCACGGCCAGCTTGTAGATTTTGCGCGTCTGGAAGTCGACATTCCACAAATGCCCGTCCGACCAGGCGACGCCCGCCGGATACGGCCCCGGCGCCGCCAGGATCGAAATGACCTTTCCCTTGTTCGGGTCGACCATGTAGAGCTCGTTCTTGATCCGGTCGCTGACCCAAAGGTACTTGCCATCGTGCGTGAGGCACCGGCACGACGGCTCCGGCGCGGCGAAGTAGTCAAGAATCGTCCCGTCGTCCGGCATAACTTTGTAGATCTTGTCCTTGGCGAGGATGAACAGTAGTCCGTCCGCAAACGCGAGCCCCGTAGCCGCGCTGTCCGGCGCCTGGAACGTTCGATCGACGATTCCGCTATCCAGATTCATGACGTAGACGCCGCCCGTGTGGTCGTCGGAGACGAACAGGTCGTTCCCGGAAGATGCCAGCCCGCCGGGCTTCAAGGTTGGGGCATCCCAGGAGCGCTCCACGGTCCCGTCCTGTTGGCCAACTTCATAGATCTTGGCGCTTCGCCAATCGGCCACGAGCAAGTGCCCGTCACGCGATGCAAGTCCCGACGGATACTTGCAGGGTGCCTCGAACGTCGCTCGTATGTCGCCGGGCGACGCGGCAACGGACCTGCACAACACGATTACGACGCAGAACGGCACACAGCGTAAAGAACGATCAAGCAGGGCGCACATATTCGACCTCCAACGTAACGTATCGTGGGACCACACGACTGAGCGGGGGGAGTACGCCGTGGTCCCGCTTTCAATCTTATGCAACGCCGCACCGGCCGCAAGGCAGCGGGGAACTTCGACCGGACGGCGGGTGCGCGCCAAGGAACGGGGCGATCGCCGTCGACAGCAACGCGGTCCAGGCGCTGCGAGCCCGCGGCCCTGCGTCCCCGTTCGCCCAAAGCGGGCGGGGCCGAACTTGAAGGCCCATCGAAGGGTCCGCTTCGCGGGCCTTCGCGTTCGGGGCACTATGGCGGTTCGCGTCGTTTTAGGCCAACCGCCAAGAGAGCTGGTTTGCCGGCGGGTTGAGTATGAAAGTGGATCTCCTGTTCCTCAAGCAAAGCGATCTATCGCGAAGACCTCCGATCCTGTTTTCCGCTGGGAATTGTCCACGGCCGAGATCAACTCGGCCGTAGCGGGGTATCCGACCGGCATGAGGGCGACCACCTTTGCCTGCCGTGGAACGCAGAGGACCCGCTTGGTTTCCGACTCATCGAAAGCACCGATCCAGCACGTCCCCAGGCCCTCGGCCACGGCAGCCAAGGTGAGATGATCGAGGGCGATGGTCACGTCGATGTCGGCGCTATTGCCGGAACCGCCCATGGCCTTGTATGCCTGTTGCGGCAAACCGCACCCCGCCACGATCAGCGGCGCGTCGGCGATGAAAAGCTGTTCCTGTGCCGCTTGAGCAAGCCTCTGTCGAATCTGCGGGTCGAAGACGAAGATGAACCGCCAAGGCTGGAGGTTGCAGGCCGAAGGGGCAAACCGCAAAGCTTGGCGCAAACGATCCAGGACGTCCGGCGGGATCGGCTTCGACGCGTACGCTCGGACGCTCCGCCGCATGCGAATCGCTTCCAGAACATTCATGAGGTTCCTCCGTTAGACGGCGACAACCGACAGTATACCCGATTCGGTTCGGGGGTATAGGACAGCAACCACCGAGCCGAACGAGTTCGCAAGACGAGCGCTGGGCTGGAACAACCTGGCAGCCAATCCGTACAATAAACCGCGGAAAGGCGGCTGACGTGAACGTACCCATCGTCTATCACCCGGATTACTACGCGGACATCGGCTCCCACGTTTTTCCCACCAGGAAGTTTTCCCTCGTCCTCGAAGCCATTCGGAGGCATGTGGGCGACATCACGGGATGTTTTCATCGGCCATCGCCGGCGACACGTGAGCAACTTCTCCGCGTCCATGCGCCCGAGTACCTGGACGACTTGGACGCTTGTCGCTGGACGCGGCGGACCTCTTGTTCGGAACTGCCGCTGACAAAGGAGATCGTCGATGCCTATTACCTGATGGCGGGCGGAACGTGCCTGGCGGCAAGCCTCGCCTGCGAACATGGCGGCGCGATGAACCTCGGCGGCGGGTTCCATCACGCCTTCGCGGACCGGGCGGAGGGGTTCTGTTACGTCAACGACGTTGCCGTCGCGGTGCGTGAGATTCAGGCCCGGCGACTTGAGGAGCGCGTGGCCGTCATCGACACTGACCTGCACCAGGGCAACGGCACGGCCCGGATCTTTCGGGGTGACCCGCAAGTCTTCACCTTCTCGATTCACCAGGAGGATCTTTATCCCGTCAAGGAGCAGAGCAGCCTGGACATCGGACTGGAGGACGGAACCGAGGACGAAGAGTACCTCGCGAAGCTACGACAAGGGCTGGATGTTGTCTTTCGGCAATTCAAACCGCAATTCGTGATGTACGTCGGCGGCGTCGATCCCTACAAGGAGGATCGGCTCGGCTCATTACGACTGACCAAGGAGGGAATCAGGCAACGCGACATGATGGTCTTCCGGACATGCCGCGATCACGGTGTTCCGGTTGCGGCTGTGCTTGCGGGCGGCTATGCCGCCGATGTTGCGGACACCGTCGAGATGCATGCCAACACCTACCTGGCGTTACGAGAGGCCTTCGGCTGAGGCCAAGGCGACCGCATGTCGCTCGACTTCGGTCGTCGCGATCAGCGGGCATCTTCGTTTTCGATAATCAGTACGTACCTTTCCTCGACCACATCTGCGCCCCATTGTCCGGCGGACCCGCAATGCAGACAGCCAGAGCACGGGTCAGTTTGCTGTCAGGGCGAGCGCCCAAGCGACGGCGAGAATCGTCAAGGCAGCGCCTCCGAATAGGATCTGTGCTCGCATTCGAGACCATGCGCCGTCGGTGTTGTCACCGAAGCCGCCCAATAGACCACCGAATAGGAATCCAAACAGGTGGGCCGCGACATCGGTGCGCCCGCCGCCACTGCCAAGGTAGCTGAGCAGGAGAACGCCCCCGACAAGAGGCGCCCACCTATCCATTCTTGAGCTTCGCAGCTTTCTCTTCCTCCGCCAAGCGTTGCCGGCAAGCAGCCCAAACGCGGCGAAGACGGCGGTGGAAGCGCCGATAGAAGCGTGGCCGGCGGGGCGCAGCCAAGCATTGAGAAAATTGCCCAGGGCGCCTCCGATGAGGATGCCGAACCAGGCGCGGCCCGAACCAAACGACCGGCCCGCGAACAACCCCGCGAGACCGCCGATGACGACGTTCCCAAGCAAGTGCCCAAGGTCGGCGTGCAAGGTCAGAGCGGTTACCGTCCGCCACCACTGGCCCTGTCGGATAAGGCCCGCCTGTGTCTTGCCTGCTTCAAACCAATCCATGCCGAATGAGTGCCCTTGCTGCAACACAGCCACGAGCAGGAGCACCGTGACAAAGCCCATCACGCCGATCCATCCATTGGCCGGCCTCGGAACCGCGGGATGGACCGGCCGCCAGTCACGATTCTCCGTAGCGTAGGCGTGAAGTTCGGCCCGACTTCGCTGCGCATCCGAGGCCGCAACCAGTATCGTGAGCTCACCTGCTTCTGGACGAACCTCGTGCGCGATGCCCGCGACGTAAAGCACAAGAGCACGCTCACGGCAATCCGTTTCACTCGGCGAACGGTAGACGATCTCGCACTCCATACGCGGGTCGGCCATACCCAACGATTCTATCGCTCCTGCCGAAGACTACGTAGGGGCCGCGTGGAATCGCGCGAGGTTAGACACCGCGGCGGCTCGCCTTGTTCATGCGGACTCTGCTCGGTGGTGAGCGTCGCCGCGCGACGGCTCGGCCTTGGCGAATTCTGTGGGCTCAATACAACCCGGATGAGGGCACGCTGCGTGCCCGATGACGGCGGACGAGGTATGCACCGGACGGCGCGCCGTAGTCGGGATCGGGTCGATCTCCCCGCTCCGCCGGCTACGGCCGAATCGCGCCGAAGCGCCTGCAGATCGCGATTACGCGATCGATAGGAATCGCTTCGACCGTATGCCCTTGATGGCCGGTGACGGTGGTTGCTCGCAGCAAGCTGTTGATGATCGCTTCCTCCGTCGCTTCCCGCACAGCTTGGAAGAGGGGGGATAGACCGTCATCGGCCAGCACCTCTCGATTTCGAGGAGCCGAAGCGGCGGTCGCGCGGAGTTGCGGCGCGGTGGAGAAGGCGATCACGTAGTCGCCGCTGCCGTGGGTCATGGGCGAACCGACCGCCGCGAGCCCCAGAAGCGCACGCTTGGCAAGGCGCTGGAGCTGGCGGGCATCAAGCGGGGCGTCCGTGGCCACGACGATCACGCACGAGCCTCCCTCATCCGGCCGAGTATGTTCCAACTCCTCGCGGAGGTAGTAGCGGCCCATCTCGCGTCCCACCGGGGCGCCGTTCATCGTGAGGATCCCGTTGAAGTTCGCCTGCACCAGAACACCGACGACGTGACTGCCCATTTCGTGCGGCAGCTTACGGGAGGCTGTGCCGATCCCTCCCTTCCAGCCCAGGCATCGGGTGCCCGTCCCAGCGCCGACCGAACCCTCCGCGACCGTTCCGTTCCCCGCGGACTGGATGGCTGAGAGAACATCCTCGGCCCGAACACGCCGGGCGCGGATGTCATTCAGGAAGCCATCGTTGGTTTCAGCCGCAATGGGGTTCACCGAAACAACGTCCTCGTTTCCGGGCAGGCCGAGCACGTAGGCTGCCAGTGCATCTGCGGCCGTAAACACGGAGAGCGTGTTGGTCAGGACGATCGGGGTCTCGATGATTCCCAACTCCTGCACCTGCGTGTACCCGACGAGCTTGCCGAAGCCGTTGCCCACCTCGATCGCCGCCGGAACCTTCTCGCGGAAGATGTTGCCGCCGTGCGGCAGAATCGCCGTCACTCCGGTGCGGATGCTGTCACCTTCGATGAGGGTTCGATGGCCGACGCGAACACCCTCCACGTCCGTGATGGCGTTCAACGGCCCGGGCGGAAGGATGCCGATCGCCAGCCCGATGTCCCGGGCGCGCGGTCGATTGAGATCTTCCGATGGCTGCATGGCGGCGGTAGTCCAAGGGTGGCCGATGAGCCACAAAACGGAGGCAAAGCTGATCCCGCCAAAGATGCTGAAAGCGCGTTGACTCTCCATGCCAGGAGTATAATGGCTGGCGCCGTCGGCGGACCAGCGGCGATTCTTTACGCCTCAACGATGCAGCAGCATCGCTGCGCTCGAGGTGGAGGCGTACAAGGCGGTGGAGCACTCGCCGTGGGATCAGTGAGATTTCGCGGCCGCGCGGCACGCGAGTTGGTCGGCAGATTTTTGAGCCGAACGGAGCGATTGGTCATGTTGGTATAGCGTGTGTAGCGAACAAGTCGTCTTCTACGCCTTAACGTTGGGTGATCCTCTTCGAGCAAGGGGCTGCGGTGTTCGACGCGTCCAAGGGCAGCAACGGCCGACAGGAGGACGCCGCGGCCAAACGGATCGCGGCATCCCCGCCAAGACGCGCAAATCTCAGCACTGGACGCACCAAGTCGTTGCGCGAATCGCGCGTCGCGGACGCAGCGATGTCAGCGCGTGACGAGCTTCTGCCCGCAGTGGCTACAGTAGTTGCAATCGGTAGGGAAGTCGCGACGACATTGCATGCAACGCCGGACCTTGTTGGAAGACTCAGTGACCGCTTGCGGACCGGATCGAAAATGGACCCCCAAGGAACGCACGGACGGCTCCAAGTGCTTCACTTCGCACGCGAATCGTACTCTTTCGCCCTGAACGGCCACGACGACATCGATCGTGTCCCCGACCTTTAGACCCGTGGGATCGCAGAGGATCTTGGCGCCGCCGTCCGACACGTTCTGTACGATGCCTTCGAGCACCGAACCATCGGATCGGTGAACGAACGCGGTGACGCCGACACTGGGTCCTCGCTCCGCTTGGCGATGTTCGTCCATACAGCCCCCCGCAAGTCAACCGACGCACGTCCTCACACCGTGAAACGGCACAGGTACGCGCATTTTATCGACCCGACGGAGACGGAAATTGAGCTCGACTGACCCAGCCCCGCCACGACAGACCGCTGAAGATTTACCAGAAGATATCCATCGGATCGTCCAGCACCTATTGTGCCGCTTCCTCCACCGTGTCGAAGATCATGCCGCCCAAGTCTCCGATGGACTCCCACTTGTCGCGATGACTCCACCACAGGACTTCCCACCATTTGTCGCGTTGCCGAATGCGGCAGACCGCCTGGCCTTCGTGGTAGATGGTGTAGCCCCGATTGACTTTGGCGGGGAGGGCAGGGCATCCGCGTCTCCTGAACACCGCCTGGATGCGTGACATGGAAACGTCGGCTTTGTCCCTCTCCGCTTTTCGTCGCTCTCGTGCCTTCTCCCGCTTTGTCACCTTGATCCATTGTTTCCTACTGATCTCGTGCAGCCGCTCGCTCTCGCCGTTGAGCCGGTCATACAGCCGCCGGCAGGTCACGCAACGTTCGTCGGTCGCCTGAACATATTCCAGCTTCCAGGGTTCGTACTCGACGCAGGGGTAGCCCTTCGGGTCGTGAAGCACTGCGTCAAGGACGGCGACCAGCCAGTCGAGCTCGTCGCATGACATCAGGAGTAATCCGCGACCGTTGTATCGCTGAATTCGGCGGTCCAAGCCCGGACACTCCGGGATTTGGTGAGCATGGCGCTTGAGTTCGACGAGTTCGGAACCCGTCACGGAAACCCTGCACTCTTGTTCGGCGGCGGGCTTGCTCATCCAACGATCACCACCGCGCCTCTTTGACCTGGTAGCTTTGCGTCGTGAGATACGGGCATTGAGTTCATGATCCGGGTCCTGTCCGCCGTCGCCATCGGGTGCCGGGAGCGCTGCACACAATCACGCACGTTCGAGGCGGCACTTCTTGTATTTGCGGCCGCTGCCGCACGAACACGGATCGTTGGGGCCGACCTTCTGCGCCGGCAGGGGGAGCACGGGTCGGTCAGAGATCACCTTCGTCGGCGACGGCAACGCGTGCCGGGGCGGCATGTCGACATCCCCGCCGCGTCGGGCGTGTTTTCGCTCGAGCTCCTTCCAGTCATCGGACCGTCCCGTTTTCCCGAGAAGGTCGATGATGCGCGCCGTGGCGCCATCTCAGTCGTACGACTCGACAGTATATCCGATTCGGTTTGGGCGCAGAGAGCAGCAACCACCGAGCCTCGCTTTCACGATGTCCTCGTGCAGGTCGGACCGTTCCGCGGCTCGGTCTTCATCACCTCGCCCATGCCGCCCGACTCCGTCGACCATACCGGTCCCGATTACTGCAGCGACGCGTCGATTCTCGGCGTGGCTGACGGGATTCTTGTTTTCAGCGGCGGCACCGCGCGCACCGATGCCGGCATGACGCCCGGAGGACAGGGGCAGGCATCGGCCGGAACTCTACGGGATATCGTCGAGCTACCGGGCACCTTGACGGCGCCGACTGTCCAAGAAGACGGCAAGGCCCCGCAGCCGGCTGCTGAAGTCACCGGTTCTCAGCGACCCGACGGCCGCGCTTGCCCGCAATTCGACCATGCCTGAGAATGGATGGGTCATGAAGATCGCGATAGTGCTACCGGACGGCGCGGCCGACGAACCGGTGGCGGCGCTCGGCGGACGTACTCCGCTAGCCGCGGCTCACATGCCGAATGTCGGGTGGATCGCGGCTCGCGGCCGCGTGGGACGAGTTGTAACCGTTCCTCCCGGCTTCATTCCAGGAACCGACGTCGCCACCCTTACTCTCTTCGGCTATGACCCCCACCGCTACTATTCCGGCCGGGCCCCGATCGAGGCCGCCGCGCAGGGTCTGGCGGTCGGCCCGGACGAGTTAGTCTTCCGCTGCAACTTCGTCACCATCGAAAACGGGTTGATGAAGGACTTCACTGCCGGTCACATCCGCCAAGACGAGGCCGACCGGTTGATCGCGGAGCTGAACCGCCGGTTTGCCGACGGCGGATGCCGCTTTCACGGCGGTGTGTCCTATCGCAACCTGATGCTGCTGTCGGATGCACGACGCTTGGACGTCGAGTGCAGCCCGCCCCACGACATTCCCAATCGCCCGGTCGCCGATCACCGGCCCCGCGGCGTCGGAGCGGGGCGAATTCAGCCCCTCATGGATCGCGCCGCGGATCTTCTTCGCGACCACGAGGTGAATCGCGAGCGCCGCAGACAGGGCAAGGACCCGGTGACCAACATCTGGCTCTGGGGACAGGGACGGCCGACGGCGCTGGAGCCGTTCTCCTCGCGCTTCGGGTTTTCGGGCGTGGTCATTACGGCGGTGGACATCATCCGTGGGCTGGCGGTCATGATGGGCATGGAGCTGATCGCGGTGCCCGGAGCGACGGGCTACATCGACACGAACTACGCCGGCAAGGGGGAGGCTGCCGTTCGCGCCCTAGACGAACACGATTTGGTCGTAGTGCACATCGAGGCGCCCGACGAGGCCGGTCACCTGGGGGATGCCGCGGCGAAGGTCGAATCGCTCGAGCGAATCGACGAGGTGATCGTCGGACCGCTTCTCGATGCCCTTCGCCGCCACAACAGCTGGAAGATTCTTGTCGCCCCCGACCATCCGACGCCGGTCACGACGCGGGCCCACTCGGCCGCACCGCCGCCCTTTTGCGTCGCGGGAAGCGCCATTGCGCAGGTGGAGCGTCTGCCGTTCTCCGAGTCCGCCGCCGAACGTGGCGTGCTCATCGACCCCGGCCATCAGTTGATGGAGTTCTTCTTCCGAAGTTAGGCCGCCTGAGACTACCTCCGATCGCGGGGCCGCGCAGGCGTCAAGCCTGCGGCTCGCGAAGCATCCGCCTGGCCGCCGCGTCCTGCGTGCTCTTGGGGGATCCGTTGCGGCCTCGGGGTGCGTCGAACACTGCCGCCCCCTGCTCAAACAGCTCCTTCTGCCGGCGGTAGAAGGCCGTCGGGGGGAAGTGGTGCTCCTCGCACAGTGCCGATACCGGGACACCCTCGATCAGGCGCCGGTGCAGGATCGCTACCTTCTCCTGCCCTGTGAAATGTCGTCGCTCCTTCGTGTTGCTCATGTCGTTTTCCTCCGTTTGGGTCTACTCTAATCCCCACGGTGGAAAACTCCATTTCCGACTGAAGCAACACAACGTCTACCGCCCAGCCGGATCAAAGGAGTTCTACAAACGCCTCCACATCGATGCCGGCTTGGTGAAGGATGGTACGCAGCGTCCCGACCCGCAATGCGGCGTGATCCGGGACGCTCACCGTACTCTTCGGGTTGTCACGTCGCAGAATGATGTGGCTCCCGCGCTGATGAAGCACGTAGAACCCGCAACGCTGTAAGACCGCAACGACGCGCCGCCACGCTTACGTCGCGCGGCAGTTTCGCCATCACGTTCTACGCCGCGACCTCAACCGTCTCGCACCCCACATCCGTTGGGATTGGGTCGCCCGCGATCTTCAGGGCCTCAACGTAGGCGAGGATCGCCTCACGGACGTTCGCCGTGGCCTCCTCGCGCGTGTCACCCTGCGACACGCATCCGGGCAGCGCCGGGACCGTGACCACGTACCCGCCGTCCGGTTCCTGCTCAAATACGACGGTATACCTCATGGCAAAACACCTCCACCTGCACTGTACCATGGGCGATCACCGCTGTCCACAACCCGTTGCGCGCAACCAGGAAGGCAAGAAGGCATGATCGGGAGCGACGGCCACGATGACGGATCCCAGCCCCGCACGCCGCTCGGCCCGCACGCAGCAAAAGGGCCCGGTGAGCATCACACCCACCGGGCCCCAGAACAACTCTCAAACTCCAAACATGGTCCGCACAACGGACCCTACATGACTCCTCGCACGGTCCGGCACGCAACTACTGAATCAGGAAGTTGGCAGCGACCAAGCTGGCAACCTGGGCGGTGGGTATGTTACCGATGACCACGGCCCCGGCGCAGACACCCGCAGCACAGTAGTAGATATTACCGGTGTCGCTCGCGATGGCAATTACGTGCTGAGCACCAGCGGCAGGCGTATTCACCAAGATATCAGCCGCAACGTCAACAATGACCACGCTGTCGACCGCCGCCGTTTGGGCTGCGTTCGCAATAGCGGCAGTGGTGTCGAGGGTGACCGTCGCGCCAGCCGTATAATCGGTGAACGTCGTCGCGTCCAACCGAATAATATCGCCGCCGGCGCCGGCCACGAAGTCGCTGATGTTCTCGGCATTCGCCGCCAAGATGATCGTGTTGAACGCGAACGTATCGGACCCATTACCGCCGCTTAGTGTGTCTATTCCGGCACCACCGACAATAGTATCATTGTCGTCTCCACCCGAGATGGTGTCGGCCCCAGCGGCCCCGGTAAGAGTATCCGTTCCAGCGCCTCCCTGAATGTTGTCGTCGCTGGCAGCACCGGTCAATGTATCATTACCGGCATTGCCATAGATTACCAACGCGGTGGCCGCACTCCCCGTAGTGTCGACGGTGTCGTTCCCAGAGCCGAGCTGGATTGTACCGCCGTTCATGCAATCCACTGTTCCGCTCAAGTTGCCCGTCACACCTGTGGCATTGAGGGAGGTAATCGAATCAGCAGTCGCGGTAACCGTTCCCATGGTCACGTTCGAGCTGCCCGTGACGGTCAAGCTCTTCACCGTGCCCAAGGTAAGCCCCGTGCTGAAGGTCAACGGTCCATCCGACGCAGCCAGACTGATCGTCTCGATGTTGCTGACCGTGAGGGACGTTAGCGAGTGATAGTAGGTGGTCCCGGTTGAGTTAATCGCCGTTCCCCGGTTATTGAACTGAACCGCCAGCGTATCACCCGTAGCGGCGTCCGCGCCGTATGACGTATACGTCATCGTGTCATAGACCTCGTTGGCCCCTTGCGCGCCATCGCCTCGATAGATCAGCGTCGGCCAGGTCTGGGTCGTCGTCGTCACCGGCACGTTGCTCAGCGTAAACGTGTTGGCGGTGTCATCGGACTCGATGTAGATGGTGCCCACGTCAGGCACATTGAGCATGTTCAGCGACACAGCGTCTGCGGTCGCGTTCACCCGCAGAGTCTCAACATTGTCGATGTTGAGCGTAGTAATACTGGCGGCCAACGACGCCTGTAACGTGTCGCTGCCGGCCCCGCCGTCGATCTTCTCGCCGCTCTGGTCGACGTCGACGGTAGTGAGCGTGGTCCCCAGGATGAACGTATCATCACCCGAGCCGCCAGTAACGGCGGAGAGGTCCACCGCCGCAAAGCTCGTGAACGTATCCGTGGCGTCGGCGCGAGTGCCGGTGCCTAAGGTCAACGCACCGGTAATCACCGAGCCGGTGACCGCGCCGTTATACGTCCGGAGGTTGGTGGGAGCAGTCTCCCCACCCGCAACGCCGTCGGCGTCATACTGGAACAGGGCAACCTTGAGTGCCGCAGCCCCGCTGAAATTGACCGTAGCCAGCGATGTGCCTGCGATCTCCTGAATCAGGTCGAGCGTATTGGCCGCATCACCCGTGCTGACGATGTTGAGAGTCTCGAAACCATTGGCGGCCGTCCGGAATTTGAACTGGCCGGCGGTCATCCCCGAGACGGTCAGGTCCAGCACATCGTTGCTCGCGGTGGTCGGGCTGGTGCTCGTGCCGTCGGCGAAATAGAGGTAGAGGAACTTGCCCGCAGTCGTAAGACCGGTGATCCCGGCGTCTACGATCCTCTTGATGCCGGTCACCGACACGTCATCGACACTATCCACCGAGTTGACCGTCGTCACGTCCGACCAATTCGTGGCGTTCAAGGTGGCGTCATCAAACGCCGTGAAGTTGAAGACCTCGATGCCTGAAAGCGTTGCCGTCGCCGTGTAGGCGTTCGTATTGAACGTGGCATTCAGCGTATCCGTACCCGCAAGACCATTGGCCGCGTCGCCGGTCTGGAACGTGGCCACCTGGGTGCCCGTGTTGGAGTTGTACTCGAGCGGCGCCTCGAAAGTATCGTCAGCCGTCGAACCGGTGAGATTGTCCTGATCGAGCGTGAAGTCATAGGTTACGGCCTCACCTTCGCAGGAGCAAACGGCCGCGGTGTCGCCTTCCGAGCAGGCCACGGTCTGGCCTTCGGGGCAGGTCGTGGCCGCACAGGGATCCTCTCCGGCGACGCACAGACTGGTCGCCGTATCGCACACGTCGATGCCGTTGCAGAAGAGACCGTCATCGACGCAGTCCGCGTCGGTCGTGCAGGCCGTGCCCGCATCGCACGTATCGGTGTCTTCATTGCAAAGCGGAGTAGGATCGGAGCACGGGTCGCCCGAAGAAACGCACGCCGCAGTCGCCTCGTCGCAGCTCTCGGTGCCGTCGCAGAACACTCCGTTGTCCACGCAGGGGTCTGTGCTTGCTGCGCACACGCCGTTTGCCGGATCGGTCAGATCGCATGTCTCGGCGCCGTTGCAGAACACGCCGTCGTCGCAGTCCGCATCTGCGGCACAGATTGTGTCGCACGCATCCGTGTCTTCATTGCACGATTCCGTCACCGCAACGCACGGGGCGGTGCCGGCAACGCAGCCCGTGGCGACGTCGCAAGTCTCGGTGCCGTTGCAGAACAGCCCGTCGTCGCATACCAGCGCCGTACCCGCACAGACACCCTCGGCGCACACGTCGTCCTCGGTGCAGGCGTCGTCGTCGTCGCACGCCGCGGTGTTGTTGGTGTTCCCGCAGAACCCGTCCGTGCACGCGTCGTCCGTGCAAGCGTCGTCGTCGTCGCACTCGTCAGCCGCGTCGCACGGGGTCTTGCATGTCCCGCCGTCGCACTCCTGTCCCTCCAGGCACTCGATGTCGGTATTCGCGCACTCGCCCTCCGTCGCGTCCGCGGCGACGACGCACGTGTCCGTCGTGCACGGATCATCGTCGTTGCAATCCTCGAGGACCGTAGCAGTCGTGCACGTGACCACCCGCGGCCCGAAGCAGGACCCGACCTGCGTCATGCCGAGAGAGAAGAGCACCACTCCGAACACGCCACCGAGCGTGCCCACGCGAGACATCGCACGCACGCGCGTGCTAAATGCCGTGTTACCCAATACGTTTGTGCTTAGCATTACCATTGACCTCCCAGTAAAAGACTGTGGCGTGAACCGCGTCACACGCTATTGGTTTTCAAACTCAACATTTCACGAAACACCGACGGTTGACGACCGCCCGCACTCCCGCGCCACGATGCCTGGAGGCAAGCGGTGACTTCGTCAAGCCCTCGGAGACAAACCGGTACTGTTCACTTCGCCCTTACGAAGCAACCCGCGCCAAAGGTCGCTTCCGGGTTTCCAACAACACCATCGGACTTGGGGGCTCCGATCGTCCCGGCCACGCGCCGACTCCGGAACGACGGCCTCCATTTGCGTCATCAAACCCGCGTCCTTTTCTAACCGCAAAGGAAACGGATATCAACGACCACTGTGGGCGGATTGTAGGGATGGCCCTTCGCAAGTCAACGGCCAATCCCGAAAAAAATTTCACCCGCCCCAAAGCCGGTCTCCGCGCCCCGACACCCTCCGCGCCGGGCGCGGGGACACGCCTGGACCGTTCTGTGCTAGATCGGCGCTCGCCGCGTCGCGGCTTGAACATTTGCCCGTAAAATCGAACACAAATCCGCGTCCCTCCAAGGGTTGGGCGTTTCCGGCGTCACCACGGGACGGAGGAACCTGTCAGTAACCTATTATCAAAACGTAGGTTAGAAGACATAGTTCCAGTCGTACTCCAGGCTCTTAGGGGTATTGCGTAAGATGCGGCGTCGAAAGATGTCGAACGTTGTTTACCCAAACACCCAGCCGCTTAGTGTCCAATCATCATCCAGCTTCCGGACGGCTTGGCCCGGCGATCGTGAAGGGGCGTTGGGTTTCGCGGCTGAGCCGCTCAACGAGGTCGACGACGACCTTGGCGATCCGGAGTTTCGTACCCGAGACCGCTCGGCCCCAACCGGCGGCGGGGCGAAAAACTTGCACCGTCGCCCGATCGCCACCCACGTTCCGCAGGCCGTTGAGCACCATGGCGGCGCAGCGTTTGCGGCGCAGCTTGCCCTCCGCGCGGCGGTGGTCGTCGTGGTCTTCCATCGCAAAGCCGATCAAAACGCGGTCGCCCTTCTTCTTCCCCAAATGGGCCAAGATGTCCGGCGTAGGGACGAGTCGGAGGGAACGGGCGCGATGGCTCTTCCTGAGCTTATGGTCGAGCCGCGACGCGGGCCGGTAATCGCACACGGCCGCCGTCATGATCGCCGCGCGACAACGAGGGAACAGAGCGGTCGCGGCCTCGAACATCTCCTGTGCGGTGACAACGCGTGTCACCTTGACTCCCTCGGGCGCGGGCAACTCCACCGGCCCGGAGACGAGGTCAACCTTGTGCCCTCGTCTCACGGCCTCAGCGGCGATGGCGTAGCCCATCTTTCCGCTGGACGAATTGGAAATGAAACGAACGGGGTCGAAGAACTCCCGCGTCGGCCCGGCTGTCACGAGGATCCGCATGGGGCCTATTGTTGATTCCTTCGAGGCTCAGGACAAGTGTCGATTGTCGATTACGGCGTCAATGGACCGGTCGATTCATGGACAACGCATTCGCGGCGCCGGACGCGACGGGGGGCTTGGGAACACAGGCGGCCTACCCGCCAGCTCAGAGCATCAAGGTTGCCCCAACCGCTCTTCCACCCGCCGGACTTTCGCACGGATTTCGTCTTTGGCCTTGGTCCCGAGGCGGTGGAACGTCTCCCACGGAAGGCGGCGGTCGTCGAGCCGGATGGCCTCACCGTAATTCGCCAGCGCTTCCCGCATCAGTTGTGCAGACCCCAACGCCTCGCCGGTGGCAGCTTGAACGTCGGCGAGCGACACAATCCCGGTGGGATTGAGCGGGTACAACTCGAGCGCCTTCCGGGCGTCTTTGATGGCCGCGTGGTAGACAATGTCCGTTCGCATACTCTCCGCCAAGTCGAGATACAGTCGCGAACGCATCCGGTGCAGTTGAACGTTGAAGGGATCGCGCTTCATCGCGGTCGTCAACGCCTCGACGGCCCTTCGCTGAAGCAGCGTACGCTGTTCCGGTGAGGTTCCCGTCAGTCCGACAAGCCATTGCGCCCGTGCGATTTCCGAAGTCGGGTCGAACGGATCGCTCGCCGAGGCGGCGTCGTAAGTCAAAAAAGCGGCGTGCTCGTGGATGGGACCGACCAAGGGAACCGCGGCGGCCTCTCGCGCGAGGTCGAGGTGGTATCGCGCCCGCGCTACGGGTATGACACCAAACCACAGGACGAGTCCCATCGCGCCCAGACACGCGCCTAGTGCAAGCCACATTGTAGCGCCGCCCCTCGTGGGCGGCGCAGGGA
Source organism: Planctomycetota bacterium (assembly GCA_043806315.1). GTDB lineage: Bacteria > Planctomycetota > Phycisphaerae > UBA1845 > UBA1845 > SBAX01. Next base: position 4,678 of record JAZDHF010000169.1, on the reverse strand, counting down.
CCGCTCCCGCGCCACCCACAAGGGGTGGCGCTACACTTGTCGGCACAGCATCCGCGTTGTTCGACGAGCCGCTCACGGCCGATCTGCCGCGGGATTCTCCCCGTTCCACCAGGCAGAATCCCAAGAGCGCAAAAAAGGTTGTGGCACTCCCCGGCACGAACATTGCGAAATTGATCGTGTCGTGGAGCAGAAACGCGAACAGTCCCACGGCCACCGCGACGCTGACCTCCGCGCCGCGGACTGCCCCAGGCATTCCAACTACCTCTCCCCCTTGGGGGGTCGGACGAGCCGACCGAGGAGGGAGGGTCCGAGGGAAGGGTGAGGGGGACTCAGCCGGGAGACCGCCCAGGAAGACGATGAATCCCAGCAACCACACGTACCCCGTGATCACTGACGAATAGTACAGAAAGTTCGGGTCCGCCGTGCCCAGCAGCGGCAGGCGGCCGACGGTCACGACGAGCAGCAATCCGATCGTCCAACGGATCATCGTCGATCGAGTCGGAAACGCGCCCTCCTCCGCGCCCGGCGGCGATCGCGCCGGAGGTCGCGCCGCGAATCGCAGCGACGCGCCGAGGGCCATGACCACTACCCCGACCAGCCCGAGGAGCCCCCAGTCCGCCGCCGCTTGGACGAACAGGTCGTGCGGATTGGCCACCTCCTCCGGACTTTCGATGGCCTTGTAACGGAGATAGTGCCGACTGAAGTTCTCGCGTCCCACGCCCGTCGTCCAGTGATCGGCGATGAGCTTTGACGAGGCCTGCCAATACTGCCAGCGGAAGGTCAGCGACCAGCCGGGCAACGAGCCGCGAAGCAGTCCATACCCGATAACGCCCCCGGCCCCGGCGACCACACAGAGCCACGCGATCATCCAAGTGCGAACACGATTCGCGTCGATCCATTCCCGGAATCGCCGAAGGACAACCCACAATACGAGTCCCGCGATCCCTGAAACCGCCGCGCCAAAACTCTTGGTCAAGACTACCGCTACCAGGACCGACGCCGTACTGATGGTGCATAGGGCGGCAATGAGGTTTTTGGGGCCGTTCCCCAATCTTCGCCACTGCGCCGCCGTCAACCCGATTCCGGCCAGCCCGCAAAGAACCAAGTACGAACCCGCGACGTTGCTAAGCGGAAAGAACCCGGTGGCCTGGCGAGCCTTCATCCGTTGCTCGAACAACTCAACCTGGGAGGAATCAGGCTCGACGCCCTGCCGCGCCCAGAAGTCGGATTTCATGCTCTGGTAATGCGCCCACGTTTCGTCGAAAGACGTGTATTGCTCCACGCACTGCGCCGCCTCGACGCACGCCGATGCGAGAACCGCCGCGAGCAACAGCCTTCTCTGCCAAGGCTTCCGCAATAGCTGAACCAGTGCGATCGCCAGAAGGGGCAGGCATAACCAGTCGAGGGTCGCGCTGATCGCCAGACGCTTGTTCCCGGCGACGACGCAGGACACGATTGCCGCGACGGCGACCAAGGCCGTCCCCCATTCCAACCCCGTCCGACGGTAGGATCGCGGCGAGCCGATCATTCGAGCCAGAAGCCACCCGCAGCTCGAAGCCAAGATCAACACGTCGAAGATCAACGTCGCCAGCGGCTTGGGATCGCTCACCACGCCGAGCGCTTCGGTTAGGGTATTTCCCGCGGAGTCATAGCTTTCGCCGATCAGAGGCCGGAGCGCGACCAGCCCGATCAGCACGAAGAGCGATGCGTTCTCGATTCGTCGTTGCACGTCCATCCCTACGCCGCCCGCCTCGGAAGGTTTTTGGCGAGTGTATTGGACAGTTTTAGCCTGCGGACTACAATCGCCGATGACTTCGGGACGGGTGCGTGCATCCCGTTCGGAGCGGCGAAAATGCCCACAGGATGTCATTCTGAGCGCAGCGAAGCATCTCCTTGCGCGTCTAGATGCTTCGCTCCGAGATTCTTCGCTACGCTCAGAATGACGCAAGACGATTACCCGCGCCACCTTCACGGGCATGCACCCCGGGACGGGTGGTGATGGTGAAACGAGTGGGGCCGTCCGTTGAATAAAGAAACGCCGCCGAGCCTGCGTGCCCTGGGCCGCCGCCCGCTCCCGACCGTCATCGAGGTCGAGGGGCGAACACACGCGCAGCGCCGCGTCTTTAAGAACGATTTTTTCGCCGCGACCGCGGTATACGAAGGCCCCGCCGGCAAAGTCATTCTCAAGGTCCAACGGCAGGCGAGTTTCCTGCTGCTCCCCCTCGGTTGGGTCGGACGGTTGCTCGCCGCCCGTGAGGCCGCCGCCTTGCAAAGGCTTTCCGACGTCCCAGGCGTCCCGCGGCTAATCGGCCGCTGGGGCAAAACAGGGATCGTCCGCGAGTACATCGAAGGCCAGACCCTCTCGCCCAAAGAGCATGTGCCCGATGACTTCCACGAACGTCTCCGCGGCATGATTGACGCGATCCACGCCAAAGACATGGCCTACGTCGATCTGGAAAAGTGCGAGAACGTGCTGGTCGGCGACGACGGACGGCCCTATCTGTTCGATTTTCAGATCGCTTGGTTCCTGCCGCGTCGATGGGGCGGAAATCTTTGGCCCGCTACGGCGTTTCGCCGGTGGTTGCAGGCGGGCGACCGCTATCACCTCATCAAGTTGCAGCGTCGCACGCGGCCCGACCAACTGACGCCTGAAGCCCTCGCGGTTTCGTACCGTAAACCGTGGTTCGTACGTGTGCATCATGTTGTCACTCGTCCGGTCACCCGCGTCCGCCGGGCCGTCTTGAGTCATGTGGACCCCAAGCGTAAGAACGGCGAGCGAGGCCGGATCGACGAAAACGAGGTAATAGGAGTCGTCCAACAATGCTCCTGACCGATCAAGATCGTGAGCGGATTGAAGCCTTTCGGACCTTCATCGCCGACACGGTGGCCACGGACATTCGCTACGGCCTGTCCGAGCGCCACGACCGCGACGACGAATCGACCTTGGCCACCCGCTTCAATCCCGGACCGGCCTGTTGGTTCGAGGTGGCCGTGCGACCGCTCATTCCCCAAGTCCGCGTGGGCTTCCTCACCGACGACCGCTGGAAGAGCGAGGAACTGGAGCAGGCCATCCAGGACTCCGGCGACACCACGTCGGAGTTCCTCGGCGTGGCCCTGCACGACGCGGGCCTGGATTGGCCCGAACCGCCCGTCGAGCACTACCGCGAAGGCGAACAATACTTCTACTTCGCCACGCCCCTTTCGATCGACGAGCTGGCCGACCTGGACTCCGACGAGGTCCGCGACAAGACCCTCCGCCTGTTGGAGGGCTACCTGATCGCCTTCGGCCCCGCCATCGCCATCGAGGACGAAGAGTAAAAACGTCGAAACGAATCCGAACCCCGAGCGGCAACACTTTTGCTTCGTTTTATGAGTCGTCGCTGTCAAATGGGTTCGTTTTGCGAGTACAGTTTTTTCGTGAGTGTCACGTTGTGGCACCGCCCCGAGTGTGGCCGATCGCCGATTGTCGATTGTCGAATGTCGATTGCGGATGTAGAGAGGAGGATCGAGCAGCGAGCAAACAAGGGACCACGGGGGGCGTGATGCGACGGCCGAGAGCATGAGTCGATGGCAGCGCATGGCGCAGGTTTCTCCAGCGATAGAACTTGCCGGCTGATCGGTGGGCGTAGGCACGGGGACCGATCGGGTGGAGCCTCATCGACGAGGTTCAGGGTTGCCCAAACGCTACGACCCGGCTCCGATTCACAGGTCGCCTCTTGCGCCTGTTGCCCGCCTCTTCAGAATCCGTATTTTTCCTTCCGCAGGTTGAATGCCTCCTTACCACCTTCCATCACGCGCGTGATCGTGTCGCGCACCGCGCCCTGATCAATCGCCCCCTCATCCGCGATGCGACCGGCGGAGCGATTGCCCTCCGACGCATAAGCGCAGTGAACCACAAGTTCGGCGTCACCGTTGACGACGATGTTGGCGTCATGGCTCACGAAGATGAGTTGCCGCCTTTCTTTCGCGGCCCATATACGCTCCACGACTTGATTCACGATCGCCTTATCCAGGTCTTCCTCCGGCTGATCAATCAGCAAGGGGCCTCCCTCCTGATTCAGAAGAACTGTTAGCAACGCTGTCGCCTGTTGCCCTTGGGAGGCGTACTGGAACGGAATGTAGCGATCTTCCGTAACACGATAGTCGAACTCTGGCCGGTCGTTGAGGCTTGTCAACATCAGCTGGAGCCAATCGTCCGCACACAACTTCGCAGCAAGCCGTTGGAGGATCTGTTCACTCATCCCTGATCCGCGTAGGATGGGACAATCTGGAAGAGTAGCCGCATCCCCCTCTTCCTTTGGGACATCCGCGAGTCGCTTCAACTCGCGGAGCACCGCGAGCCATTCTGCCGCCGGATTACGTGCGCCCGTGACCCGGTCCGCCACCGCGTCAAGATGGGACTCCCGAGCGTGGGTGCCCTTAAATGTGGCTTTCAGGAGATCGATCGCGTCAGAGGCATCGCCACCTCGTCTTAGGATCGCCTTGATGTCGCCATCCGATTGGGCTGTCAGCTTCATGCACTGTAGGCGTAAGCGCCCAGCGCCTCGACCCTCTCACGCCGTTTCAAGCGGGCCAGCGCCAAGAAGCTCCAGGAGTTGAGCGAGCGGGACTTGTCGAAGTACGCCGTGGTGGGCCTGTTTGTGGACGGCAAGACCTTCGGGGAGGACGAGATGGTCAT
>JAZDHF010000168.1:0-37208 GCA_043806315.1 Planctomycetota bacterium | reverse complement strand
TCAATGCTGGTGGTGCAGGGGCTGCCGGGGTTCAACCCGCCGGCGCATCTCTTCGGACAGTCGGCGTCGGTCAGGCAGTCCAGGCCGTTGTTCGCCCCGCCGTTGCATTTGCTCTGAACGTATCGGTAGACGCAAGCCCCGTTAGGATCGCCGCAGTCCCCCGCCACGACCAAGGCCACCGGGGTCGATCCCTGGTCCGCCGGCGTGACCGCCAAATACCGGCATGAAATGCCGACGGCCGTCGGCTGCTCGCATCCGCCGCAAGTGCGGCTCTCCTCGTTGCACGTGGCCGGATCGGGACAGGGATTACCGTTTGTGGAGATGCACTCGTGGTCGAACACGCACCCGAATAGAGGGTCGCATACCTTGGCGCTGCAGAAGAGCCCGGTGTCGCAGGCGACGGGTGTATGCGTGCAGGTGCCGTTGACGCAGGCGTCGTTCGTGCAAGGGTTGCCGTCGTTGCAGTCGGGCGGCTGGCAGCCGGTCGGAGTCGGGTCGATGGCAATGGCAAGCGGATCGAACAAGAACGGCGGCTGAAGGACCGTGGTCACGTTGGCCCCGGTCAGATCGGCCCGGCGAATACGGCTCCCCGCCGCCTCCGCCCAGTAGATTCGTCCGTTCACAAGGTCCAGGGCTATCGACACCGGATCGGACACGAACACCGCGTCCAGGAGCGTGACCACGTTCTGGTTGAGCCCGTTGGCGTCGGCTCGGCGAATCCGGTCGCCGGACCGTTCCGCCCAATAGACTTTGGCGTTGACCGGATCGACGGCGAGGGAGACCGCATCGGACACGAAGATCGCATCGGCGACCGTCTCCGGGTTGCCGCCGTTCAGGTCCGCGCGGCGGATGTTGTTCGCGGGGTTCTCGGCCCAGTAGACTTTTCCAGCGGTTGAATCCACGGCCAATGCTCTCAGGTTCAATGACGTCGGCGGCGCGACAACTGTTTCCGCCGCCGTTCCGTTGAGGTTCGCGCGGACGATGGTGTCGTCGGAACTTTGGGCGCAATAGAGCTTGCCGCCGACGGAGTCCACGGCGATCGCCACGGGATTGAGGACCTGCGGGGGAGCGAGCACAACTTGCACGTTCGCGCCGTTCAGGTCGGCCCGAAGGACGTTGTCATCGAAGCTCTGGATGAAATAGAACTTCCCGCCCGCGGGGTCGACGGCGATGGCGATGGGATCGAAGACGACTGGGAACTGAAGAAGAATCTCCGATCCGGTTCCGTCGAGGTTGGCGCGCTGAATCCGATCCTCGAAGCTCTGAACCCAGTAGATTTTGCCGGCATCGGCCGAGGTCGCCGGCAGGGCAGCGGCTGCCGCCAGCGCCAGTAGAAACCGCCGCCTTGTTTGAACGTACATAGCTCCGCCCGCTTCGACTCTGCGCCGAGGAATGGAAACGTGGAGGTTATCGGCGATACGAGCGCTTCGAAGTCCCCCCCCCGCTACCTCCTCCAGAAAACAGGGAAGGGGGCCGACGCGATACGCCGTCGGCCCCCTTCACGACATTCAGTTACCTACCCGGGCGCCGATCTCATGGAGGAGGCACGCAATTCCTCATGCACTCGTCGAAAGCCGCCTGGGCCGACTCCCCACAATGCAGTGGATTGCCGCCGTGCATTATGCACTGTTGGAAGGCGTCGGCCGCGCGAGCGCTGCACACTTGGTCGCAGGTCGGCGGGTTACCGCAGTTCGCCATGCAGAGGTTCATGGTCTCAAGCGCCGTAGCCGCACACCCCTCGATGGTCCCACCGCCCATTAGACAGTCGCGGAACGCGTCGGCGGCCGCCATGCGGCAGTGGTCCCCGCAGGGAGGCGGCGGACAGTTAGCGGCGATACAGGCGTCCAAGGCCCTGCGTGCTTCGCCCGCGCAGAATTCCTGTGTACCGCCGCCGTCCATGCACGTACGGAACGCCCCCTCGGCCTCATCGCGGCACTGCTCCACGCAATCCGGTGGATGGTTGCAGTTTTGCTGGAGGCAATTCTGCAACAGGGCGCGGGCGTCCAAGGCACACTGGTCCGGATCCCCGCCATTGTCGACGCACGTACGGAAGGCCTCCTCCGCCCGGTGCCTGCAAATCTCTTCGCAGGGCGGCTGGATGCCGCAATCGTCACGGAGGCACATGGCCAGGAAGTCGCGAGCGCGGCGGGCACACACCTCCTCGGTGTTCGGGGGATCTATAACTTCCGCCATGCACTCCTCGAAGACCCTGCGGGCGCCGTGTTTGCAGCGGTCCTCGCAGTCGGGCGGGGGGGGGCAGTTCTGTTGCACGCAGGCTTCAAAGGCGTGACGCGCCCGGGCGGTGCACTCCTCCTCGCCCGGCGGCGGATCCTCCGACATACACGCCCTGAACGCTTCCGCGGCGTGGCGCTGACACATCTGTTCGCAAGTCGGCGGAGGCGGCGGGCAGTTGGCGGCGATGCAAGCCTCAAACGCCGTGCGCGCCTCGGCCCCGCAAACTTCCTCGGTCCCTCCATTGTCCATACACGCATGGAAGACCTCGCCGGCAGCCGCGTGACACTGCTCCGCGCAATCCGGGACCTGGTTGCATTGATCCACCAGACAGCGCTGCAGGAACTGTTGCGCATGCGCGTGGCACCCATCCTCGGTCGCACCCGGCTGGGTCATGCACTGCCTAAACACCTGGTCGGCGTTGTCCGCGCAACGGCGCCGGCACTCCGTCGGATCGGTGGGGCCGCCGACAAGCCCGGTGATCACGTCGATCGTCCCGACGTCGACGACCGCGGGGCTCGCGGCGCTGCGGATCAGTTTTTCGTTTCTCGTGTCCCGCGCGCTTGCAGCGCTGACCCACACCCATCCCGCAACCGCCAACAGTAAGAGAAACCGATTGACCTTCATGACCGCACTCCGTTACAAAAAGGATTGACCCGAACCCCCCGCGGGATCGCGGCCTCCCGCCACATTCCGACGCCCAACGCTGAGCCCGTCGCGCCGAACAAACCCGCCGCTCCTGGCGTGACCGCCACTTCCAGACCTCCGGGGCTGAAAGAGCCCTGCTTGTCGGTCCCGTAAGCTAACATTCTACAAGCCCAACGAAGAACATGCAACGGTATTGCCAAAAAACCGGCCGGTAATGTCGAGCAGGGGTCGACAAACAACAAAGGCAATAGCCAGGGCGACGCCCGATAACTGATACGTCGTCTTTTATTCCACGACGACCGACCAGCCGTACGGAGTCTGTGTGGCCGCAGATCGGTCGGGATCCAACCGTTTGGACGCCGAGGCGTTGCCCGTGTCGCCGGAGGTCGTCTTGCCGTCGAACCCGGAGGGCCTAAATTACCGGCTGAAGGATGTCGGGACCGTCAGGTCAAGGAGGGCGCAGCTTGGCGATTGTTGCGGGGATTGATGAAGCCGGCTTCGGTCCGTTGCTCGGACCGCTCGTCGTCACCGGCGTCGCCTTCCGTGTCCCGGACTCGCAGGCCCACCGATGCCTTTGGGAGACCCTTCGCGAAACCTGCACTCGTCGCCCGGACCGCGACGGTCGTCGTCTGGCCGTCGCCGATAGCAAACAACTTTTCCGCGGACGGACGGACTTTTCGGCCCTTGAGCGTCCCGCGATGGTCATGCTCGCCGCCGCCGGTCTGAGGCCTCGCACTTGGCGGACACTGCTCGACCTACTCGCACGCGACGCGACCCCGCCGCTCGAACGGTGCCCGTGGTACGCCGGGCAGGACGTTGATCTGCCCCTCGGCGGGAACGTCGGCGATGTCGGAACGCGGGCCAATGCCGTCCGGCGAAACATGAATGAGCAGGGCGTCGAGTTCGTCGGCGTGTTCGCGGAACCGATCCTGGAGGAGCAGTTCAACTATTTGGTCAGTAAGACAGGCAATAAGGCCGTCGCCATGCTCGGGACCGCGCTGCGTGTGGTGGATCGGATCTTCCGGGGCGTGCCGGACCCGCGGGTCCGGCTTTGCGTCGATCGGCTTGGGGGGCGGGTCCATTATCGCGAGGCCCTCAACACCGCGTTCCCCCAGTTTGAAATCCAGATTCTCGAAGAGTCTGCCGATCGCAGCGCCTATCGCCTGGCGAACTCGGCACGTGTGTGTCGCCTTGAGTTCGTCACCGGAGGCGAGGACCGACACTTCGCGATCGCGTTGGCCAGTGTGTACAGCAAGTACCTCCGCGAACTCTACATGCACCTGTTCAATGCCTATTGGTCACGGCAGGTGGCCGCGCTGCGACCGACGGCGGGGTATTACACGGACGCCAGGCGTTGGCTCAACGACGCCGCGGCGGAACTGGATCGGCTGGGCATCGACCGCGCGACGCTCGTGCGGCAGCGGTGATTCAAGGGCGAGCCGCGCCGCGGACGCCGTCGTTGACACTTCGCGGATCGAGGGGTACGGTGGAACCGGAATGGTCCGCGGAGCGTCGTCGGTGTCGATCGAAAGCTGGTCGGAAAATATCGTGGTGGTGGAGCTTCAGGACGATCCCGCGTTCACCGACGACCTGACGGCCGTCATCGACCAAGTCGACGGGCGCAAGGACGTCGATGTGGTCTTGGACTTCGCCGGGGTCAGCTACGTGAACTCCTCCAACATCGCCAAGCTGCTCAAATTGCGGAAAAAGCTGCACGGGCGCAAACGCCGGCTCGTGTTATGCGGGATCGACACCAACGTGTGGGGCCTGTTCCTGGTGACCGGTCTGGACAAGGTTTTCGACTTTGCCGACAACCTCGCCACGGGCCTGGCGAGCGTGCAACTCGAGCCGGAATGAAACGAATTACGAATTACGAATTACAAATTACGAATGGCGAGTCGACAATGGCGGGCCACGGTCAATTTCCGCAGAGAGGCGAGGCCGACTGGAACTTCCGCCCGCGGGTCGTCTGCAATCGACATTCGACAATCGACACTTGTCCTGAGCCTCGAAGGATTCGACAATCCGCGTTCGCCACTCGCCGCTCCCCGATCCATCAGGCTTGGCACCTCGCGTCGCTGCTGCTCCTCTCTTCCTGCGCGGCCCCGGCGCCCACGCCCATGGACTATAGCGTCGGACAGGGGCAACCCGGCGACCGAACCGTCCTCCTCGACACGGCTGAAGCCGCGCTCATCGGCCTTGGTTATCGAATCGAGCGACGGGACACGGGGGAGGGCGTGCTGACGACCCAACCGGTCGAGGCCCAAGCGGGCCTTGACCACACGCGCCCGGCAGGCCTGAGTTCACGTGGCAAGACGCGGCGGATGGTCGAAGTCCGGGTGGCGGATAGCGGGGGGGCCACGAAGGTTTTCTGCAGGGTTCTGATTCAGGAGCAGACGACGCAAGCCCACCGCATGTTCGCCGCCGACCGTAGCGGCTCGGATATCCCCGGCGACTTCACCGCGATCAATCGCGACGCGGCCACCACCACGGAACAGAACACCGTCTGGCGCACGCTCCGCCGGGACAAGTCCGCGGAACGTCAGATCCTTGACGCGATCATGCCGCCCATCCCTCCCTCCGGCAAGAACAACGCTCCCCGATGAGCCATCGAGAATTACGCCCTGCGCGACCTCGCCAAGGGACAGAGTCAGGGACTTGTAAGGGGAAGCGCGAGGGCGTACAATGGCGGAAACATGTGGAGAACGAAGCCCATGACGATCATCAACGGACATTTTGACGGTCAGCGAGTGGTTCTGGATGAACCGGTGCCACCTGGAGTCGCAGCGGACACCCCGGTCAGAGTTATCTTCGAGAACGGCGAACTTCGCGATCTGTTCGCGGAACTCGGGCGGTTGGCTGTCGCGACGGACGATCTACCCCCGGACTATGCGGCGCAACACGAGCATTACGTCAAGGGAACTCCGCGCCGGTGATGGGCACGTTCGTCGATACCTCGTTCCTGATCGCTTCGCTCCGCGTGAGCGATGAACTCCACGAACGCGCGTTGGGTTGGCAACGGGCTTCGTCGCCCCCGCTCGTGACGACCGAGTACGTTCTGGTCGAACTGCTCGACGCCCTTACCTCGCCACCCGTGCGTGCGGCCGCGGCATCCGCCGTAGCGGTATTTCGTCGGAGACGAGTGATGCGCATCGTTCCCGCCTCGACCGCTTTGCTCGATGAAGGGATCGGCTGGTTCGCAACCCATGCCGACAAGCGGTGGAGCCTGACGGACTGCATCTCCTTCGTCGTCATGCGCCGCGAAGGAATCATTGACGCGTTAACAAACGATCACCATTTCGAGCAGGCCGGGTTCCGGGCGCTGTTGCGGAGCGGTCCGCCCTGACGTCGAGGAAAGGAAGAAATGATCGTCGAGTACATTAACGCAGCGCTCGCACGAGCAACCTACGAGCGGATCGAGGACAAGGACAATCTGTATTACGGGCAGGTGCCTGTTCTCAAGGGGGTTTGGGCCACGGGAAAAACGCTCGAAGAGTGCCGCAGTCATTTGGCGGACGTCATCGAAGGCTGGCTCATCGTGCGCCTGAGAAAAGGACTCGCCATTCCGCCGATTGGGAAGCACCAGGTCAAGGCCGCGAGGACTCTTCGCTTGGGGACGTAGGTTGACGCCGATTTCGTGGAAGGACTTCGTCCGGCGACTGAGACGGCTCGGATTTGACGGCCCCTATCAGGGAGGAAAACATCCGTACATGGTTCGAGGTGATCTTGTGCTGACGATTCCTAACCCCCACCGTGCCGACATCGGCGTCGAACTCCTGAAACGGATTCTCAAGCAGGTTTCGATCGCTCAGAAGGAGTGGCTGGCGGCGGAATAAACCTGCCTTCGTTGTCACGACGGGACGACGAATGACAGCGCCTGCCCTCGGGGGCGAGCGATCAAGTACATGGAATCGAAAGGAGCAAGGTCATGTTGAGTTTCCGATCGACGACGGTTGTACACCAGCTTGCCGCGGTTGTCCTATTGGGCTCCGGCTCATCCCAAGCGCAATCCGACGGCAAGGCCAACCCCGTTCCCGCTGACGGAGGCAGCGACTATAATGGGCGGTCATGAACCCGATCCGATGGTCGGAGCACGCGATCCAGAACCTCGCGGAGCGAGAGATCGACCGGTTGGAAGTCGAGATAACGCTCATGAATCCGCTGCTGGTCGTCCCGGACCCGCCCGGACGGGACATCTTCATGCGCCGATACTTTGACGGTGTTCTTCAGCAGGAGATGCTCATGCGCGTGGTAGTCGAGCACGCAGAAAGCGAGACGGTCGTCGTCACCGTCTACAAGACGTCTCAGATTTCCCGTTACTTGAAGGGGATTTAGCGATGAAGGTTCACTACGACCCGCAAACGGATACGCTCACCATCCGTCTGCGCGAGGAGCGCATCAAGGAAAGCGACGAGGTCCGCGACGGCGTCGTAGTCGATTACGGCTACGACGGCGGGGTCGTGCGCTTCGAAGTCCTCCGGGCCTCCAAGGTCGTCGAAAAGGCTAACGAGATGCAATTCGCGGTGGGAGCATAAGAGGCGGCTTTCCGCGCCCTTCGGCGGACCGATCGGCCTTGACGCAAAGGAAAGGAGCAAGGGCATGTTGAGTTTCCGATCGACGACGGTTGTTCTGCTATGGAGTGGGCTTCTGTTTGGCTTGCACGCTTCGCCGGGACAGGTCCATGGAACGTGAGATCCTTGACACGATCACGCCGCCCATCCTTCCCTCCGGCAAGAACAACGCTTCCCAATGACCCATCGACAATCACGGCCCGCCCGTCGCGTAGGGGATCGGATCGACGAGTCCCGCGTCGAGGAAGCCTTGGCGGCGGAGGAGGCAACTGTCGCAGTGGGCGCAGGCCAGACCCTCCGGGGTCGGATCGTAGCAACTGTGCGTGAGCGAGAAGTCGACGCCCAAGCGCGTGCCTTCACGGATGATGTCGGCCTTGGACATGGAGATAAGCGGGGCGTGGATTTTGATCGAGCCGCCGGACACGGCGGCCTTGGTGGCCACGTCGGCGAGACGCTGGAAGGCGGCGAGGAACTCCGGGCGGCAGTCCGGGTAGCCCGAGTAGTCCACGGCGTTGACGCCGATGAAGATGTCCGACGAGCCGATCACTTCCGCGTAGCCCAGCGCGAAAGCGAGGAAGATCGTGTTCCGCGCGGGAACATAAGTCACAGGGATGCCCCGGCCCATGTCCGCGATCGAGGCTGACTTGGGGACGTCAATGGAGCCGGTCAGGGCCGACCCGCCGAAGACGCGGAGGTCGATGGTCTGCACGATGTGCTGCGCGGCGTTCGCCGCCCGGGCGACATCGGCAGCGGCTCGCACTTCGACATCGTGCCGCTGACCATAGCGGAACGTAAGTGCACACAGCGCAAACCCTTGCGCGCTGGCGATGGCCGCCGTCGTGGCCGAATCGATCCCGCCGGATACTAATACTACGGCTTTTGCCTGCCGATACCCCATCTTAACGCCTTAGTCGCGTACGCATAGTGCTATAAGTGGAAGTTTACCGTTGTAGCTACTGAGCCCATCTGGGCGACCGGTCTTACCTTCCCGGAAATCGAAGCGTCGCCGCAGCCCAGAAGGTGTAGGTTCGTAACACCATCGTAATGTGCGAGTTCCTTTTTGCATCCGGGTATTGCGTTGCCAGTATTAGGAAGTTAGCTTCCGCCGTTTCAAAAACATCTTACGAACGCACCTGCCGTTCGTTGTTCGAGATGATGATGAGAGCAGTCTTTTTTGGAGAGGCCTGAACATGAGGAACGTACGTACCAGTTGGATCGCATCCGCGATCGTCATCGCCATCGCCCTGCCGGTGTTCGCGCAGAGCGGCGGCGCCCAGCCGGCGAAGGAGCCGGCCAAACCCGCTCCCGCTCCCACGAAGGAGCCGGCCAAGGAGCCTGCGAAACCGGCGGTCGAGCCGGCCAAGCCCGCGGCACCGGTGCCGACCGTCGCCAAGGAACCGGCGAAGGAACCCGCCAAGCCCGCAGCCCCGGCAGGCGCCGCGACGGCCGTCGCCGTCGGCAAGCCCGCTCCGGACTTTAAGCTGAAGGGCGTGGATGGCAAGGAGCACGGCCTTGCCGAGTACAAGGGCAAGGTCGTGGTGCTCGAGTGGTCGAACGCCGACTGTCAGTTCTGCCAGCGTCACGCCAAGGGCGGGACGGTCGCGAAAGTCATGGGCAACTACAAGGACAAGCCGGTCGTTTGGGTCAACGTCGACTCGACCGGCGACGCCAAGGCCGAGGACTGCAAGAAGTTCGCGACGGCCAACAAGCTCGAGACGTACCTGCTGGATCCGACCGGTGCGACGGGCAAGGCCTACGGCGCCAAGACGACGCCGCAGTGCTTCGTGATCGACAAGGACGGCAAGCTCGCTTACATGGGCGCGATGGACGATGACAAGGAAGGCACCAAGGGCGACAAGGCCAAGAACTACGTCAAGGAAGCCATCGACGCGGTTCTGAAGGGCTCGACGGTCGCGACGGCGACGACCGACCCGTACGGCTGCCCGGTGAAGTACAAGGGGTAGTTTCCACAATACGGCGCGGTCTGACCTACTAGGGAATACCGCGTCGGTTCGGCGAATCACAGCACTGGCGGGCGATGGCCTAAGTCATCGCCCGCCGGTTCGTTTGTAGCAAGTCCAGGGCGCGCGTTCAGAGGTGGGGGCCATCGGCACGAGTAGTGCGCGAGCCGTCCCGTGTTCAGTGGGTGCGACGACGCGCCTAGTCTGCATTTTTCCGGCATGGAACGCTCCCGACCACGCTCGCATCACGACATTCGGAGATGGCAATCGACTGGCGTGCGACACCCGCTCGCGCCGGGGTGAAAGACCTCATTTCTGCCCCGGTTCGGGGAGGGCGAAGCGGTCGCGGACGGTGGAGTAGTCGTCGCTGCCCAACTGTCCGATCAGATCGATTTTGGCTGCGTCCGCGGTTCCGTCGGGAAGAAGCAATTCACGGGCGATATGAAAGCAGAGCACTTCAGCGATGCAGATGTTGGCCAACAGCGGACCGTCGCCGACGGGAACGATCTGCACGAGCTTGCATTCCATGTGCACGGGCGATTCGGCCACCCGCGCAGGGCGAACGAAACGGATGGGCAGGGGCGTGAATCCGGCGGCCTCGAACTCGGTGTGATGTTTCATGCGTTCATGCCAGGACGCAGGAGTGATTCCCGCGACTTGACCCTCACCCCGACCCTCTCCCTGAAAGGGAGAGGGAGTCTTACGCGGCGGGCTAATTCGTGGACGATTGGAGCTTCTTGCACAGTTGGTAGTAGTCGAGCACGCCCTGCGCCGCGGGGCGGTCATCGTCGGGCGCCGCGGAGACCGCCTCCTGCTGCAACGCGATCGCCCGATCCAGATTGCCGATCTGGTACAGCGCCTTGGCATAAACTTCGATGGCCCAGGTTTGCTTGGACGCTTCGTAGGCCGCCTTTGCGGCTTCCAGGGCAAGGTCCGGGGTCCGGGAGGCGAAGTCCTCGTTGCCGCAGAGCGTGACGGCGAGGCGGTGCATGGCCTTCGCGTCGCTCTTGTGCTTGGCGATGTGCCCTCGCGCCCAGGTCTTGAACTCCTCGGCCTTCTTCGGTTCCGACGCGTACAGCCCGGTCAGCAACTGCATCGCCGTTTCATTGGACGGGTCGAGTTTCAGAATCTCGATCACACCCCTCCACACCGTGTCCGTCTCGCCCATCTGATAGGCCATTTCGAGGGACTGGAAGCGCTTGGCCACCTCTTGGTCGAGATTGGCCGCCGCCTTCGCCGCGGCCATGTCGTACTTCCCGCTGATCACGTCGGGGATCACCTGCTCCAGGGACGGGTCGAGCGGGCTTCCCTCCCACACCACGCGCCCATCGCGACCCACCAAAAACGCATAAGGGATGCCCACCAGCTCGCTCGGCAAATACGCTTTTGACGTCGCGCCGTTGTCGTCGATGGCGACGGTGTACATCATGTTCTTGCCCTGCTCCTTGATGAACTGCTTGATCTCGGTGGGCGAATTACGGGACGGGTCGGGGTCGGTGACGCCGATGATGACCAGGTCCTTTTCGTACTTCTTCTGATACTGCGTCAGCAGCGGCACGCTGGCCTTGCACGGCGGGCACCACGTCGCCCAAAACTCCACCATGTGGATTTTTTTGGCGGCCTCCTTGGCCAGGTTGACCGCGTCGCCGCGGACCCACTCCTTGATCTTCAACGGCGGGGCGGGATCGCCCAACTTCAGGTCGGCGAGGACCGGCGTCCCCGCAGCGATCATCGCGGCCGTCGCCGCGACCAACATCTGACGTAGCTTTATCAACGAACCGCTCCTCACCTCGGTTGAAATCCGCTCCTCTTTACCCCACGCGGGAGAGCCGTCCGGCGGCGCCGGCTCGCGATCCGGCCAGCTTTCGCAACCGCCGGCAGGCTTCCTCAAGGTCCGGTATCTTCTTGGCGAAGCAGAAGCGCAGTTGATTCTCTCCGTCAGCCGGGTTCCGATAGAACGCCGATCCGGGCACCGTGGCGACCCCGACTTCGTTCAAGATCGCCTCGGTGGCTGCGGTCGCACTGCCCCAGCGGCCCTCCTCGAAGGAGGCCAACATATAGTAGCTGCCCTCCGGGACGAAGGGCGTGAACCCGATGCCGCGAAGCGTGTCGGTGAGCATGTCTCGCTTGACCGTGTAGTCGGCCCGCATGTCCGTGTAGTACTTCTCCGGCAAGCCCATTCCGCCCGCCACTCCGTATTGCAGCGGGGCCGGGGCGCAGATGTAAAGCAGGTCGTTCACTACCGAGACCCGGTCGATGATCTCCGCCGGACCGACGGCGTATCCGATCCGCCATCCCGTGATCGCGTAGGTCTTCGATCCGCCGCTCATCGTGAGCGTACGGTCCTTGGCCTCCGGCAGACGTCCGATGCTCACGTGGGGCTTGCCGTAGGTGATGTATTCGTAGATTTCGTCGGTGGCGATCCAGACGTTGTGTCGTTTCGCCACCCCTGCGATCGCTCGCAACTCCTCCTCGGAGAAGACCTTCCCGCTGGGGTTCGCGGGGGTGCAGAGGAGGATCATTTTCGTTTTCGGAGTGACGGCGGCCTCGACCTCCGCCAGGTCGAACGACCAGTCCGGCGGCTGCAGGTCGACGAAGCGCATGTTGACTCCGACGAGCCTCATGGCGTTCACGTGGTAACTGTAGAACGGAGAGAAGACGATGCACTCGTCGCCGGGGTTCAGCGTCGCCAGGATGATGCAGGCGAACGCCCCGGCGGAGCCGACCGTGACCACGACCTCTTTCTCCGGATCGCACGCAATGCCGTTGAACTCGCGCATCTTCTTGGCGATCGCGGTTCGCAGTTCGATGATCCCCCGCAGGTTCGTATAGCTGGCGCGGTCTTCGTCGATCGCGCGCTTCGCCGCTTGCTTCACCGCGTCGGGCGCGGGTTGGTCGCACACCCCCTGGGAGAGATTCACCCCGCCCATCGCGGCGCAGATCGCCGAAAAGCGGCGGATGTCCGATTGTTTGATCGACTTGACTCGGTCTGCTACCGGCTTGTTCATCATGGCTCTCCTGAAAATAGGCACCGCGTACACCGCGGCACGGAATCCGTTCCTGCCTGATACAGACCGGCAAGTATACGCCGTTGGCCCGTCCGGTTCAAAGGCGGCGCACAAAGAAGGGCCCCGGCGAAACCCGGAGCCCTCAAAGCCAACCTCCCGTACCTAGCCGAGCCTACGGGGCCAGGAACGGCCGGACCGAGTTATAATAATACGCAAATGCGCCGTCGACTGTCGCATTGTTCACGTTATTGCATACGTTGGCGCAGTTGGTCCCGCAGCAACCGCTTAGCTGGCCGACGATCTGGCTCGACGCGTTCACGACCGGCGACCCGCTGCTACCGCCCTCGGTGGCGCCGTTGACCCCGCGGCTATAAACACGTTCGCCGCGCGGCCAACCCCTGCAAGTCGGTGCGCTAGTGCTGACCGTCTGGTCGGAATAGGATTGGGGTGCGCCGGACGGATGGCTAACCCGGTAGAGTGGGGTGTTGTTGCTGTTGGCGACCGGCGTGGCGGTCCAACCGAGGAAAACGCTCCCCGCCGGCGGGTTCTGGCTCAGTTGCAACAGGGTGAAATCGCCTTTCCGGTTCGTCGCCTTGACCGTCGCGCCGACCGTCTTGCCGGCAAAGGAACCCGGCGGCGGATCATCCCAGGTTCCGGTGCAGTTGCCCGTTGATCCGCAAGCCGCCTGATACTGGAAGAATGCCTCCAAGTTCGTGTTATTCTTGCTGAGACAATGATTCGCCGTGAGGAAGTACGGAATCTGGCTACTCGGCACGGTATCAGCGATCAACCCGCCCGTGCAGGTGTAGATGTAGGCTCCGGAGATCCAGATCATCTTCGCCACGGCCAGCTCGACGGGGTTGACGATTGGTTCATTCACGCAATTGGTGTTCACGACGCAGGAGGCGTTGGTGGGGCAGAACGAGGCCACCCCGCCCTGGGCATCCCCTGGAAGTCCAAAGACCCCCCGACCGATGTGCCCAACTTCCGTCACGCGAAGGGAAATGTCCTGCAAATCGGCGTCGTCCATGTTCCCGGTGACGCGGAGCTGCAGGATGCCCTCTGCGCCGAACACGGACGGCGTCCAGAATTCGCCCGTGCCATCGAGGGCGGCGCCATCGGGCCCGGCGCCGGTGTACGGACCGTACGCTTCGCCCCAACGGCTGTAGAAGTACAGTTCCGCGTTCATCGGCAACCAGAAGTTCTCGAGGTGGACCCGGATCGCACCGGCATTGTCCGAGGTGATTGCCGCTGACCATACGTAACCGCCGTCGGCGGTGGGCGTCAACGTCCCGCCGCCTACTTGATCGGCGCCCTTGAGCGTCCCCCTGTTCGGCGTGCTGAGTCCATCAAGTCTCAGCCGGGAGGTCACGGGGACGACCACCCCGACCTTGAGCGGTTCGCCGTTCACGGGTTCAGGGAACTCGATCGAGTTGATTTGCTCCTGCGTCAGCTCAACCCGCACGGGCGTATCCACCGCGGTCGGCGGTAGCTCGCCTCTTAGCCATTTGTTGAGCGCCGCCTGCTGCCCCAAATTCTCCTCGTGCGTGATCCCCTCAGTCGCAACCTCCATCGTCGCCTCGACCACCGCGCTGCTGTCGATCAGCGCGGGCGGCTCGACGGCGAGGGCGGCCACGGCGAAGGCGCCAAGCGCCGCCCCCGAGATCGCCACACGACTCCACTTGGAAACACCAGATGCAACTCTCATTCGTTACTCCTTTTCAGAAAGCGGGGCCCCGAAATGGGACGACCAACGACCGCCGTTCGTGCCGAGAGGAAAGCCCTCCGCCCCTCCCGACCGAACCGCCGCGGCCGACAACTTCAGTCGAAAAACGAGTGAAAGAGCCGCTGGACCGGGCCGCGCCGACGGCCAACTCCCGAAGGCGCTTGCCATAACTATAGGACGAGCTTGTTGCCCAATCCAACGACATTAGCCGAATTCGCCTCTGCCCGAATGGCCCAACTTTGACGGGAAGGTATTATACGGGCGCGGGTATCGGATGTGCAAGCGTTTTTTCCCCTCGGCGATGATTTTTTTCGCCGCCGAGCCTGTTCCGGGCGGAAACATGGGGTTCGTAGCGTGGCAACGGTGCCCGATCCCCGTGTGAGCAGCGGTGGGGGATCACCCTTCGCCGCGGGGTACGGGCTCGCGGGGCGTCATCCTCTATTGGCTGAGGCGGGTGGATCGGCCCGACCTTCTGACTATTTACCACTCGAAGTGGCTGGAGAGACCGCCGCGGAGGGGTTTCTTGCGCTTCTTGGCCGTTTTCGCCGGGGCCGCAGGTCCGGCCGCGGCTGCGGCTTCCGCCGATGTCGGCGCATTGACGGCCTTGATGGAGAGCGAAATCCGGTGGTTGTCTTTGTCCACCCCGAGCACGCGGGTTTCGACCTCTTGGCCGGGCTGCACCACTTCGGAGCACGATTTCACACGATGGTCGGAAAGTTCGGAGATGTGGACCAGCCCCTCGACTCCGGGCGCGATCTCCACGAACACCCCGAAGTCGGCGAGCCGTGTGACCTTACCGTGTACAAGGGAGTGGACGGGGAAGCCCTCGAACACCCCGGCCCAAGGATCGGGCTGGGCTTGTTTCATGCTCAACGCGATTCGGTGCTTCTCCGCTTCCACGCGAATCACCACGCAGTCCACCACGCTTCCCGACGAGACCACGTCGGCCGACTGCTTCACCCGCGACCAGCCCATCTCACTAATGGGGATCAGTCCCTCGACGCCCGGCTCCAACTCCGCGAAAGCGCCGAAATCGGCAAGCCGGATCACGCGGACCTTCAACGGTGTCCCGACAGGGTATTTTTCCGGCACGTGCACCCACGGGTCGGGCAGGGCCTGTTTGAGGCCCAGCGAAATCCGTTCGCGCTTGGAATCGATCTTGAGAATCATCACTTCGACGCGTTGGCCCGCCGACAGCACGTCCGTCACCTTCTCCACCGTTCCCCAACTCAGCTCGCGGATGTGAAGAAGTCCATCGACGCCGCCCAAGTCCACAAACGCCCCAAAGTCGGTGATGCTGCGGACGACGCCGGGACGAACCTGTCCGACGGCGAGTTCGGCGCGAAGTTTTTCACGGGCCTCGGCCAGCTCCCGCTCCTGCACCTTGCGCCGGCTCAGCAACACGTTCTTATTGCGTCGATCCAGTTCGAGGACCTCGCACCGGACCATCTGATTGAGCAGCAGCGAAACGTCCTTCATCGGGACGATGTCGGCGTGGGAGCCGGGCATAAACGCGCGGATGCCTTTGAGGTCGATCTCCAGGCCGCCCTTGATGACGCCCGTGACCTTCCCCTCGACGATCATGCCCTTGGTCAGATTCGTCCACGTGGCCCGTTGCAGCGCACCCTTTCGGCTTACGATCACCAGGCCCGAGTCGGCGTCGAACCGCTCGACGACCACATCGACGCGACGACCGACATTCACGACTTCCTTCTTGCCGAACTGGTTCCGCGGAAGAACGCCCTGTGATTTGACGCCGAACTGCACGAACACATCGTCGTCGGTAACGCCGGTGACGGTGCCGGTCAGCTCGGTCCCGGCGGCGACCTCGCCGCCGCCGACTCCGCCGCCCAGTTCGGCCAAGTCGCCGGGCGCCATGGCCGACATGGCCTCGGCGACCTCACGATCGATCTCCGCCATGGACGGGGACGGCGCGGAGGGCGAGTCATTTAGCGCGGCGTCGGTCGGCCAAGCGGATTCGGGGGAGAACTCAGTCATGGATACGAAGACCTTTTTGCAGTGATACGAGTTGTTACGAGCACTTTGTGCCTACCCCAGACGCACGGATCGATGTGTTCGGTGTCCGCCGCCGGGAACCACACCTGTGTCTGACATCCGATGCACCGCGGGATCAGCTAACCCGTGGCCCAGAGCACTCTCGTTGAATCACGTTCGGCACGTCGACCCTTGCGCCGTCGCCGACGGGAAGCTCGAGACGCATCATGCCGTTTACGGTCAGCCAGCCCGCTCCCGGCACTCCATGTGCCTTGTAGCGGATAGGCCGTCGCAAGTCAAGCCTGCGGAGCGCTGCCTGGGGATGGCGGTCCGCGTCAGGATTGTGGGCAGATTTTTCAAGCGTTGGGCGCCCCACCGCCTGCGGTGAGGGACTGATGCTTAGCTGCGAGATCGTCCCATAAATGCCCCGAGGGCGGTTGCTCTACTCTACGGAGTCGGTCCCCCGGCCCAAGGGCTGGGGCACCCAAGCCGTCCCTCCGGGACGAGCCTCGCCGGCATCCCGAAAGGCGCTCTACTCGTGGGTAACAGCAAGGCTCGCGCTCGCGGCTCTTTACGCCACGCACAGGGCGTGGCGTTACATTTGCGCGAGCAACTCCAGGATTTGGATGGCGTTGAGGGCGGCGCCTTTGCGGAGTTGGTCGCCGCAGGCGAAGAGCTCGATACCGCGGCCGTCGGGCCGGCTTACGTCCTGACGGATCCGACCGACCAGCACGTCATTTCGGCCTGAGGCGTTTACGGGCATGGGGAAGCGGCCCCGCTCCACATCGTCCACAACCTGAACGCCGGCCGCGCCTGACAGAATCAGGCGCACTTCGTGGGGGGCAATCGGTCGCTCGAAGGTCAGGTTGATGGATTCGCTGTGGGCGCGGAGTACAGGTACGCGGATGCACGTCGGGGCGATGGCGATCGACGGAGCGTGAAAGATTTTCCGCGTCTCGTCGATCATCTTTCGTTCTTCGGTGTTGTATCCGTCGGGGCCGATCGGCGTGTTGTGGGAGAACAGATTGAACGCGATGGGGTAAGGGAAGACGCGAGGGACGACGTCACGCCCGGCGAGGTGGTCAGCCGTTTGAGTTCGTAACTCCTCCATCGCCGCCGCACCGGCCCCGCTGGCGGATTGATAGGTGCTCACCACGATGCGTCTGACGGGGTCCACTCGATGCAGCGGCCAGACGGCCATGACCATGATGATCGTCGAGCAGTTCGGGTTGGCGATGATCCCGCGGTGTTTCTTTACGTCGTCGGGGTTGATCTCCGGCACCACGAGCGGCGCGTCGGGGTCCATGCGGAAGGCCGAGGAGTTGTCGATGACCACGCATCCCGCGCGGACGGCGACGGGGGCGTAGCGCTTGCTGCGCTCGGCCCCGGCGCTGAAGATCGCGTAATCGACGCCTTCGAAGCTGTGATCGGTCAGCTCTTGGACTTCGATCGTACGACCGGCAACCTCGATGCGGGAACCGGCACCCCGTTGGGAGGCGAAAAGCGAGACTCGACCGACGGGCAGGCGTCGTTCCGTCAGGATGGCGCAGACTTCACGTCCGACCGCCCCTGTAGCCCCGACAACGGCTAGATGTTTGATCATGGTCTGGTGCGTATCGGTGGGGGAGTCGCTCAGCCTCCGTGCCGCTGAATCACGTTACGAAACGTCGGGGCCGGGGTCAACTCCGGATTGGCTTGGGCCTCGGCCGGGGGTATCTCGCTTCGCCGAGCCTCGTGCGGACGGCGAGGGGAATTGCGTAAAAAAGCGATTGAATCCCGATTCGGGGCTTGCTAGACTGCGTGCCCTCGTCGAAGCGGAATGACCCGCCGGAGAGGGTCCGGGCGCGTGCATCGCGCCCACTTTTGTCGCCGACTTTGTGCCATTTTGGTACAAAGTTTAAGCGCGGCAGGTGGTTTGCCGATGGCGAACGGCGACAAGGATCGACCGTCCTGGCTTCGGTTTTCGGGGATCGGCATTGAGTTCGCGGCGGCCGTAGCGGGTTTCACGATGGTCGGGTGGTGGGTCGATCGGCATTGGGATTGCAGTCCGTGGGGCTTGCTCAGCGGCGCGGTGCTGGGCCTGACCGGCGGAATGTACAACATGATCCGCCAAGCGCTGGGGGCGTTCAAGCCGCCCGGCGATCGCGGGTCGCGGCAGCCGTCATCGAAGCCATGATCGGCCAACGGGCGACGTTCGGCGGATACTACGCGGCGTTTGTCGGAATCGGTTTGGCGACGGCGCTGGTGGTTGCGGGCCTCGGGTATTTCCCGACCGTTCGGCTCACGAACGGCAGGGGAGTTGCAGCTCTAGCGGTCGGCTGCGGTGTGAGCTGGATCGCAAGCTGCGTGGGGGCGGCGCCGATCAGTTTGGCTTTGTCGCAGTCGCGGGCGAGCCTCGGATCGGCGGTCCTCGCGGCGACGGCGCTTCGGTTCGGCGTCGTACTTGCGTCCACCCTATGTGTTGCCCTGACGCGCGTGTTTGAGCCGGCGCCTCTGCTGATTTGGGTCGCCCTTAGTTACCTGACCCTCGTGGCCGCGGAGACGACGTTGGCCCTCCGATTCCATCGGAAGAGACGCACGACGGTGATCTGATGTTATACGGCTCCGCCATACTCGCTTCCAGCAGTCCCCTTGAGCACGTGGTCCAGCATCCACTCGTGACCCGCCCTGCGAATTGGGGGCCCCTGACACCCCAAGGAAACGTGACGCTCTTTAGCAACCAGATTGCGATGCTGGTCGTCGCGGGCGTGCTGTTGGTCTTGGTTCTGCCGGCGGCGGTGCGAAAGCGACGCGGGTCCGGCGTCGTCGATCGGCTGGTCCCGACGGGGTCGGCCAACTTCCTGGAGGCGATCTGCCAGTACCTGCGTGAAACGGTTGCTCGACCCGCATTGGGGGAATACACGGATCGGTTCATCAAGTACATTTGGAGCGTGTTCTTCTTCATCCTGACCATCAACCTGCTCGGCCTGCTCCCACTCGGAGCGATCACCCCGTTGTTCGGAACGCACATCGGGGGCACGGCGACGGGGAACATCTGGATGACCGCGACGATGGCGCTCGCCACCATGACCATGATGGTGGTCAATGGGCTCCGTCTGGGAGGCCGACGCTATCTCGCCCACTTCTGCCCCGGCCCGATCTGGCTGGCACCCTTGCTTGTGCCCGTGGAGATCCTCGGGCTTGGCGCCAAGATTTTCGCCTTGGCGGTTCGTTTGTTCGCCAACATGATCGCGGGTCACATTCTGCTGTCCGTTCTTGTGGGGTTCATCTTGAGCGCCGGGACCGCGATGGGCACGGCCGGAGGACTTGTGATCGCGGTACCGGCTGTGCTTGCGAGTGTGGCGATCACGCTCCTGGAAGTTTTTGTCGCGTTCTTGCAGGCGTTCATTTTCACGTTCCTGACGACGCTGTTCATCGGCATGTCCGTGGTTTTCCACGATGAGGGACACCACGAGGAGCAGGCGGCGCATGCCCATTAGGAATGACGTTGAGCATCGGTCTCATTCATCCGCCATGCCCGAACCAGCGCGGGGCACCCGGGCCGTGAGGCGTGACTGCGATGGCGGTTGCCAGGTGGGTCGTCGACCCCGCTCGTCGACCAGTACGGAAAAGGGTCTCGGAACATGAACAAGCGGGTTTCCAAGATGGCATTGTGGGCGATCCTCATCGGAACGGGCCTTATGTTCTTCGACGGGGCGACGGCCCAGGCGGCGGAAGGCGCCACGGGCGGCGTCACTGAGCACTCGACGTTCCTGAGCACGGACGGTGCGAGGAAGCTCGGCGGAGCCATCGGCGCCAGTCTAGTCATCATGGGCGGTGCGGCCGGGATCGGACGCATCGGCGGAAGCGCGGTGGAGTCGATGGCGCGGCAGCCCGAAGCTTCCGGTAACATCAGTACGGCCATGATCATCACGGCGGCGATGATCGAAGGCGCGACGCTGTTCGCGGTGGTGGTCGCCTTGCTGGCCGTCCTGTAGCTCTCCGTCGCGTTGCGCTGACGGAACCTGTAACGGCAACGGATGATGATGATGCAAAGGTTCTCGTTCATCGTGGGCGCCTTGGGCGCCGCGGCCCAGGCTGCGGCTGAATCGGGTGAAGGGAGGGGCAACCCTTTCGCGGGCGACATCGGTAACGCCCTCTGGACGTTGGTCGTTTTCGTCCTGGTCGTCGTCGTCCTCGGCAAGTTCGCGTGGAAGCCGATCCTTGGGGCCTTGCAGAAGCGTGAGGATTTCATCCGCGATTCACTCGCCCAGGCCAAACAGGACCGCGAGGACGCGGAACGACGACTGAAGGAGTACACGGAGAAGGTGCTCGCGGCGCGGGCCGAGGCGACGGCGATCGTGGACGAAGGTCGCCGCGACGGCGAGGTCGTCAAGCACCGCATAGAGGACGAGGCCAAGGCCGAGGCGAAGGCCCTCCTGGAACGGGGCAAACGCGAAATCGCCATCGCCACGGACACGGCGGTCAAGGAACTGTACACACTCAGCGGCAAACTGGCGACGGAGATCGCCGGGCGCATCCTGCGCAAGGAACTCAACCCCCGCGAGCACGAGCGATTGATCGCCGAGTCCATCGACGAGTTGCAGGAGGTAGCCGGTAGCTAACGAGCGATCGGGCAGGGAAAGCGATGTCGAGCGGAAGCGATCGAGAAGTCGGGATTGCCCGAGTCTACGCGACGGCCATGCTGAATCTGGCGAAGTCGTCGGGTCAGGAAGATGGGCTGCGCGATGAACTGGTCAGTGTGTCCGCGCTGCTCGCGGGCCAACCGGCGTTCGAAGCATTCCTCTCGAACCCCACGGTGGATTCGGAGGCTCGGCAACGGACGATCGAGAAACTGTTCCGCGGGAAGTTCAGCGACGTGCTGGTTGACGCGATGCAGGTCCTGAACCGCAACGAGCGGTTGGGGTCGATTCGCGGCATCGCGGAAGCGTATCGGCTGCTGCACGAGGAGTTGAAGGGCCGCGTGGAGGTTCACGTCCGCACGTCGGCGCCCTTGAATGAAGCCTTGCGGGCCCGGCTACGCACGAAGTTGATGGAGAAGACGGGTAAGCAGGTCGACCTTGTGGAAACGGTGGACGAGTCGCTCATCGGCGGGATGATCGTGCAGATCGGCGATGAGAAGCACGACAACAGCGTGCTGGCCAAGCTGGCGACGCTGGGGCGGAATCTCCTCGACCGGGCTTCGCGCGAGATTTACGGCGGACGGACGTACACGGCTGAACGTGCCGGTTAAAGATACGATGTAGCGTCACCCCTTGTGGGTGACGACGAGTGAGAGCGTCACCCCTTGTGGGTGACGAAGAGTGAGAGCGCCGCCCACAAGGGGCGGCGCTACATTGGAGGCGGGAAACAACGTAGATGAAATTCAGAGTCGATGAGATATCGTCCGTCATCACCGAAGAGATCCGGCAATACCGCGGTCGAGTGGATGTGGCCGAAGTCGGGAAAGTGCTCGAGGTCGGCGACGGCATCGCTCGCGTATACGGCCTGAGCAACGCCATGGCCGGCGAGCGGCTGGATTTTGAAAACGGGGCCTCCGGACAGGTGTTCAACCTCGAGGAAAACTCCGTCGGCGTCGTCGTGCTCGGGGATTACCTGGGCATCAAGGAAGGCCACGAGGTCCGGCGGACCGGCGAAGTGCTGAGCGTGCCCTGCGGCGATGCGATGGTCGGTCGGGTGGTGGACCCACTGGGCCGGCCGCTGGACGGGAAAGGCGTCATCGAGACGCCGCACCGGCGTCCGTTGGAGTTCAAGGCCCCCGGCATCGCCCAGCGGCAACCGGTCAACGAGCCGTTGCAGACGGGTATCAAGGCGATCGACAGTATGATTCCCATCGGCCGCGGGCAGCGCGAGCTCATCATCGGCGACCGCAAGACGGGCAAGACGGCGATTGCCATCGACACGATCATCAACCAACAAGGCGGAGACGTGATCTGCGTCTACGTGGCCATCGGACAGAAGGAATCCACGGTCGTCGGCGTGGTGGAGAAGCTCCGCTCGCAGGGGGCGATGGATTACACCATCGTCGTCAATGCCTCCGCTTCCGATCCGGCGCCGTTGCAGTTCATCGCCCCGTACGCCGGGGCGGCGATGGCCGAGTATTTCATGTACCTGCACGGTCGGGCGACCCTGTGCATCTATGACGACTTGACCAAACAGGCCCATGCGTATCGTCAACTGTCGCTGCTGTTGCGGCGTCCGCCGGGGCGCGAGGCCTATCCCGGCGACGTGTTCTATTTGCACTCCCGACTGCTCGAACGCAGTTGCAAATTGCGCGATGAATATGCCGTTGTGCCGAAGGATACGAAAGAGGACTCCCGCGACCGGACAGTGGCGAAGAAGCATCCTCAGGGTCTGAAAGCCCCGCACGGGCATCGGCCCGATGATGTGGACGGGCTGTTCCATCGGCCGCATGGTCGTGAAAAGGCTGACGCTTGGCTCAATAGTCTGCCGGATAAGGACAAGTACAAGGTGCTGCGCTTCAAGGATTCCGGCGGATCGCTGACGGCGCTTCCGGTGATTGAGACGTTGGAAGGGGAAGTGGCGGCGTATATCCCCACGAACGTGATTTCGATTACCGATGGGCAGATTTACCTGGAGCCGGACTTGTTTTTCGCGGGCGTCCGGCCGGCGGTGAACGTGGGGATCAGTGTCTCCCGCGTGGGCGGGAATGCTCAGCGGAAGGCGATGAAGAGAATCGCAGGTTCGCTGCGATTGGACCTCGCCGCCTATCGCGAACTGGAGGCGTTCGCACAGCTCGGCACGGAGCTTGACGCGGCGACTCAACGGCAGTTGGACCGCGGGGGGCAGATGGTGGAGCTCCTCAAGCAACCGCAATACGCGCCCTTTAAGCTCAGTGAGCAAGTCGTCAGCATTTTTGCGGGGACGAAGGGATATCTGGACAGTCTGGCCGTCAATCAGGTGCGGGAGTTTGAGAAGGCGTTGCTCAAGCACGTGAACGACGAATTTCCGGAAGTCGGAAAGGAGATCACGGACAAGGGTGATCTCTCGGACGACTTGCAGAAAAGGCTGGGCAAAATCATCGAGGACTTCAAGACGCATTGGGCGGCGAAGAGCAGTGGGTAATCCGTGTGCCTACGCCGCGCACGGAGCCGGAGCGGGATCCGGTCGCGGTGAGGCCGTGGAGCGGGACTGATGCCGAATCGGCGAATCATCGTTAAACGCCGCAAGACGGTGCGCAACATCCGCAAGATTACGCGGACGATGCAACTGATTGCCACCGCGCGGTTTCAAGCGGCGTACATCCGCGCCACGGCGACCAAGCCGTACACGGAGCGAATGGCGGAGCTGGTGGCGGACCTCTCCAGTGCCGTCGGAGAAGAGATGGCTCATCCTCTCATGCGGGCGCAGACGGATGTGAAGCGGTCCGCCGTGGCCGTGCTGACCAGTTCTCGCGGACTATGCGGCGGTTACAACACGGGCGTGTTGCGGGCCGCCGTCGGTCACCTCGACGCCGAAGTGGTGAAGGGCGTCGAGAACGACGTGTATATGGTGGGGAAAAAGGGGATCAGCTACTTTAGGTTCCTTCGCCGATCCATGTTGGAGCGGATTACGCATATCAGCGACGCTCCGCGGTTCGAGCAAGTGGAGCCGATTGCCAACGGGCTGATGGATCGGTTTATTCGGGGAGAGATTGGGACGGTTCACGTCGTGTACACGCGGTTTTATTCCCTTGGGCGACAGCGACCCGCGGTGATGCAACTGCTGCCATTGACGACTGATGCGGTCGGTGCGGCGACGGAGGAAAAACGGAAAGCGACGGTGCAGTATGAGTTCTCGCCGGGGCCGAAGGAACTGCTGGCCGAGCTGTTGCCTGCGACCGTGCGCGTGCGACTGTTTCAGTGTTTTATTGATGCGACGGTGAGCGAGCAGATCGCGCGGATGGTGGCGATGAAGGCCGCGACGGAGGCGGCGGCGGACATGATTACGGCGCTCACTCGGAAATACAACCGCGCGCGGCAGACGCAGATTACGATGGAATTGCTGGATATCGTCGGCGGGGCGAATTCGCTCGCCTAAGGAGGAAGGTCAAAGATCGAAGTTCAAAGTTCAAAGAAACGGGGAAAACGGAAACCGGTGAACACATGTCGGACGACAAGGCGCCGCGTGATATTGGCGAGCGGACGTACGCATTTGCAGTCCGCATCGTCCGCGTGGTCAATGCATTGCCACGGACGCTCGCCGGCGCGGTCATTGCGCGGCAGCTCATGCGCGCGGGTACGAGCATTGGTGCGAATGTTCACGAGGCGCGAGGCTCCTCGACGAGGAAAGAGTACAGCCGACGAATCAAGATCGCCCGCTCGGAGGCTCAGGAAACTTTGTATTGGCTATGGCTTCTGTGCGACGGTGAGCTGCTCTCAAAACGCCGGCTCGCGCCGATGCTTCAGGAAGTACAGGAATTGGTGAAAATCCTCGCTACCATCGGAAAGCGAACGGAGTCACGATGAAGGGTCCGATTGGTCTTTCCTTTTTTGGACTTTGAACTTTGAACTTCGAACTTTGAACTTTGGCAGGTAAGGTCATGGACAACGGCAATATCGGGAAAGTGACTCAGGTGATCGGTTCAACCTTGGATGCCCAGTTTTCCGAGGATCAAATGCCGAAGATTTACAACGCGCTGGAGCTCGAAGTGACCCGCACCGTCCTTGGTGAAACGACCAAGGAGACGTTGTGGTGCGAAGTCGCTCAGCACTTGGGCGGCGGGCGCATTCGAGCCATCGCGTTGGGGTCCACCGACGGGGTGCAGCGCGGGGCGCGGATTCGGGACACGGGCCAGCCGGTCACCGTCCCCGTGGGCGAGGAAACGCTCGGTCGGGTCTTCAATCTGGTGGGAGAGGTGATCGACGGTCGCGGGCCGATCCAAGTGAAAGGGCGACGCCCCATTCACCATGACCCGCCCGAAATGGTGGACTTGACCTCCAAGACCGAGCTGTTCGAGACCGGGATCAAGGTCATTGATCTTCTCTGTCCCCTGGTGCGCGGCGGCAAGGCGGGATTGTTCGGCGGGGCGGGGGTGGGAAAGACAGTCATCATTCAGGAGTTGATCGCCCGCCTGGCCCGGTTCCATAGCGGATACTCCTGCTTCGCCGGGGTGGGAGAACGCACGCGCGAGGGGAACGACCTGTGGCTGGAGATGCAGGAGGCCAAGATCGGCGACACAGGGAAAACCGTCATCGACCAAACAGTCATGGTTTTCGGACAAATGAATGAGCCGCCCGGGGCGCGACTACGGGTCGCCCTGTCGGCACTCACCATGGCCGAGTATTTCCGCGATCAGACCGGGGCCGACACGTTGCTGTTCATCGACAACATTTTCCGATTTTCACAGGCCGGTTCGGAAGTGTCGGCTCTGTTGGGACGTATGCCTTCAGCAGTAGGGTATCAGCCCACGCTCTCCACGGAGATGGGGCAGTTGCAGGAGCGCATCACCTCCACCAGCCGCGGCGCGGTCACCAGCATCCAGGCGATCTACGTTCCCGCGGACGACTATACCGACCCGGCGCCCGCGGCCGCGTTCACCCATCTGGACAGCACGGTTAACCTGGAACGGGGGATCGCGGAAAAGGGCATTTACCCCGCCGTCGACCCCCTGGCGTCGAGCAGCCGACTGGTCGCACCGGAGTTCATCGGAGAACGACACTATGCCGTCGCGCGGCGCGTGCAGCAGATTCTGCAGCGGTATAAGGACTTGCAAGACATTATTGCGATCCTCGGTGTGGACGAGTTGAGCGCGGAGGACAAGGTGATTGTGGCGCGGGCGCGGAAGATCGAGCGATTCTTGTCGCAGCCGTTTTTCGTGGCCGAGCAGTTTACGGGGTTCAAAGGTAATTATACCCCGCGTCAGGAGACGATTCGGTCCTTCGAGGAACTCTGCGAGGGGAAATGGGACCATTTGACGGAGCAGGCGTTCATGTACGTCGGGGCGATCGAAGAGGCGGCGGCGAAGGCGGAAAAACTTGCAAAAGGTTAAAGGTCGAAGTTCAAAGTTCGAAAAGCGGGAATGGGGTTCGTCAGCCCGATGGCGAAGGAGACACCACGGGATATCAGCGAGCGGACCTATGTGTTCGCCGTGCGGATTGTGCGCGTCGTGAACGCCATGCCGAGGACCCTCGCGGGAGCGGCCATCGCCCGGCAGTTGATTCGGTCCGGCACAAGCGTCGGCGCGAACGTCCATGAGGCAAGAGGATCGTCGTCGAGAAAAGAGTATAGCCGTCGCATGAAGATCGCCCGGTCGG
Source organism: Planctomycetota bacterium (assembly GCA_043806315.1). Taxonomy (GTDB): domain Bacteria; phylum Planctomycetota; class Phycisphaerae; order UBA1845; family UBA1845; genus SBAX01. Next base: position 10,811 of record JAZDHF010000168.1, on the reverse strand, counting down.
AGGCCCAGGAAACGGTTTATTGGCTTCGCTTGCTGGGTGACAGCGGACTGTTTCCAACGCGGCGGTTGGCCGACCTGCTGAAGGAAGCCGATGAGTTGGTGCGAATCCTCGCGACAATCGGCAAGCGAACAGAGTCAAAATGAGTCCTGGTCGGCCCGGTTTCTTTGAACTTTGAACTTCGAACTTTGATCTTGCTGAGTCTCGCGTATGGCAAAGACCCCCACCCTGCATTGTAGCGTCATCACTCCCGAACGGGCCGTGCTTGAATGCGAGGCCGGGTTCGTCGCGTTTCCCGCTCACGACGGAGAAGTGGGCGTGTTGCCGGGCCGCGCGCCGCTTGTGTGCAAAATGGGGATTGGGGCGCTTCGCGTCCAGACCGGGGACGCAAGCCATGTGTTTGTGGTTGACGGCGGGTTCGCCCAAGTGCTCAACAATCGTCTGACGATCCTCACCGAGCAGTGCCGTAGCGCGGAGGAGCTGGATGCGGCCCGCGTGGAGAAGGCCCTGGCGGACGCCTTGGCGATGAAGATCCCGGACGATGCGGCCTACGCCGCGCGTAGCAAGGCCGTTCAGCGGGCGCGGGTGCAGCGGAGGCTGGTGGAGACCGCGGGACGGTGATCTGTTGCGGGGATGGACCGGCCCAATGATCAGGGCCGGGGGTTGCGGGCTTTGACGCGGCCTTAGAACCGGTATCGAACGGCTGTGGCGATGTTCCAACCGTTGTATTCTTCCGGGCGGTAGAAATGGAACTTGTAGTCGCCGCTCAAATTGATCGACCAGTGGTCGTCGAGGGGCAAAGCCCACCCCAATCCGAACAGGCAGCTAAACAACCAATCGCGGATCTTCAACTCGTCGTGATAGGTGTTCACGCCGCTGACGGTATAGTCGCCCTCGCCCTCAGCGCTTACGTACCCGCTCTCGAACCCCGCGAGAAGGAAAGGCCGGCTCGTGCGTAGGCGTTGCTCCCACGACGGGGCGGCGGGGACAGCGGGAACCTCCCAGGGATAATACTCCGCCATGATCCCCGTGTAGTAGTAACCATATTTGAAATCGACCTCGAGCGTCTGGTAGAGGAACCGCTGATGGTTGATGTCCTTGCCCACACCGGCCCCAACGTAGTACGTCCACACGAGAAGCCTGTTCTCTTCGCGGCCGACGCCGGCGTACCAAGTGCTGAACCCGAGATCCGTCTTTCGGTCGATGGGGGTGTAAGGACGGTCGAAGACGCCGAAGACGTCGGTTCTGAGGGGCAACTCCAGACGGCGATCGAGTTGTCGCTTGGTGGAGGCGAGTTTGTTGTGGCTTTCCCGGAAAGCCAAGTCGAGGTGCCAACGCTTGGTCGGCGGGAGGGGCGTTTCATCCGTCTTGTCCGGGCCACCGTCTGTTTCGGACGGTCCACTTCCATTCGGAGACGACGCCTTGGGCGCGTTGATGATTGGGGCCCGCGGAGCGGCGCCTTCGCCGCGGGGCTCTTCGAGCTCGGAAGGCGCCCGCCAAGCCGTAGCGACGCGAAGGGGTGGGTCCCTCCGGGGGGGGACTACGCAGCCGGCGCAGAGGCTCATCGCCAAGGCGAGGAGGGTCGCGGTGATAATTCCGCGATGGGGCCCGGAGGCTCCGCGATTGCTCATTTCCGCATCCTGTCTCGCGCGACGTCTCGCAAGAAAGTATAGGCGGCTCACTCGCCGCGTTCGCCGCGCGTCGCCCAATCGCTGCCCGTGATCGACATATCGGTTCGTCCCTACACGCCCGACACTCGAAGACACCTGCCTGATTCGGCCCATTATCGACCCCACGCCGGTCGCCACGCGGGAGCGAGATTTCTCGGCCCTCGGCGCCAGGCCGGGCACGTCCGCACCGATGTCCCCGGATTTGGCGATGCACCCCGGGGACTGCCTTGGCCGATAACCTTGGAACCCGGGTAACGTGCGTCCCCGGCGTCGTCGCAAGACGGGTCCGCAAAATGAACATCGGCGTGTTCAATCACGGTTGGTGGAAGCCCGCGTGTGACGCGCTCTCTCGCGAATCGTTGACCTTGCCGATCGCGGAGCATCCGAGCGACAACGCCTATGCCGCTCATCTAGGCAGTCGAATCACCAACGGGGAGACGGTCGCGGCCCTCCTTCCTGGGCGCGGGGTCGGTCTGCTGATCGACAACGGGGGTACGGGGCTGGGCTTTGTGCGGAACAAAGAGCGCGCGGACGATCTCAAGCTGGCCCACGAGGTCGCCGGAACTCCTCTCTGTTCCCATTTCATCGACCCGCTCTCGACGACCTTCCAGGGGCTTGACTGGCGAGTCGTCTGGCAGAGCCTGCAGAGCCAGACCTGGCTGAAGGCGGTGTGGGACCGCGCTCACGCAAGAGAATTGCAGAACTTCGGAATACCCAATGTCATCCATCTACCTATGGCCGCGCCGGACCGCGTGTACGACACGCGCCCTCTCGATCCGTCGCAATGCCGTCCGGTAGTTTCTTTCGTTGGCGGCCAGAATACCAATTACTTCGCGGCGACCGGGGCCGTGCCTTCCAGTAGTTTGTTGGCCGGTACTCTGACCCAAGCCATCCGGTCCGATCTGCGCGACGTGAGCTTCCGTGGCGCCTACTACGACGTCTTCGGGCTCGCGGAGCCGGTTGATCCGCATTCCCCATTGGATGTGAATGTGCAGAAGACGTCGGCGTATTTCAATGCCAAACTCTTCTACCACGCATCCCTGTGCATCCGCAACCGGGATCGCTTTGTGATCTTCCTGAAGCGGAGATTGGGAGACACGTTTGAACTCCGTGGGAGCCGCTGGGATACGGCGTATGGTCTGCCGGTGCGTCCCCGGCTTGCGACTTCGGACGACTATTTCAATCATTTTCGAGAGGTCGCGATCAACCTGAACCTCGTGAATGGGAACGCGGAGAGCGGTCTGAACATGCGGCATTTCGAGATCACTGCCGCGGGCGGGTTCATGCTTTGCTACCAACAGCCGGAGCTCGGGGACCATTTTCAGATTGGAAAGGAGTGCGCGGTTTTCAGCAGCGAGGCCGATCTGTTGGAGACGATTCAGTATTACCTCGGTCATCCGGACGAGAGAATCGCCATTGCCCAGGCCGGCCAAAGACGAACCCTGGGGCAGCACCTTTACAGTCACCGGCTGAAGTATTTGCTGGAAATGGCGGAACCGAAGGCATTGCCGGTGCAGTATTCGGCAAGTACATGGTCGGAGGACTGCAAGTCGCTGCTCCCTATGCCGGACGTTATTCTTGACTGTGGAGCCAATGTTGGGCAAATGGCGGCCGGTTTCCGTCAGCTTTATCCGCAGGCGGAGATCTACAGCTTTGAGCCGGTGAAAGCCGTCTTTGACAAGCTACGAGGCCGTGCCCAGGAGTTGCACGTCCACGCGATCCATAAGGCGGTGGGAGATCGGGACGGGAGGGTGAGGATGAATCTTACGACCAGTCCGGAGGCCAATTCCCTTCTTGCTTATCAGGAGGGCAATCCCTGTGCGAAGTGGACGGGAGTCATCGGCCAGGAGGAGGTCGAGGTTTGTACGCTGGATCGGTGGTGCGCTGAGCAGGGGATTTCATCGGAGCGGGTAGATATTCTCAAACTCGATGTGCAGGGGGCCGAACTCCAAGCTCTGTATGGCGCTCGCAAACTCCTGGAAAAAACAAGGCTCGTCTACGTTGAAGTGTCCTTCGTGCCGATCTACAAGGATTGTCCTTTGTTTGGGGACATTGAGTCGTTCATGAAGGAGTGCGGATACCGGCGATACGCCGTGTATCCGTCCGACCAGCCGCAAAACTGGGGAGATGCTTTGTACGTGAAGGGAGCGGAAAAGGGGGGTAAGGGATGAGCCGTCGCCCGCTGAGGATCGCCACAACGAAGCAACTGGAGCGCTCCGTACGAGAGGCGGGGTGTGAGGCGTTCCTACTTCCCGACTTGAACAGTTTGGATTTCAACAGGCCCTTGGCCCAACGGTTGGCGGACGGTGCGACTTACCGACCGTTCCTGGAAAGGAACGACATTGAGCTCGTCCTCGATTTTAACACCGAGGCGCTCACGCTCTCGCCTTCGCCGTCGACCCCGGATCAAGTGGCTCTGACGACGGCGACCCTGGGCATTCCCTATGTCGCGTGCTATTTGGACCCGGCGACTGCGACAATGGCTCAGGTCCCGTGGAGTGATCACTGGCAGTTGTTGGAACAGAGCAGTTGGATCAAGTGGATTTGGGAGTCAGGACACGCGGAGGAACTGACGAAGCTCGGTGTGCCCAATGTTCTGACGCTGCCCATGGGGGCCGCCGACGGGGACTTCGACCTGAGTCCATTGCCGGAGCCGGACCCGGGTCCGGTCGTGGCGTTCATGGGGCACCCGGCCTCCTCGTGGTTCGGCTCGGCGCAGGCGGTCGAGCCGCGAGCGCTGTTCGCCGGTCTCATGGCGGCGGCGGTGCGTGCCGACATGCCCGACCTTCCGTTTCACAAGATCTACTACGATCTATATCAGTTCGGCGCGCCTCCGAATCCGTCCGACGATCCGCAAGTCCGCGCGGCCAAGGCGCGAGAGTATTACAATCAGAAGTTCATCTACAATGCCTACCTGGCTCTCAAACAGCGCGATCGGTTCGCGCGGTTCCTGAAGGCGAAGCTGGGGGACCTCTTCGAGCTTGTCGGCGATCACTGGGACACTCATTACGGACTGAAGCACACGCCGCGGATATGGGATATGAAGGTGCTCCATGATCGAATGCGACGGGTCCCGATTTGCTTGAACCTGATGAAGGGCAACTTGGAGACTGGACTGAATATCCGTCATTTCGAGATCACGTCGCACGGGGGATTCATGTTGACCTATTTCACGCCGGAACTTGGGAGTTGCTTCGAGGTCGGTAAGGAATGCGACGTATTCCACAATGAGGCGGAACTTCTGGAAAAGATCGGGTATTACCTCGAACGTGCCGAGGAGCGAAAGGCCATCGCCGCAGCGGGACAACGGCGCACACTTGGCGAGCATTTGTATAGTCATCGCATCATGAAGCTGGTCGAGGTGCTGACAACGGCGGGTGTTCTGCCCAAGAGAGGAATCGGCCAGGCGGCGGCCAATGTGCAGCGAACTCCGCCCAAGGCGCTGGCCATTCAGGGCGCGTAATTCGGGGCCGAGGGCGTGACCAGCGTTCAGATCGACCATTTATACCGTGCTCAGTTCGGTGAGGATCGGATTCTATGGCAGGTGTTTCGGCGGCGGGTAAGGGGGTATTTCGTCGAAGTCGGCGCTTACGACGGGGTGACTCTCAGCAATACCTACTTCCTCGAACAACTGGGTTGGCACGGGCTTCTCGTGGAGCCGATTCTGCCGCTGTGTGACCGGGCCGCACAGAGTCGACCGCGCAGTCGAGTGATCCACGGCGCCTGTGGAAAGCGGGGCAGTCACGGTACCACGCAGTTCACGGTTGCGCAGAACGTGCCGGTGTTGTCCTTCTTGCAGGCGGATCAGGATCACATCGACCGGTGCGTGCGAGAGGGCGCCGAGCTTGTGCAGATCGAGGTGCCCTTCACTACTTTGGACGACATCCTCTTGCAGGAACGCCGCAGTCCCGGTTTTCTTGGCGGACCTTGGCAGCCGAACGGCGGATGGAGTATCGACGTTGTGTCGATTGATACGGAGGGATGCGAACTGGACGTGTTGGACGGATTCAACTTGGAACGGTTTCGCCCGCGTGTCCTCGTGATCGAGAACGATCGCCCGTCGGGCGAGGTCATCGAGCCGTATTTGCACGGGCGCGGATACCGGAAGTTCCACCGACAAAAAATCAATGACTTTTACGTTCGTAGGGAGGATGCGGCCACTGATCTTACACTGGACGGTTTTCTTCTACCGCCGCGGCTGGTGTGAATCACGGCTTCGCGCCGAGGGGGACTCATCAAGACGAGGGATCGGGGGGGCGAGCCTCGAGCCACGCCATCGGGCAGAAGCGGCGCGACTGTGAGACGAGGGCAATGACGGACAGGGCAAGAAGGCCGATATTCACGAGTAGCTTCGTCCAAATCACTACCGGTCCGGTACCGCAGCCGCAGTCGAAGACGACCTGAAAGAAAGAGATCGCCTTCTCGGCTTGAATGGACAAGGCCCGCAGAAAAATGGCCGGGGTAAATACGCACAACATGATACCGAGCATTGCAGCCGCACCGCGCACCGCAAAACCGCCGATGAGGGCAAGCCCCGCAATGATCTCAAGCCAGGGCAGTACGATTGCGGTTGCGTTGAGATAGATAGGCGGGGACTCGGGCAGCATGTAGTACATCCGCACTTGCTTGAGAAAATCGAACGGCTCGCGGACCTTCATGGCTCCCATATAGATAAAGGTAGCGGCAAGAATGAGCCGCACCAACAGCAGCGGAATACCGCTCCGGTCAAGCCGTCGAAGGATGGATGCGCGCCGGTCCACTATTCCTCGCTCGCCGTGGAGACCGGCATTCCCTTGGCCGTCCATTCGCTCCAACCTCCGGGATAGACGAATATGGTCTCGTTGGGGACGCTGGCCTCAATCAACTCGCGGCACATGAAAACACTGTCCTCGCAATCCCCGCCGCCGCAGTAGACGATGACCTTCTCCACACCGTTCGCGCGGGCCAGAACCGTCTCAATAGAAGCCTGCGGTTCATAGGGATCGCAATGAATCGCGCCGGGGATGTGACCTTCGTTGAACAAATCAGCTTTTCGAGCATCCACGAGGATATTCAGACCTTGCGTTGTTTGGGGATCGTTCAAAACCCCGACTACATCGTCGAAGCTGATTTCCTGGTAGCCGTGTTGCAGATGCGTGGAGACGCCCCCCCCGGAGAGAGAAGGCGACGCGGGGCGTCCGGACTGCATTGACGCCCCGGGCGTGGCGACCGAGCTGGAGTCATCTGCGGGGAGCGCGACGCCGTCGGGCTTCGTCTTGTTGCCGGGGTCGCCTTTGTCGAAGTAATCCTTGGTGAGCTTGATGAAGCGGGTCTCGCGCACGGCGTTCGCGCCGAAGCTCACGGCGATGCCGACGAGGCCCAGCACGAGCAACTCGATCGACGTTTTCGAAAAGGCGTTCATCGCCAGTCCTTCCCCAATGCACGGTATGTGAACCAACACCGGGCTACTGAATCATGCCGAACAGAACGGTCACGGTCAACGAAGTCGGCGTCGTCGTTACGTCCAAGTGACAGTCGCGGCGTCGTACATCCAAGAACTGCGTCATGGCAGTCCGAAAACCCGCACGAGGCGCTTGGCCTGTTGCCGGCGCTACCGCGGTTCGTGGTCGTTGACGAACACGACGCGGACGGACATGGGGTTCACCCAGAGTGAAATGCGTCCCTCCGGGTTGACAAACTGCCGGCTGCCGCCGACTTGAAGCCGCATGATCTTGCCGATGTCCGGGGCGATGGAGCTCCCGCCCGGACCTTTCTTCGGGGGAACCTTGAGCTGAGGACTCATCAAGGCCACGAGCTGGCCGGGCCTGCCCGCGGGAAGCGAAACCTTCTGCTTAGCGGAGCCGTAGTTGACAACAAGGATCACCTCGTCACCGGGCAGCGTTCGTGCGAAGGCGAGGAGCTTCCGCTCGTCGTCGAGCAGGACGGGCCTCAACTCCCCACGGCGGAGTGGGGCATACTTCTCGCGCAGCTTGCAGAGCCACTGAACCAGGGCGAAACAATCGCCGCGAAAGTGGGGTGACTTGGCCTGAGGATCGGGGAGGTCACTCCACCACATCGGCGCGGCGGTGTAGGGCTTCGCACCTCCACACATTCCGACTTCGTCCCCGTAGTAGGTGACCGGCGTTCCGAAATAGAAATGCTGGAAAATGGTGGCCAGCCGCCAGCGGTCGACGGCGTCGTCGAGAGGCGTGAGGCCGGGTGACGGCGCCGCAGCGCCGGCGGCGGCCGAACGCGGCTCGGACAGGTACGTAAGCAGTCGCGGACCGTTGATCGCGCTCAACATGTTGAGGTTGGAGAGGCGTGCATCGGCGGGGCAGCTCGGATCGAGGGCCCGTAGCGTGTCGAAGAACTCCTTGGCCCGCGGCGATGGATTCTGCGGATGGAAAAACTGCTGGATGGTCTCCGCGACATGAAAACCGATGGCGAGGTCGTATGGCTCTTGGGACAGCCGGCCGACGCCGAACGGCCCCCCGGCGATCAACACCGCGTTGGGATTGGTTTTCTTGACCTGTTCCGCCAGGCGTCGCCAGAATCCCTTTTCCGCGGCCGGCGCCAACCCTTGCGGAGTCTCCTCGAGCGAGCTGATCCACCCGTCTACACCATCGGACGGATCGCCGTCGCCGTTGGGATCCATCCACCGGCGGACGGCGGCCAGGGTGTAGGACTCGAGTTCGGCGATCCGCGCGCCGGGTCCGCCGATCGATCCGAACAAACCGCCGATCACGACCCGAAAGCCGGCCTCATGCGCCTGGCGGACGAGGTCGAGGAAGACACGGTCGGAGGCGGACCATTTCCAGGCGGCCGGATCGGCGCCTTCGTCGTTGATCTCCGCCAAACTGCCCTTGACCGCGAGGACCGGGTCGATGTGCCGCAGGTCGGGTTGCCGTAACCGGTCCTCGGCCGCTCCGTGGAAAACGGGTGAGAGGCATAACGCGTTGACGCCGAGTTCCTTGAGGTAAGGCAGGCGTTGGATGACTCCCTGAAGATCGCCGCCGTACCGCCGCGATTCCAACTCCTTCCCGCGTGAATCGGTCTTTCCAGGTTTGCCCCTGGTCGCGGTCGGCCAGTCCGTCGACCAAGGGACCGTACCCTGCGGGTCGTTCGAGGGGTCGCCGTTGGCGAATCGTGGGACGACGATGTAGTACCACCGGGCCTCGACAACCCAGGAAGGAAGCGGTTCTCGTGCGCCGGCGGGCGGCGAGAACAGGGCTGCGAAAATAGCGGCAAGAGCGGCGTTTCGGACCCACATTCCATCCGAGATTGTAGGTTCCCCGGGTTGCATGGCAACGTGCGGGACAGGTCGACGGCGGAGGTCGGGTGTGCAAAGGCCGCAAGAGCGGTAAGATACGCTCGAAGCGGGGGCGCGGTTAACCAAGGAATCCTGCACGACGAGCCGACGATGAAAAGCGGAAAAACCATCAAACGATCCGGCCTCAAGCGAACGAGCAGTCGAAAACGCGGCATCAAAAGGCCGCCGGTACTGTTCGAAAAGACGCACAAGATCATCAATCGCATCAACGAGATGATCGACGGTACGTTCCTGACCTATTGGACGTCGGAGTACGGGGCCATTTGCGGGAATGACGTACAGGCGATGTACGAAGCGCTGAAGGTCGTCAAGCCGCAGGAGCGGATCACGCTGTTCGTCAAATCCGACGGCGGCGACGGGCAGTCGGCGCTGCGGCTCATCCATTTGCTTCGCGAGTACGTGCGTCATTTGACGGTCGTGGTTCCGTTGGAGTGCGCGTCCGCGGCGACGATGCTGGCCTTGGGGGCGGATGAGATTCAGATGGGCCCGCTGGCGTTCTTGACGCCGGTCGATACCTCGCTGGAACATGCCATGGGCCCGGTGGATCCGCGAAACGAGACGGCCTACGTGGGCCAGGATGAGGTGCAGCGCGTCCTCACCCTATGGCAAAAACACTCGCCGACCAGCGACGTGAACCCGTTCCAGGAGCTGTACAAATATCTGCACCCCTTGGTGATCGGAGCCGTGGATCGGGCCACCTCGCTGTCCATCCGGCTCTGCACGGAGATTCTGCGCTACCACATGACCGTGCCGCAGGAGGCCGAACGGATCGCCAATGCACTCAACGCCCAGTATCCCGCCCACGAGTATCCCATCACCCCGCGCGAGGCCCGGGAGTTGGGGCTGAACGTCAAGGACCTCGCCCCGGAGCTGAACGACATCCTCCTGGACCTGAACAACGTGTACTCGGAGATGGGCCAGCGGGCGGTGACGGACTACGACGAGCACAACTACCACAACAACGAGATCGTCAACATCATCGAAGGCCCCGGCGTCCAACTCTACTTCCAGAATGACAAGGACTGGCACTACCGCAAGGAGGAGCGGCAGTGGGTGTCGTTGCATGTCGAGTCGTGCTGGTACCGCTGCGTGATGAAGAACGGACGGATGCGGCAGACGAGACTGTATATGAGCTGATCACCGCGGTCGCGATCACGGGAGAGCACGGCGCTTCATCACGATCCTTCCGCCGACGCCCAACAACATCGCCGCCATCAATATCAGGCCCCATTCGCTGACCGTGGGAATGCACCGACCGTCGACTTGTGTGTTCGTAGGATCGTAGGGACACGGGTCACAGATGTCGGGAAGCGAATCGCCGTCCAGGTCCCCGCCGCAGTCGGACCCCAAGCCGCGGTAAACGCCGCTTTGGGAATCGCATTCAGCCTGGCTGGCGACTTGCATACAGCTCCCGTTGCTCAAACAACACGCCCCGCTTCCCCTAATCGCCAGACTATGATATCCGCCCGCGGCGACGGCGACGAAACCGGTGTTGGGCGCGGGGACGGTCGTCTGATCGGAGTAGTTGTTTCCCCACGCCACAATGGATCCGTCGGCCTTGAGACCAAGGCTGTGATAAAATCCCGCGGCGACGGCGACGAAACCCGTGTTGGGCGCGGGGACGATGCACTGACCGTAGTTATAGTCAGGTATGCCGCATCCCCACGCGGCGATGGAGCCGTCGGACCTGAGACCTAAGTAGGAACGCAGAATCATCTACGCCGCCTTTTTGTGGAGTTCGTCGTGGTCGAACATGAATCCCATTCGGTCCTTGTGGCCGTTGACGCGGGATACGCCGCGACGGAAGGCGGTGACCAGGTCGTCGAGCGTCGCAA
>JAZDHF010000167.1:0-21785 GCA_043806315.1 Planctomycetota bacterium | reverse complement strand
CGCCGTCCTCCATGACACACTCAAACCTCCCTGCCGCTCTGAAATCGCGAGACATCCATGCCCGCGACGCTGATAACGCAGTTTAGCTCCTCAACAGCTACCCAAACACCACCAAGAAATGTGGGTAACAGCAAGGCTTGCGCTTGGGGTTCGGATCGGGTCGATCGCTCTCACCTCGCCCCACTGCTGCTGCGGAACTGGGGATCAGCCTGCGCACGCTGTACTACCGACTGGCCGAATAGGCATGCCCTGAGCCTCGAAGGGAACGCGGGGACTGCACGTGAAACGCAAAAACGCAAGAACGAACGACCGTTTCTGTTTTCTGCGTTTGAGTCTTTCTGCGTTTCGGCGCCGTCGCCCATTGCATTCCGCCTCGTTACAGGCTAGGATTTGCGCTCAGTTCGCCGAACACGCGCGCCGCGCCGGAGCCGGGGGCGCGGCCAGTCAAGCCCGCCCGCCGGTGAAGAACCTGTGAACCGTTTCGTCTGGCTCATTGCCGTCGTTGGTGGGTGGCCTTTGACGGCCCGCGCGGGCCAGCCCTCCTCGCAGCCGAGCCAAGCCGCGACGCCTTCAACGGAGGCGACCGTCCTTCGCCTCGCGCGATCGCCGGACGGACTCCGCTTCACGCCCGTCCCACAGATCTTCCTGCGAAAGGCCTCCTCGCCCGACTTGGAGCGTCTATCGGATGGGACCTTGCTGGCGCTGTTCGACTATTACTCCCGCGAGGGAACGAGAGAAACGCAGGTCGGCGCGGCCTCCTCCAAGGACGACGGGCGGTCGTGGTCCAGCCTCAAGCCGATCAAGCTCAGCAATGGGAAAGGCGCAACGCTATCCGCGCGGCATCCCGCTGCGCTTCCGCTCCCGGACGGGCGCCTGCGCTTGTATTTCACGATTGACGCGGCGAAGAGTCGGCCTGCCGGTGATGGGAAAACCGCCCATGCTTGTGTCGTCCACTCCGCGGTGGCCCGCGACGGCCTGCGCTTCCGCATAGAACCCGACATGGGCGTGCGTTTCCAAGACCTCTCCGACGCCAAAGCCGCCGCGATTCAGATCGGCCCGCGCACGCATCTCTACGTTTCTCCTCGTTCGGCTCCGCGCAGCGACTCGGACGAGGAGGCGGATAACACGGTGCGGCACGCGGTGGCCCGCGACGGCCGCCGCTTCGCCCGGGTGGCGCCGGTCGAGGTCGAGGGCGTGGTCGCCATCGACAGCATCGTGCGGCACGGGGAGGGCCTTCGTGCCTACGTCACGACCGACGGCGGCATCCGCTCGATGGTCGGGGAGGACGGGGCACACTGGAAGCTGGAGCCCGGCGTCCGCGTCCCTCGCGCTTCCGACGCCGCGGTGACGCGGCTCAAGGACGGCTCGTTCCTCATGCTCTACGCGACGCGGGACCGCGAGACGGCCGACGCAGATCAGTTGGTCGCGGCTGCGGAGACGTCCGAGGGCGCGCCGCCGCCCGTCGGTGACGAAGGAGACAATCCGGACGGCGGTGCGTCGTCGGCGACTGTCGAGCCGACGGACGACGCGGAACCCGCCGCCGCGGAAACCGACGCCTTTTCCTTCGCACCTTCCCCCGACTTCGAGTCCGACGTCGACTACGTCCACTGGTACGGTGAGAATCTCGTGGACAAACCGGAGGAGAATGCCTTCGACGCCTACGCCGAGTTCATGCCCGGCTTCGGCGACGATCGCGGCAACAAGCCTCCCTGGCCCGAGTTCAAGGACATGTTCAACGACGCCGCGTACGAGGGACCACCGGTTCCCTGGAGCGCGGCGGATCATCCGGAGTGGGAAGCGTCGGCCCGTGAGGCCAAGGAGGTTCTCGCCAGATTCCGTGAGGCGGTGAAACTCCCGGCATATGCCTGCCGCTACAATCTGAACGACCGTGAGATGGGCCCGCCCGACGAAAGCGGACCGGTGCTGATGACCTTGCTGATTCCCGCGCTTTCGCCGCATCGAGCCCTGACCAAGGCGACGCTTGCGGACGCATGGCGGGCCGAGAACGGCAAGGTGTCGCCGGAACGCATGACCGACGCATGGGAGACGGTCCTTCGCGGAGCGTCTCACCTGGGGCAAGGCGCGACCCTCATTGAAAGCCTCGTAGCCATGGCCGAACGAAGCTTGGTCGAGCTCAACGCCCGCTGGGCCCTCAAGAGCAACGTCTTCGACGAGCACGGGCTGGAGACCGCGCTGCAAACCTTGCGGAAATACGATCAAGGGTTGGAGGACCCGATTCGTTGGGTGCGGGGGGAGCACGCCATGGCTCTCGAAGCCACGCAGTACCTGTTCAGTCCGCCGGGAGATGACGGACAACCGACCATCAACCGCGAGCACCTCCAGCGCGTAGCTGACTTCGTGAACGGCGACGCCCGCGAGTCCATTGATCGCCTGGGCGAAATGGGTCCCGAGGACGTGCGGACGGCGGTGGAGACCTTCAACGCCCATTACCGTGAACTCGCCGAGCAGTGGCGCATCGGCTACCCCGACGTTCGGGCGAGCGACGTCGAGGCGACGGCGGAGAGCTACCTGCACACGTCGCCGCTGACGGAATTGATCCTGCCGGCGTTGGGCCGGGCCTACAAACTTCGTGCACGCAACGAGGCCTCCCGCCGGGCGACGCAACTCGCCTACGCCACGCACATCTTCCGCGCTCGCAACGGGCATTGGCCGAAGTCGCTTGACGAACTTCCCGCGGAGTTCGGGGAAATCATGCGCACCGACCCGTTTACCGGGCATCCCTTCGGATACCGCGTCACCAAGGACGGCCCGACGGTTTATTCACTCTCCGAAAACGGCGTGGACGACGGCGGGATCCACTCTCCGCGCTGGGATGACGACGTTCAAAACGACTCCGGCTCGGACGATTACGTTTTCTGGCCGCCGCAGGAGAAGCCGCCCGACAAGTAGGCAAACGCCCCGACGCGGCCCTAGAGCCCGCGCTCGATCAACGTCCTGCGATAGGCCGGGGCTGGATCGGGATAGCCCCCCGGAGGCGGAAGGTCCCATTTGGCGAACAGCTTGGCGTTGTCCTCCTCGCCCGCGGCCAGGTCGGAGAGCTTTCGTTCGTCGCGATGCTCGTCGTGGTGAACGAGCGCCTGACGGCAACCGATGACCTTGAGCCCTTCATTGATCTGCACCTTCAGCGACAGGTCCGGGTCGAAGCCGAAGAAATAAAAGCGCTCGTCGGCATACCCGATCCGTTCAAGCAAGTCCCGGCGGATCAGGCCGAAGTTCGCGTAGGGATAGCCCCGCACGTGGCAAAGCTCGTAGCTCACGCCGTCCTGTTCGACGCGGTCCAGGACGTTGCGCTGGCTGTGCCAGTTGTGGTAGAAGGCGACCATCCCGACGTCGGTCAGGTCCGGCCGCTCCATCGTGGCGACGGCGGCCTCCACGGCCCCCGGCAGCGGGTAGGCGTCGTCATTCAGCCACATGACGTAGTATCCCGTCGCGGCGCGGAACCCCTTGTTGAAGGCCGCGACGGCACCCTCACGCTTCGCTTCGAGGATGACCCGAAGCTTGTCCTGAGCCTCGAAGGGGTCGTCCTGGGCCTGGAGCCATTCCCGCGTCCCGTCGGTCGATCCGCCGTCCACCACGATGACCTCGTGGGGGTGCGGGACGTTGCGTCGGATTTTGTCGATGCAACGCCGTAGCCGCCCAGAGCGGTTGAAGGTTGGCACGACGATGGAGACAATACGTAGGGCGTCCACTCGATCCTCCGGCTTTCGCCGATCTTGGGGATGTATCGGCGAGGACTACCGTGGGGCTGTGGTCTGTCGCCCGCGAAAGTGTGATGGGTACGCACGTGAAACGCAAAAACACAGAAACGCAGAAACGCAGAAACGCAAGAATGAACGAGCGTTTTCTGTTTTCTGCCCCTTCGCGGCTCAGGGCGAGGTTTGAGTCTTTCTGCGTTTCTGCGTTTCTGTGTTTTTTCGGCATTTTACCCGTCCCGGTGGCGAGCGAGCCGCTCCGGACGGCGACCGCGGTTGCAGAACCTCCGGTGGAGCAGGCGCCGCCGGAAGGTCTTTGGCCGTCGTCGAAGCTACTCAACCTGATGCTGGTTCGCTGGGCGGAGGAAACCTGCGCGGATTATGAGCTCGACGACCCGCAACGGGCGCAAGTCCGCGGCGAGGTAGTCGCGCAATGGTCCGGGTTTCTCAACGAGAACCGCTCGGTCATCCAGCCCCTGGCCAACGAGTTCATCGAGATGCGCATGACCCTCGAGCCGCCTTCGAAGGAGCAGGTCCAGGCCTGGGCAGAGCGGGCATTGCCCGTGTTCGAGAAAACCCGCGACCAGTTCCGCGGGACTCAAGACGAGTTCCGCAAAGTCCTGCGACCCATGCAGCGGGCGAAGTTCGAGGTCGATGCCCTGCAGATGGGGGTGGGGATGGCGTTCGCGGAGCAGAAGATCAAGGAATGGAAGCAGGGCGACTTCGATAAGGACGT
Source organism: Planctomycetota bacterium (assembly GCA_043806315.1). Taxonomy (GTDB): domain Bacteria; phylum Planctomycetota; class Phycisphaerae; order UBA1845; family UBA1845; genus SBAX01. Next base: position 17,336 of record JAZDHF010000167.1, on the reverse strand, counting down.
TTTCTGGGAGCCGATGCCGGCGGAGCGTCGGGCACGCCGCGAGGAGCGTCGCCGCCGTCGCACCGAGCCCGCCCCAACCGCCGTGGCCGAGTCACCCAAGACGCCCGTCGATCAGATCGCCGCCGAACTCGACTCGTGGGAAAAGTACGTCGCCGAGTTCGTGCAACTGTTCCACCTCGACGAAGGCCAACGCACCGCGGCGCTCTCGTGTCTTTCCGAACTCAGGGAACGGGCCATTGCCCACCGTGAGCGACGGCGGGAGGAGATCGCCCGCCTCGAATATCGCATTCAGAACAACACGGCGACTTCCGACGCGCCGCTCGACGATCTGAAGAAGCAGCTTCGTGAGCTGTACGGTCCGATCGACGACATGTTCAAGGAGCTGCAAACGCGGCTCGAACAGCTTCCCACGGCCGATCAGCGTGCCGCCGCCGCGGAACGAAAGCAGTCGCTCGAAGGCCGAGACATCGCCAGGCCCGACACCGAGAAGAAGGGGGAGTGAGGAATTACGAATTACGAATTACAAATTACGAATGACGCAAGAGCCAACGGTGTGCGACGGGCGATCGACTACTATCGGAGTCTTGCATGATTGGCCATTGCCGGCTGCCGATTGCCGATTGCGGGACACTTCTTCCTCCGTGATCCTCACAATGGATATCGAGAGAAATGTCAACCTCCGGCAATATCGAGACCATTCACGAGACTGGCGCGAGAACGCGTACGTCTATCCCGTGATTTCCCGCCGTAGCGGCGGCCTGAGCATCGGCATCAACCTGAACCCCGACACGGCCTGCAATTTCGACTGCGTTTACTGTCAGGTGGTTCGCGGCGACACGCCGCGCGTGCGCGAGGTCGATGTGGCACGACTGGGCGACGAACTCTCCCGGATGATCGCCCACGCCCGAGACGGAGCATTGTTCGATAATCCCGCGTTTGCCGACGTGCCCTCCGAACGGCGCGGCATTCGGGATTTTGCGTTCTCCGGCGACGGCGAGCCGACCACCTGCAAGTATTTCCGCGAATGCGTGGGACTGGTGGCGAGATTCAGACATGAGGCCGGGCTGGACCACGCCAAGATCGTCCTCATCACCGACGCGTGCTATCTGACCAAGGCGGAAGTGGTCGCCGCACTCGCGATCATGGATCAAAACAACGGAGAAATCTGGGCCAAGCTTGACGCGGGAACGGAGGCCTACTATCAGCGAGTCAATCGGCCCAACTATCCTCTGCGGCATGTGGTGGACAACATCATCGCCGCAGCGCGAGTTCGCCCCGTCGTCATCCAGTCCCTTTTCATGCGATTGCATGGGCAGGCACCGGATGAACATGAGCTGTCGGCGTATTGCGACCGACTCCTGGAAATCACGATGGCCGGCGGGCGAATCGACTACGTGCAGGTCTACACCGTCGCTCGTCGTCCGGCGGAGAGCTACGTGACCGCCCTCGCCGACGCGGAGGTCGATGGCATCCGGGACTTGGTCCGGGAGAAGACGAGCCTGCGGACCGAGTCGTTTTACGGCGGGAGTTAGCCCCTGTGCTTACGCTCACGTTTCTGGGAGTCGGGTCCGCATTTGCAAAGCGGAACTTCCAATCGAACGCACTGATCGAGGCCTGGTCGATCGGCCCGAGCGCGCAGGCGGAACCGGACGACACGCTGCTCATTGACTTCGGCGCGACCGGACCTCTGGCCCTCCATGCCCTCAAAGGCAAGCCGGGATTCGCCTATCTGGACCGCCGGGGGATGATCTACTACCCCGCGATCCGGCGGGTCTTCATCACGCACCTGCACAGCGATCACATCGCAGGGCTGGAGGAGCTGGCCGCGATGAACCGGTATCAATTCGCGGACCCGGCAACCGACCCCCCTGCCTCCCCCCTTAGTAAGGGGGGAAAGAGGGGGTTCAGACCGCAGCTCATCGGCGCGGCGGAGGTCATTGAAAACCTGTGGGACCACTCGCTGCGCGGCGGACTCGGCGGGCAACGCGGCGGAACGGCGGAATTGCGGGACTTCTTCGAGGTCGTGGCCATCCGCCCGTCCCATCGCGGCGAGCCGGATCGGCTCACCATGCTCGATCAATACGAGTTCATTGCATTCCCAACCGATCACATTCAGATTCATCGCAAGTACGATTGGCCCAGCTTTGGGTTGTGCATTCGGGATTCCGCAGGCGCGGGAAGCATCGTGTACTCCGGGGACACGCGGTTCGACCCCGACGGTCTGGGCCCGCTGATGACTGAGGCCAAGATCATCTTTCACGACGTGCAGCTTGAGGATCACGCGCAACCCGTCCACGCTCTGCTCGGGGAGATGCGAACGCTGCCCGGCGACATCCGCAGGAAAACCATCCTCTATCACTACGGAGATACCTGGGACAGCGACGCGTTCCAGTCCGTCGTCACAGAGTTCGCCGGCTTCGCCAAGCCCCACCATCGCTACGTCTTATTCGATTGACCTTCGTGTCGGCCTGCACGGCCCTGCACCGCCGGTCCGGACCGGCAGCGCAAGCGACCGGCCCAATGGCCTCGCGTTTGCACTTGAGGCTCAGAGACCCGTTTCACGACCGCGCACGGTCATCTAGGGGCTTCCCCTAACTTCCAATAACCATAAGGAGAGTCGTCCCTCCCACCGATAATACCGTCGTCGAGGGATTCGTGGGCGGACTCGAAACGCCCGCACAACGCGATCGCGTCGCGGCGGTCTCGGCGTACCCACGGGGCACATCGCCGGCTGGCGGTGTGCCCGAAAAGCGTGCCCAGTTAACCAGGATTTTCCTCATGACCCTGTATCAGACGACCCTCCTCGCATCGGCCTTGGCCGTATTTCAAGTGGCCGCTGAGTCTGCGCCGGCGTCTCCTCCTGACAATGTTGAGACCGGTCCGGTCGAGCCCATCCCCCCTGCCGATTCACACGAGGCCGAGGAAGTGCCGACGGAGAAGCGGGCCAGCCCGGACTCTAAACCGAAAGCGGACATCGCGGAAATGGGCCTCGAAGAACTGATGGCCGTCCAGGTCGTCGTCACGGCCTCGCGCCGCGAGGAGACGATCCTCTCCGTGCCGCGTGCGATCTCCGTGATCACCGCGGAGGATATCCGCGCGTCCGGGGCGCGCTCGATCCCGGACGCCTTGCGGCTCGCGGCCGGGGTCGATGTGGCGGAACTTTCCTACGGCAACGCGGCCGTCTCGCCCCGCGGGTTGCACGGATTCGCTTCGCGCTACGTTCTCGTGCTGGTCGACGGGCGTCAAATCTTCGACTCGCTGTTCGGCGGAACCGCATGGGGCAGTTGGCCGTTTCAGTTGGAAGACGTCGCACGCATCGAGATCATCCGCGGTCCCGCGGGCGTCACCTGGGGCGCCAACGCCGTCAACGGGGTGATCAACATCATCACCAAGGACCCCCGCGATCAGCTTGGCGTCACCGCAACACTGGGCGGCGGCTCGCGCGGCGCGCAGAAGGAACACCTCGGCTATGCCTTCGAGGAAGGAAAGCTGCGGCTGCGACTGTCGGGTGAGTTTGAAGGAAGCGATGGTTTTCGCGAAGGACTCTCCGTGTTCGGAGGGCTCGACGACGACTACAAGATCGGTCGCTTTGGCGTGCACGCCATCTACGAGCGCGCCCCCAACGATACGCTGACCCTGTCCGCGGGCAGCGGCGTCCTGGACGGCGGATACCCGCGGACGCCGCTGGGAGGGTTCGGATTCTCTCGGAATCCGGGATCCCAGGCCTCCTTCGTCCTCGGCAAGTGGGAGCGCCGCACGAGCGACGACAACTCCTATAGTCTGACGGGATACCTGAACGACTTCTACGGCTCGCCGGGTCTGCGACAATTCGACTATCGCTATCAGCAGCTTGCCCTCCAGTTCGCCCATACGCTCAGCCCGATCGAGAACCACACGCTGACCTGGGGCGTGGACTCGCGGGCCGATTTACTGGATGCGACCAATTCCGACCCTCGAGTCCTTTCCAAACCAAGCGTGGAAACCGGAACCCTTGGCGTCTATGCGAGGGACCAATGGCGGTTCCGTCCGCGCTGGTCGTTGGACCTTGGGGCGAGCATGCACTACGAGTTCTACGGCGGCTTTCAACCCAGTGCGGAGGCGGCGCTGCTGTACGAGATCAGCGACACGGCGCGGGTTTACGGCTCGGTGTCGCGGGCGTTCCAGATGCCTCCGGCGGGACTGCGATTCCTCGAGATGCCGTTTCTGAACGGCCTGGTGTGGGCGGTGGCGGATCGGGACATGGATCCCCTCTCGCTTGTCGCCTACGAGTTGGGTTGGCGTTGGCAGCCGAACCGGCGCTTTCAGACCAGCGTTGCGTGGTATTGGCACGACTACGACGAGTATGCGCCCCTGACCCCGCGGTTGGGACCACCGGGGTTGATCGACCTCGCGGTCGCCAACGGAGCGCAAGCGCAGTTGTATGGCCTGGAGTTCGACGCCCGTTACGCGGCGTCGGACAAACTCACCCTTCTCTCGAACTACACGTTCCAACAGCTCGCGTGGCACTCGACGGTACCGTACCAGTATTCGGACGCCATCACCCCGCCGCGCCACAAGGCCATGATCGGGGCGCGCTATGACCTGACGCCCGATTGGCATCTGTCCAGTCACCTGTACTTTGTGGACACGACGTCCGCCCCGAACGCGGACTTTCCGCTCGTCTCACGCAAGATCGACCCGTACCTGCGATGGGACCTCCGCGCGGAGCACGAATTCCGCAACGACCGGGCGGCTGTCGCCGTCGGCGTACGGAACGTTTTGGACCCGCACCACCCCGAGGGCGGAACGCTTTTCATCAACGCCGCCGAGGTTCCGTGGATGGTTTATGTGGAGTGTCGAATTCACATTCCATGAGTATCCGACCACCCATTCGTCGGTTGTGCTGGATCGGGGCGGCCTGCGCATGGGCCGCGCCTTCCTTGACGGCGCGCGCCGAGACTGTCGATCCAATCAAGACCGCACAAGTCAAGGCAGCCTATCTGTATAACTTCGCAAAGTTCACCACCTGGCCGAACAACGCCTTCGCGGACGAATCCGCGCCGGTGGTCATCGGCATTCTGGGCGTCGACCCGTTCGGCGAAACGCTCGACAAGACCGTCGAGGGCAAGACCGTCGAGAACCGGAAGTTCCTTGTCAAACGATTGCCGCCCCGCTCGGAAAACGATCGCACTGCACTACGCAGTTGCCATATCTTGTACATCAGTGAATCGCTGCAAAGCCGATGGGGATCCATCCTAGAACTCCTCGGCGATGCGCCGGTGCTTGTCGTCGGAGAAAGCGACGAGTTCGCCGCGGCCGGGGGCATGCTCTCGTTCGTCTTGTCCGCGGGCAACATCGTCTTCCACCTGAACCGCGATGCCGTCGAACGGTCGAAGCTCCAGCTCAGTTCCAAGTTAATGAAACTGGCCAAGGTCGTGTATCCTAAGGAAAAGAGTTGACCAATCGCGTGACCGACTCGCCGTTTCTACGGAAGAACCGATACACAAAAGCCGATTTTGCTATAGGCGCATCGAGAGACAAAGGATGAGGGTGCCCCGCTTTCGCGATCTTTCCCTACGCGTCAAGTTGACGTTGGTGACGACGCTGGTCGCGGGGATGTCCCTGGCCATCGACTGTGCCGCGATCCTGGCAAGTACGTGGTGGGGCTCTCGAACAACCAGCGTTTATGATCTGGCGACGCGTGCGGACATTGTGGGCAGCAACTGCACGGCCGCGATCACCTTCAATGATCGTGCATCCGCGGCGGATACCCTTAAGGGGCTTGCGGCCGATAAGTACATGCTCGCGGCGTGCATCTACGGGCGCGACGGGCGTCCCTTCGCCGACTACCGGCCCCAAGGCGCGACCGTCGTCATTCCTCCCCAGGCCGGCGAGTCGCAACACCGGTTTGACGGTGGCAAGCTCACCGTGCTGCGACCGATCACCTTGGACGGCGAGACCATCGGCTCGATCTGGTTGGCGTGGAACTGGGGGCTGTACCACTCCCAATTCCTGGACCTCACCGGAATCGTCTTCGGCGTGATGGTGATATCCCTCGGGATTGCGCTGTTCTTTGCCACCCGACTGCAGCGCGTGTTCACGCAGCCGGTTTTGGACCTTGTGGAAACGGCGCGGCGGGTCACGCTCTCGCGACAATACACCGAACGGGCGAGAAAGCATGCCCAAGACGAACTCGGGGCGTTGACCGATGCGTTCAACGAGATGCTTACGCAGATACAAGAACGCGATGTCGCACTGCGGCAAGCCTACGATGAACTGGAAGAGCGCGTCCGCCAGCGAACGGAACAGTTGAACGAAGCCAAGGAGCGGGCCGAAAGCGCGGACCGCGCCAAGAGTGAGTTCCTGGCGAACATGAGTCATGAAATCCGCACCCCGATGACCGCCATTCTGGGCTTCTCCGAAATGCTCACCGAACCCAGCCTGCCTGAGCCGCAGCGGTTGAATGCCGTCCATACCATTCGGCGAAACGGTGAGCATCTGCTTTCGATCCTTAATGACGTTCTCGACCTCTCCAAGATTGAAGTCGGCCGGATGACCGTCGAGCGGATTCTCTGTTCGCCCGCCGGAGTGGTCGCCGAGGTCCTCTCCTTGATGCGCGTCCGCGCCGACGCCAAGAAACTATCCCTTGATTGCGAATACCAGGGCGCCGTGCCCGAGGCCATTCAGAGCGACCCGACACGGCTCCGACAGATCCTTCTGAACTTGGTCGGTAATGCGATCAAGTTTACGAAAGTGGGCGGCGTGCGGCTGATTGTCCGCCTCGTGACCAGCGAGGCCCCTATGATCCAGTTCGACGTGGTGGACACCGGGGTCGGCATTACACGCGAGCAAGCCGCACGCCTCTTCCAGCCCTTCACGCAGGGCGACGCTTCGACCACGCGTAAGTTCGGCGGCACGGGACTGGGCCTGCTGATCGCCAAGCGGCTTGCCGAGGTCCTCGGCGGCGACGTCACCATCGTGGATACCAAGCCCGGCGTGGGGGCCTGTGTTCGGGCGACCGTTCCCGTCGGCTCGCTCGACGGAGTGCGGATCGTGGAGGCGCCGGCGGGCGCTATTGCCCTTGCTCTCGCCCCCGTCTCCGAGGACGCCATCGCCCGCCCGCCCGCTCCGTTGCATTGCCGCGTCCTGCTGGCCGAGGACGGCGTCGACAATCAACGACTGATTTCGCTCGTGTTGACCAGGGCCGGCGCGAACGTGACCATCGCTGGGAATGGTCAGATCGCCGTTACCCAGGCCCTCGCCGCCGAAGACGCGGGACGACCTTTCGATATCATTCTCATGGACGTTCAGATGCCCGAACTCGACGGACACGAGGCCGCCCGACGCTTGCGCCGCGCGGGTTACTTCCGCCCGATCATTGCCCTTACCGCCCACGCGATGTCCAGCGACCGCGAACGCTGTCTCGAAGCGGGTTGCAACGACTACGCTACCAAACCCATAGATCGCGCGAAACTGATCGAGATGATCCGTGCCCACACGACCATCGAGCCGCTCGCGGCTTCGGGCGTCGGCGCGGGTTGATCGCTCTCCGTCCGCGTCAGTCCCCGAAATGGTATGCCTGGTGGGAGCGAAAGAGGGTCAGCCGGCGGCGGAGTTCGTCGGCGAGCCGCTCGTTTCCGGCCCCGTCGGCGAACCGCAAGGCTCGTTCGGCGACGGAGATGCTTTCGTCGAATCGGCCGGCTTCGGCCAACGCGGTCGCGTAGGTGAGCAGTGCCGGGCCGTCGGTCCCGCCGTGCGCCTCACTGACTAGGGCCGCCCATCTCGCGGCCTCCGCCCCGTTGCGCAGTTCGCCGTCGGGGTACGTCGCCAGCAGCTCCGCGAGAAAACTCATCGTCTCCAGGTCGGTAGGCGCCCGCGAAAGTCGCCCGCGGAGCAAGGCGACCGCATCGGCGGCGCGGTCCTGCACGATGAGCAGATGCGCAAGTTGGGGGTAGACCGCCGCCCGCTTGCCGTCGAGTTGCAGCGTTCGCTCATACATCGCGGTCGCGCCGGCGGCGTCGCCGAGCCTCGACAGAACGTCGGCGAGATGATTCGTGGCGATCGGATCGCGCGGCTCCAGCTCGAGGCCGCGTCGGTAGTGACGGACCGCCCCGTCAAGATCACCGATTCCACTGAGGGCGTCGGCATAGTTCACGTGGGCGACGGAACTGTCGGGACTCACACGAACCCCCTGCGCCCAGAGCGCCAACGAGGATCGCCAAATGTCGCACTGCCGGTAGGTCGCGTGCTGCAACGCGGTGAGCACGCCGGCCACGAATAGAATGACCACGCCTCGCGCCGAACGGTTCCGTCCAAAACGCTCGATCACTCCGCCGATCGCGACCCCGGCGAGCACGGCGAATCCCAAACACGGCAGGTAGCTGTAACGGTCGGCGACGAGTTGCGGGCCGCTTTGAGCAAATCCCAACACTGGCGCAAGCAGTACAACGTAGGCCGCAAAGGCCGCGGTCAACGCAGGAATGCGCCGTCGCAGCACAACCGCGATGATCGTAAGTCCCGCGACGACCGGGAGGCTCCGCCACAGCATCGGTCCCACTAGGTTCGCTCCTCGCGGAAGTTGGTACAGCGGCCCCAGATTCGTCGGCCAGAGCGTTTTCCACAGATAGAACGTGGCGCCGTAACAGGCCTGAGCAAGGCGCGCCGGCAGATCGTACTCGCCCAACGGATAGAGCGCGTCCTGCTGCGCTTGAGCGACGATCGCCCGCACGCCGGCGGCCAGTCCCAATGCCGCCAACGGGAGTTTCTCGAGCCAAACCTCGCGAGCCGCGCTACGCCATAGCCCGCGCGATCCGCCCAGCCGCCGCAACGGGTACACATCCAGGATCAACAGCACGACCGGCAACGTCGCGGCCGTCGCTTTCGCAAGTAGGGAAAGCGCCAGGAACCCGAACGTCGCGAGATACGCGACGATCGCCGCGCGGCGAGAGCGTGTTCGGACCTTTGCGTAGCGCAAGTAGCACGCGACGGCAAGCAGCGAAATGAAGCCGCTGAGAACGTCGCGGCGTTCGGCAATCCAAGCGACGGACTCGGCCCGCAACGGGTGCGTCGCGAAGAGGACCGCCGCGAAGGACGCCGCCAAGACCACGGAACCCGACTGACTCGCGATTCGACCGTCGATCGGTAGAGCATCCTTCCCCGAACGGGCAACCACAATCAGCGTACGGGCGACGAAATAGAACGTAAGTGCGGCCCCCGCGTGGAGCACCAGATTCGTCAAGTGGTACCCAAAGGACTCCCGATTCCAAATCGCCCAGTCCAAGGTGTAGCTCAGCCACGTAAGGGGTTGGAAGTGCCCGGTGTACGACGTTGTGAACATCCACCGCAGGCTTTCCGCATCCAACGTCCGATAGCGTGTGTTCAGGAGAAGCAGATCGCGATCGTCCCAGTCCACGAAACTGCCCGTCAGTGCGGGCATGAACGTAATGGCGACGAGGGCGACAATGACAATCGGGGCCGAAAAACGCCATCGCGTGGGGCCTGTGGGAGTTACGGGGTTTGGCTGCACGTCGCTATTTTAGACCCCCGGGACCGGACCGACCAATCCGCGGCGACCCCGGCTTCAGGGGCGCCCGGAACCGACCGAAGCTAATGACGAACCTCGGACCGGTTGTGGCCGCTATGATAGTGACGGCCCTTGGGGGAGACGGCTTGGACACGACGCACCACGGGATTTCAAAGACCGCTCTCGCGTTACTCGTCGGCGCCGCGGCGCTTGGATCATCGGAATGGACGCGCGCAGGGGAAAGGCCCTCGCTGGTCGGGCCGACCAACCATGAGGAGATGGTCTCCTTAGTCCGCACCCTCGGCGATCCCGCCTATGAGACGAGGATGTTCGCCACCCGCCGTCTCTGTGCGATCGGCATGGAGGCCTGGGACGTGTTGCGGACCGCAGCCGACAGCGCCGACATCGAAGCTTCTCTCCGCGCCAAGAAGCTCCTTGACGTGTTCGATCGCCTCTGGTTCTCCGGCGCGGAAGTCTCGCTCTCGTTCTCCAAGCCGATCATCGACTGGAACGAGCCGGTCGACTTGAACATCACGATGACGAACCGTCTGTCCTACCCCGCGCGCGTGCCCTTCGACGTGGACCCCGCCGTCCGCGCTAACCCCGACGACGCCCGACAGGTCGCGGACATGCTCGATGTGGCCGAGTGGCTCAAGGTGCGCGCTCCTGACGGACGTGAACTGGAGCTTCGCGTGGACGACATCGCCGGCGAAGCGGCGGTCTTCGCCGCGGTTCAGTCGCGTCTGGCGGGCGGTCCCGGCGGCGTGCTCGCGCCGGGCGAGCGAGTCTCGGTGACGGCCCGGGCCTTCAACCGCGGGTGGGCGAGGTTCCCTCTGCTGGACCACGGCGAGTATACGGTCATGCTGGATTATGTCCCCGATTGGACGGATAAAACCCTCGCCGCCGCCCGAGCGGGCCGGGTGTTCAGCACTCCCGCGACGATCACCGTCCGAGACGGCGCCCCCCCGACGGTCTCACGGGCCGGAGTACAAGCCGACCTGGTCGTCGAACGAGACGCGGACGTCCTCGTCGCACGTCTGGTCAACCGCACCGACCAGCCGCTGCTCATCAACGTGAACTTCGGCGGCTCACCGCCCTTCGCCGACGGAAGGTGGGTCTATGAGCTGGACCAGGTGCGCCGAGAAGTGCCGCTCCTGCCGAAGCCAGGGGCATCCTGGCACGACTTCAAGCCCGAACGACTCGTCGAAGTCGGCGGTGGCGAGTTCATCGAACTCGCCCGGATCCCCGTGAACGAACTTCGCAAGGCCTTGTCCGCCTCCGGCGGCGACCCCTCCGCCGACCGCGGGTTCATCTACTTTACCTATGCCAATCTTTGCGACCGTCAGTGGCAGACCCGGCAAGGGTCCGCGCTGCTCGGCAACGAGACCGCTCCGCCGTTTTTCCGGCAGCCGCTCCCCCGGCGGATTCTCTCGGCCCGCTACAGCAGCAACCGCCTGCCGGCGGCGAGCCACGAATAAATCGCCGCTACACAATCCCGTCGCTGTCATGGGCGGCAGGCCGAACTTGAATCCAACGTGCGTGTGCTCTGGGATTGACTTTGTCTCGTCCCCACGGGACTCTGGGCTGGCCGGGGGCGGAGACCCCGCGGCTCACGCTGCGGGCCGGTGGCGGTCGCCAGGAACGGGGCTTGCAGGAGGGTCGGCGGGGACGCACGAAGTCGGCTGGTTCTGAGGCTCGACCTCAGCGCGAAGGATCAATGATGAGCGGACGGGATTTCATCGCGGATCGGGTTCGAACGATCGGAGCGTCCGGCATCCGCCGCGTCTTCGACCTCGGGGCCCAGTTGACGGACCCTGTGGACCTCTCCATCGGGCAGCCCGACTTCCCCGTGCCCGACAACGTCAAACGGGCGATGATCCGAGCCATCGAGTCGAACCGCAACAGCTACACCCTCACGCGGGGAATACCCGAGCTTCGCAAGCGCATCGCTCAGCAGCTCAAGACCGAGTTCGATTGGGAACCGGACTTGTTCGTCACTTCCGGCGTCTCGGGCGGGCTGTTTCTGGCGCTAATGACCTGTCTGAATCCCGGCGATGAGGTTCTCATCGGGGATCCCTCCTTCGTCTCTTACAAGCACTTAGCGCGCCTGGCCGGTGGTGTACCGGTCCCGGTCGACTTGTACGACGATTTTCAATTGCATCCCGAACGTTTCGCAGCCGCCGTGACGCCGCGCACCAAACTGTTGATCGTCGGCTCGCCGGGTAATCCGACGGGGGTGGTCTTTGACCGGGAGGATGTGCGGGCGCTCGCCGATCTAGCCCGCCAACACGACCTGCTGATCCTCTGCGACGAAATCTACAACTTGTTGACGTACGACGGGCCGATCGCCAGCCCGGTGACGTTCGCGCCGGAGCGGACGGTCCTTCTCCGCGGCTATGGGAAGTCCTACGCCATGACCGGGTTGCGCATGGGTTTTGCGGCGGGTCCGACGGAAATCATCACCGAGATGGCCAAACTCCAGCAATACACCTATGTGTGCGCCCCGCACCCGGCGCAGTACGGCGCCCTGGAGGCGATGGACACGGACATCTCCGCGCGGGTGGCCGAGTACCGCGGAAAGCGCGACCTGGTGTGTGAGCTGCTGACCGGGGTCGTGGACTTCGTCCGACCGGCGGGCGGATTTTACGTATTCCCCAAGGCCCCGCCGCGATTCAACACCGCTTCCGAGTTCGTCACCGCGGCGATCGAAAAGAAGCTCTTGGTCATCCCCGGCGAAGCCTTCAGCGAACGCGACACGCACTTCCGCATCAGCTACGCTGCGCCCGACGAAAAGGTTCGCCGCGGTTGCGCCATCATCCGCGAACTCGCCGGATGACGCCCGTCGTGCGCGCAGTTGAACCTGTCCGTATCTCGCGTACCGTCCTGCTACGCCGAGCTGCTACTGGCCTGTGTTCGTACTGCCGCCGAAGAGAACTCCGAACAGGATCTGCAGTAGCATGGGTAGGAAGCTGCTCAGCAACGAACTTATCAGGGAAGCAAACATCGGGCACCTTTCCAGTAGGGAGGGACGGCCTCGGGTGTGACGATCCGTGTCACTTCGAGGCATGGGCTCCGTGAGTCGGTCGGACCGCGCCTAACCTTCCTTGGCCCACGGAACCGTAGCGCACGAAAATACCCGCCGAAGCGGGTACTTTCAAGAAACAAATGCGGCAATCACCTACTCTCGCCTTGCGACTACCATCGGCCGTGCGGACTTCACTTCCGTGTTCGGAATGGTAACGGGTGTTTCCCCGCACGTATCGTCACCGCGATGTTTATATTATCGCCCTACTCCCCGTCGTCAAGCCGGCTTTTCTCCGGAAAATCGCACGACCAGGAAGAGCGGCAGGAGACTCGCTAGGGCGTTTTTGCCGTGCCGGTGACAGGAATCAACTGAAACTCTATTGGCGATGGCTCCTCGGCCAGCTCCACCCCCTTCGGCAGGTGGTATTCCGGCGTCGCGACCTTGAGCACGCCCATTTGCTGAAGATCGTCTTCCTTGAGCTGGATGACTCCGTACGCCCGCGTCTCGCCGCGCACGAGACGCTGAACGTCCTCCGTGGCCCCGCTCACCGTGACCGTCTGCGTCACGAGCGAAAGGGGGCTGCCGTCGCGGGCCACCGCGCGAACGCGTTTTTCGAGATTCGCAAAGCTCATCGCCACCAGCACCGGAACCGTCGGCACTCGTTCGGTGCTTCGCTGAGGCCGCACCGTCGCGGTCACTTCGACCGCGTTGGGCGTCAATTCCGCATCCGGGCCGAAACGCCGGTTGTCCAGCGGAACGCGCACGGTAAGGCTCTTTCCGACCGGCTGGTCCTTGAGGAGCCGCTCGAGGTCGGGCCCGATGTCGATTTGCAGCGGCTGCCCCGGCGGCAGCGTCGGGAGAGAGCTTTCGCGCATCTGAACGACGGCCGTCGATCGCTGAAGCTGAGGCTCGGCCTCATACGCCAGCGCCAGCCGCTTCGCCGCGACCTCCACGTCTTTCGTGACTACATGGTCGATGACGACGGACAGAACTTCCGGACTCACCGACACAACGGTCAGACCGCCGAAGTCCGCCCACTGGTTGGACAGCTCGCGTTTCAACCTATGGCGGTCCAGGGGAATCTTCGCCTCGCCGGTGGGACGGTCCTCGATCGGAAGCCGGACCGGATAGGCGCCGCGCACCCGCACAGCCTGGACGGTCCGCCGAGGCCCGGACACTTGAACCTCAAAACGCTCCCCGGTGGGATCGGTGTGGATCAGCATGTTGGCGCCGGCCGCGGGCGTGGCCTTCAATTGGATCCCCACCGAGGCCGTGTCGGTCACGAGGCTGTCCGCGCTGGCCCAGATCAGGAGCGTGAGCACCGCGGTCATGCCGAGCAGACGAAGTCGGTCCATCTCACGCCACCTCCCGCGCCGTCGAGGCGGGCTTGGCGTTTCGCCAGGGAATCTTGGAGCGGGCCGGAGCACCGCCCAACTCGTTCGTCAAGGTCTCGCGCAGGGTCTCCGCCGTAAAACCGCGTCGCAGGCGTCCGTGGATCGCGAGGGAGATCGTGCCCGTCTCCTCGCTGACGACGATGACGACGGCGTCGGTCTCCTGGCTCATGCCGATGGCGGCTCGGTGGCGGCTGCCCAGGGAACGATCCACGTCGGCGGACTCGACCAGCGGGAACTGGCATCCCGCCGCTCGAATCCGCCCCTGGCTGATCATCACGCCCAGGTCATGCAAGGCGCTGCCGGGCCAGAAGATGGTCTCCAGAAGTTCCGCGGAAACCACGGCATCGAGCGGCACGCCGGATTCGACGATGGCGCCGGCCTCGGCGCTGCGTTCGACGGCGATGACCGCCCCGATCTTCTTCTTCGCCAGACGATCGACCGCCGTCACCAACGGCTCGATGACTTCATCGCCCGTTCGCATCCATCGCCGCAACCACGCCCCCTCGCCGATCTTGAGCAGCAAGCGGCGTAGCTCCGTCTGAAACGCGACGAGCGACACGAGGAACACGCCGAGGATGAAATAGGGATAAAGGGCGTTGATGCGCTCGAAGCCGAAGCGCTCCGCGATCAACCACACCACGGCGAAGCTGACGGCAAGGATGATCAGAACCGCTCGGACGAGCCGGGCGCCACGGGTTCCCTGGAGGGCGCGGAGGGCGGAATAGACCACGCTTCCAATGAGCAGCAACTCAATCAGCGCGACCCACGGCCGATCGGTCACCCGCGCGAAAAACAAGCGAATCCCGCTGAGAACATCGGTCTGGGCCATCAAGGCTGCGGCCTCCATGCGGGTGCATCCCCGTGTCCCCTCGTTTCATCAACAGCGTGAAGCGGACTATAGGACATCCACCCGTGCGTCGCAAACTTCACAGCCTCACGGGTGCCCGCAAGGGTGCGGAATTGCTCTTGCAATAAGAACGTTCCGGCTGTAAACTGCACGTTATTGAGACCCCCATTGTCAGCGACAGGTGGACACGAGGGAGACCGATCATGTGCGCGCTATTGGACCGGCGTTGTGTTGTTGCTCTGCTGACCATGCTCATCGTAGGCGCATGGGCCTCGACCGCCCGCGCCGGAGTCGACGCCCAGGCGTGTTGTCGCCCCGGGCATCCTTGTATCGAACTTACTCCGGAGGACTGCGCCGCACAGAACGGGTCGCCGCTCGGCACCGGCACCACGTGTGCCGTCGAGGGGAGCAGTTGCAACGTGCCCACCGTAGGTATTTGGGGCCTCACGGTCATGGCACTTCTGCTGCTCACCGCGGCTACCCTGGTGATGCGCGCCCGGCGATCGAGCTTGCCAAACCTCTGCATCGTCGTGGTTTTGTTGGCGCTCGCGGCCCCCGCCGCTAACGCCCAGCAGACGTACACGGCGGTCAAGGTTCAGGATCCCGACGGCGACGGCAATCGCGACATCATCATCAACCCCCGCGGCCCGATGGTCCCCCTCTACGAGCGCCCGCACGGGCGAAGCCCCAAACGCAAACCGTTTCGAACGCTGTCGCCACTCCGTGCTTTGCAACCCGAAGCCGATCCCGCGGACGAGCCCAAGGACGATCCGTGGTCTGCTCCCGACGCCGACCCCGCCGCCGCAACCATCGGACAGGGTGGGGTGGCTGCTACCACCGTCGGCGGTGAGATTCAGGTGCTCGGAATCCAGATCAGCTACGGCGTACGCGGGCCGGTCCCCGTCCGACTGGAGAGCAAACTCGTCACCGACACCCAGTTCGCGCCCCGCTTTGCCGGAAACAACCTCGCCGCCGGCGGCGTCGAACAGGTGGCGCTGGGCACGGACACCGGGGCGCTGGTCTTCAAGGCCGTCGCCGCCTTCGACGCCGACAACGCCGATGGGGACAACGATCCCTTCACCGGGTCGGACTTCCATCGCGAGGTGCTCAGTAACTCCGCGAACGCCATCGTTTGCATCGACGGCGACAACATAAACAATCTAATTGCCCAAAAGGGCGTTCACCCGCCGTACGGAAGTCAACTGCCTATCTCGGCGATCTTAAGGGATTACATCGACCCAGACGGCAGAGTTTATCTCAGCCCAAATAGAATTCTTATCTTGTTTGAACTTGGCACCACCAATACTGCCTCCGCCGCGTATGATTTTCAGGATTTGGTGATTGCGGTTGATTTAAATGGAATTGTGGCGGCGCCGGATATTTATTTGACCCACCCGTCCGACCAAGCCACCGGTTCTCCTGATTCTACGAACCCTACAGATACTTTTCATGGATCCATGGTTCGCACGGCGCCTGGAGCATCCAGGCTTCGCGGGATAGCGTATCTTCGATGGAAGTTTACTGCTTTGCAAGTAGGCACTTACTTAATTAATGCGTGCATCACGCAGGACTGGTCGACGTGCAATCCAACAACTGTTGTTTACTCCAAACCTTTCCAGGACGATACTCTAGATATGGCTGATATGGCACTCACGGATCCAACTCACGGGCTTGATGCAATTGGCTGGGTAGAGAAGGGCACTGGTAATAGAGTGACCTATAAAGTGGCGTTCTCACAAAACAACGGCGGCAGCTGGTTGGCGCCCATCACACTCGGCAGCTACACCGCCTCTAGTAACTTTCCGAATGATATTGACCTTGCCGCCAACGACGATGGCGAAATTGGAATTCTGACCTACTATCGACAAGAAGCCGGATCAAATTCAACTGACCCGGATTCCCTTGTGCTTTACATTTACGACTCAAGTCTGACGCAAACAAGAAAGACTATTGCGGCCGCTGCAGCACCAGCTAAATTTGCAACTAACTGTGAGTCTTATTGCTTCGGTCTGACTGGAGATTCATCTCATACTTTTCATGCTTTTTATCACGTCGGTAGCGGGTGAGTGCTACGCTTAGTTGAAATTCAAGACGAACGGCTCCATGAATGATGGTGGTCAAAGGTCCATCAGACAAGGAGCCATGTGATGAAGAGGAGTATCGTTCGGATCGGAGGAAGGGGCAAGCGGTTTACCTCGGCAACCGCCGGCGTGGTAGTCCCGGGGCGGGAGGCGTGTGCCACGGATGTTCGGGTGGCGATGATCCAGGCCCTCATCCCGCTGGGGCTCAAGGCGGTCAATGAGCTGCTCCAGGAAGAGGTGGTCCGCCTGGCCGGGGAGCGCTACAGCCGCGAGGGCGGCATCCACGGGTACGCCCGATGGGGCCAGCAACAAGGGTCGGTCTACCTGGCGGACCAGAAAGTGACGGTGCCCGTGCCGCGAGTGCGCGACACCCGCCGCGCCCAGGAGGTTCCGCTGAGCACCTATGCCGGGCTTCAGGATGCCCGGCGGGCGGACGACGCCGCCCTGCGGAAGGTGCTCAAAGGTCTGTCGTGCCGGGATTACGAGT
>JAZDHF010000166.1:0-3713 GCA_043806315.1 Planctomycetota bacterium | reverse complement strand
TGCATGGGCGTGTTGCGAGAAACGCTCAGCCATACGATCTCCTGGGTCATCGAGCGGGCGAGGGCGGACGGCTGGAATGATGGGAGAATCAAGGAACATCTGGCACTTTGTTAACTTTGCAAAAGTCTAGTTCTAACTTCTCTCTTCAGTCTTCAGAACTCCCGCCTCGACTATTGCCGACGGGCATGGCGGATTCAGCAGCGCCGGCGGATACCGCACCCATTGCAGACACAGCCCGCGGGCCGGCACGGTCGGGCCGGCGTTCGCCCGATCGCCGCTCTCCAGAATCTCCGCAATACGGTCCGGCGCCCAATGCCCACGACCAACATTGAGTAACGTGCCCACCATCGTCCGAACCTGCTTGTAGAGGAACCCCGTTCCCTCCACGTCGATACGTATCTCGTCCAGGTGTCGTTCAACATCGCAGCGCAGGACTTTTCGGACCGTGGTCTCCCGTTTCCCGCCCTTGGCCGCCATGGCCGCGAAGTCCTTCTCCCCGATGAACTGCCTTGCCCCGGCTCGCATTCGCTCCAGATCCAACGGCTCCCAGAAATGATACGTATACCGTTGGGTACGGTGCTCGACGGGCCGACCGGGGGCATTGTGAATGCGGTAGCGGTAGAGTTTGCTGACCGCGCTTCGTGTGGCATGAAAACGGGGATCCACGTCGCGCAGGGCGATGAGCGACACGTCCTTGGGTAATCGCGAGCCGATGGAATGGCGGAGCCGCTCCGGTTCGAGTTCGCAAGTCGTCACCAGGCTGCTGACGTGGCCCGCCGCGTGAACCCCCGTGTCCGTCCGCCCGCTGCCCATCAGGTTCACCTGATGTCGAACCACGCGGCGCAGCGCTTGCTCCAAAACAGACTGCACCGTCCGCAGATCAGGTTGGTTCTGCCACCCGTGAAACTCCGTGCCGTCGTAGGCGACCCAAAGGGCGATCGTCCGCTCCACGCCGACGATGCTACGACGCGCCGCACACCTGAACAAGTGCCGCGGCGACGCTCACAACGCTCAACCGGCGACCGGACTAGGCGACAGCTTTGCAGAGTGCGCGGCGCTGGATCACGAGCGTGGCCGCGATGAGGATGCTGACCCCCAGGGCGAGCAGCCCCCAGGTTGAGACCGTGGGAATTTCAACAGCCTCGGCGCCAACGCAAATCGAATTGTTACCATGCCACGCCCCGCTAAACAGCGAACAGAAGTTGTCCGTAGTGATCACGCATGCCGGAGTGCTGTTATTCGCGCCCGTGCAGGCGCCGTCCGCCTCCGCGCAGCAGTTGGACTGGGCATCGAAGGCGCACGCCGCGACGCCCGCGTCGTAGTAATCGACGTCGCCGTCGCAATCGATGTCGCAATCGTTGACGCAGCCGGTGCACGTGCCGGTTCTGGCGCATTCGGCAACGATAACGACGTCGATGAATTGGACAGAGCCGTTGTTGCTGACGTCAGAGTTGCAAGCGCAGGTCCCCGCGAGCACGCTGGGCGGCTGAGCCAGCATGACGAAAACGGAAGCGCAAACAAGAATGCCGAGCGGTGTGGAACGCATAAACTCTCCTCCTCTACAGGTGACCCACAGACTCTCCTCCCCGACGACGGGACAATGGAATGCCGCCATGATACGTTCCCACGTTCGGGCCGTCAAGCCTTTTTTGGGGCGGGCCGGCGGATTCTGGGATTTCGAGAACGAGAGGCGAGGCATGGTCCAGTCCATAGCCGTGATCGGCGCGGGCACGATGGGAGCGGGGATCGCCCAACTGGCGGCCACGCAAGGCTGTGCCGTCTACCTCCTCGACGTCGAACCCGAGTTCGTGCAGCGAGGCATTGAGAACATCAAGCGAAACTTGAACCGCAGTGTGGGAAAGGGGAAGTTGTCCGAGGCGGATCGCGACGCCGTTTTGAACCGAGTGACTTACGCTGACACCACGGCGCTGGGTGAAATCGCCCGCAGCGACTCTCCCCTCACCCGCGCCCCTCTCCCTGCGATGGAAAGGGCTCGTTCGCTGCCCGATGTGGAACTCGCCATCGAGGCGGTCATCGAAGATCTCGATAGCAAGCGCAGAGTTTTTCAGCAACTCGAACAGGTGACACGCGCGGGCACGGTTCTGGCGACCAATACGTCATCGCTTTCCGTCTCAAAGATCGCGGAAGCGGTCCGCTATCCGTCGCGCGTCGTGGGCATGCACTTTTTCAATCCTGTCGCGGTGATGCCGCTGGTGGAGATCGTCGCGGGTAGGCAGAGCGACCCGGCCGCGGTCGATCTGGCCTTCACTACCGCTGTCGCGTGGGGAAAGACCGCTGTCCGCGCGAAGGACACGCCGGGGTTCATCGTCAACCGCGTCGCTCGCGGCTATTACCTTGAGGCCCTGCGGCTGCTCGGAGAAGGCGTGGCCGGCGTGGATGAGATCGACAATGTGATGCGTACCCACGGCAAGTTCAAGATGGGCCCGTTCGAATTGATGGACCTGGTGGGGCTCGATGTGAACCTCGCCGTCAGCACCTCCGTGTGGGAGCAAATGGACAATCATCCGCGGTTCGCGCCGCATGAGATTCAGCGGCGCCTGGTCGCCGCCGGCCACCTTGGCCGAAAGACCGGTCGAGGGTTCTACGCCTACAGCGAGGACCGCAGGCTCCCCGCCGTACCCGTCGATCGTCGCAGCTTCCAGCTTTCGCCGCTTCTTTCGGGCGCGGTGAAGGCGTTCGCGGAGCGCGGAGGGGCGCGGCAGGCGGGCGGCGCCGAACAATACGTTTTCGCCCGCATTCTCGCCGCGATCCTCAACGAGGCCGCGCTCGCCTTCGGCGGAGGCGTCGCTACGCGCGAGGACATCGACACCGCGATGCGGCTCGGCACGAATTATCCCAAGGGCCCGTTAACCTGGATCGACGAAATCGGATCGCGAACCGTCCGCGGTCTGCTGCGGCGGCTGAATGAAAGCTCCGGTGACGGTCGCTACGAACCGGCACCGTATTTCGCTGAATGCTGAATGCGGAGTTGTGAATGCGGAATGAGCGGTGTCATGCTGAGCGAAGCGAAGCATCTCAATCGCGAGAACAGACCCTTCGCTTCGCTCAGGGTGACAACCGTTCCGCATTCTTTGTGACTGCCATGCGACGAGCAGTAGTGGTTGATGCCGTGCGGACGCCGGTGGGTCGATACGGAGGCGCATTGAGCGTCGTCCGTCGACGATCTGGCCGCGCTCGTGATCCGCAAACTCATCGAGCGCACGGGCATCGACCCTAACCCAACTTCCGCACCCGTGATGCGAAATTCGGTCTTTTTTGACCCTTGGCAGGCCGGCAAACGCCCTTTTCGCAGCTAAAAACGCGGGTTCACAGCGCTCAAGGGTCAATATAGTGACTAATTATTTGCAGATTTCTCTTGACAAGAAAGGCAGTGTATGGTCATATAGTGAACATGTACATCCGAACGACCAAGAGGCAGTGCAAGGGCAAGACCTACACCAACTATACCTCACGCGGCTAATAATGACGCTTTGTCAAACGTCTGGAAATGGTGGGTCATGAGGAGTTTCAAGGCGTCGCGGTGTTCGGTGCTGACACGATCCAAACACGCGTCGATGGCCTTCTGAAAGGCGTCGAATGTTTTGTAGTGACGCCCGTACAGGGCTTTGTTCTTGGTGAACTTCCAGAGTCGTTCGATCAAATTAACCCGGATTATTCATACCTCGGTGCGTTATTGGAGTTGAAGAGTTGTT
>JAZDHF010000165.1:0-25895 GCA_043806315.1 Planctomycetota bacterium | reverse complement strand
ACAATTCTGCAATGAATTAGTCACTATATTGACCCTTGAGCGCTGTGAACCCGCGTTTTTAGCTGCGAAAAGGGCGTTTGCCGGCCTGCCAAGGGTCAAAAAAGACCGAATTTCGCATCACGGGTGCGGAAGTTGGGCTAGTGCTGACAGCCGCAACGGTGGTCATCGTGCGTCGTCGGGCGATGGTGCGCGGGTAGGGGTTGTCTATAACACCCGATCCCGAAACCCCCTCACCCTGCCCTCGGACCCTCCCTCCTCGGTCGGCTCGTCCGACGCCCCACGGGGGAGAGGGGTAACTGGATCTGCCCTTTCCCCAACGGGGGAGAGGGATGAAGGTACACCCTCGGGCGCGAGGGGGAATGCGATAGCCCGTACGGCGAGGTAGTCATCGGGGCGGGAGAGAAGCAGGGAAGTGGGATGAAAGCATTGGCCGCCCGCGGGTCGCGTGAAGGCGACTCGCGGGCGGCGTCGTCATGCGCGGCGGAGCGCCGTCGGTAGGGAGACGTATTTGCCCATGGGGCCAAGGACGGTGCGGGCCCGTATCATTCCAGGAACGCAACGCAACCACGGGCAAGAGCCGCACCTGATAGTACTACAACGCTACGTTTTGGTTCTCCGGCGAAGGGTTGAGAGGATCATCGTCGGTCGTGTTCAGATTCCATTGCAGTAGACCGCTTCAGCGGTCTTTCCCCGGCGAAGCCGGGGCGATTAGGCCAGCCCTTTGAGGGCTGGCTACGGCGGAGAAAGACACCGGGTTTGGCAGCCCGTTTCAACGGGCTTGCGCGGTTACGAGAAGCCCGTTGAAACGGGCTGGAAGAGGGGTCCGGGCTCGAACGCGTTACCAGCCGTAAACGGCTGGCCTGAGGCGCCGCCTTCGGCGGCGGGAAGGCCGCTAAAGCGGCCTGAATCGCAAATGCCCTTTCCGACCCCGCGGACGAACTTAGCGCTGTAGTACTAAGAGTGCGTCCTGAAACCCCCTCACCCTACCCTCGGATCCTCCCGGACCCTCCCTCCTCGGTCGGCTCGTCTGACCCTCGGTCGGCTCGTCTGACCCCCCAGCAGGGGAGAGGGGTTCTAGGATGCACTCTAAGATGTCCGGCCGTCGATGGGTCCGATGCGAACGATATGAAGCGGGTCGATCGACGCGAAGCGCTCGGGAAGGTCGCCGTTTCCGCCGGGCAACCCAAGAATCACTTCGGTCCGTCCGACGATCAGGATATCCGGGTGTCGCACGTCGTAGTGGGCGCCGTCGGAAAGGAAGAGCCGAATCGGTTGAAAGGGTCGCTTTCGTAGCTTTTCGCGTACATCCTCCGGGCGCATCGTAGCGGAATCATAGGATGGCCCGCGAACGAATGTCAAAGCTCCGGAAGAACTGACGGCGCGTGGCGCGTGCAGGCTGGAGCCTCGCATTGCGGATTGTCAGACTCACCTCTGTTCGGTAATCTGGGGGCGAGTCGGGCGGCGCGAGGAGCAAACGGTCCGGTCGCTACCGCTCGCGGCTCTGAACCGTCCGGTCGCTGGTGCTCCCGGCGATAGGCGCAAAGGTCCGCTCCCTTACGGTCGCGGCTCTGATGGGGCGCGCGAACAAGGAAAGGTGAAACTAAACCATGACGACGATGGAAACCATTGCACCGCCGAAGGTGAAGGACCGGAAGATGCTCATCGACGGGAAGTGGGTCGAGAGCGTTTCAGGTAAAACGTTCGAGACGATCAACCCGACGACGGGCGACGTGATCTGTCGAGTAGCGGAGGGAGACAAGGCCGACGTCGATCTGGCGGTCAAGGCCGCACGAAAGGCGTTCGAGTCGAAGGGCTGGCGGACCATGGCCCCGGCGGATCGGGGGCGGCTGCTGAACAAGCTGGCCGACCTTATCGAAGCCAACGCCAAGGAGCTGGCCGCGCTGGAGACCCTCGATAACGGCAAGCCGATCCGCGACTCGCTCACCGGCGACGTGCCGGGCACCGCGTCGCTCTACCGCTACTACGCCGGGTGGGCGGATAAGATTCACGGCAGAACGCTGCCCGTCGCGGGACCGTTTCATGCTTACACGCGGCACGAGCCGGTCGGGGTGTGCGGGCAGATCATCCCCTGGAACTTCCCCATGCTCATGCAGGCCTACAAGTGGGCCCCGGCCCTGGCCTGCGGCTGCACGAGCGTTCTCAAACCGGCTGAACAGACGCCGCTCACCGCCCTACGCATCGCGGAACTTGCTATGGAGGCGGGGTTCCCCGAGGGCGTCGTCAACGTCGTCCCCGGATTCGGGCCGACGGCGGGGGCGGCGATCGCC
The DNA here is from genome assembly GCA_043806315.1 of Planctomycetota bacterium. Classification (GTDB taxonomy): domain Bacteria; phylum Planctomycetota; class Phycisphaerae; order UBA1845; family UBA1845; genus SBAX01. The sequence goes on along the minus strand of JAZDHF010000165.1, from coordinate 23,607 downwards.
CACCACGCCGACATCGACAAGGTGGCCTTCACCGGCAGCACCGCAGTGGGGAAGGCGATCCTCAAGGCCGCCGCCGAGACCAACCTCAAGCGCGTGACGCTCGAACTGGGCGGCAAGAGTCCCAACATCATCTTCGCCGACGCGGACGTCGACACGGCCGCGAAGTTCGCCTACTTCGCCTTGTTCTTCAACATGGGACAGTGCTGCTGTGCCGGCTCGCGGCTCTTCGTCGAGGACAAAGTCTACGACCAGGTGCTCAACATCCTGACCGAACGGGCGAAAAAGCAGAAGATCGGCGACCCCTTCGACCACGCCACCACGCACGGGCCGCAGGTCTCCCAGGAGCAGTGCGACACGGTGATGCGGTATATCTCCGCGGGTCAGAAGGAGGGCGCCCGTTGCGTGGCCGGCGGAAAGCGGATCGACCGGGCGGGGTACTTCATCGAGCCGACGGTGTTCGACAACGTGCGCGACGACATGACCATCGCCAAGGAGGAAATCTTCGGGCCGGTGCTGACCGTGCTCCGCTTCAAGGACGTGGACGAGGCCATCCGACGGGGCAACAACACCATGTACGGCTTGGCTGCCGCCGTCTGGACGAAAGACATCGGCAAGGCCCACGCCATCGCCGCGGGTCTGAAGGCCGGAACGGTCTGGATCAACTGTTACAATGTGTTCGACACCACGGCTCCCTTCGGCGGCTTTAAGATGAGCGGCATCGGACGTGAATTGGGTGAATACGGCCTGGCCAACTACACGGAGGTCAAGACCGTTGTTACGGCCCTGAGCTAGCTGCGAACGGGGCCCGCCGGGCGGCCTGAAGGGCTAACGTTCGCCCCCGCGGCGTGTCGAAACTAGTGATGGTTTGAAGGGATTCCATACGGATCGTGGGAGACTTTGGTATGTTCACTCGCGCAAATCTCGTTGGACTAGCAGCAGGCTTGGTCCTTACAGGGATGGGCTGCTCCGGCGGCGCATTCTCGTTTAACTACTACGACGACCCGCCGCCGCGGCAAGTGACGGTGGTCCAGGTCGAGCCGGGGCACATTTGTACGCCCGCGTGCGTCCATTACTACGACGGCGCGCGATACGTGGTGCTCCGCGGCAGGCACCACCACGGGCGCGGCTGCGGGCACGTGTTCGACGGCAGGCATTGGATGGTCGCGGTGGCGAGAACGCCGGCCCCGCGGGTCGTGGAGGTGCATGAGGCCCCAGCGGCTCGCGTTCATCCCGGACCGGTTCGGGTCGTAGAGATCCCGCCCCCGCCGGGTCCGGTCAATATCTACGTCTTCGACCGCCGCGGCAGCAAGTGGCTCAGGCTCGCCAGGGGGCATGTCCACGGTTCCGGTTGCGGACATGTCCATGTTGAAGGACGTTGGAGCTTGCCGTAGCCTCGATCACACGGCTTGCCTTGCGATGACGCGACCGAGGCCGCTGAACTCTCGTCCCTCAGTCCCTATGTCCCTTTGCCTCCTCGACGTAAACTTGACACCGTCGAGTTGCCGGCTGACGCTGGGAGCACGCAAGGAGACGGTCGTCGCATGGATGCGGTGCTGTGTGGGATTGATCCGGGGCTGGGGGTGACGGGCTACGCCGTCCTACGGTCGAACGGCGATCATCCGAGCGTGGTGGACGCGGGCGTGTGCCGCTTCGATCCCACGCTCCCGCTGCCCGCGCGCCTTGCGGCGATCGAGCACGACATCTCCGCGATCCTCACCGAGCATCGCCCCAGGGTCGTCGCCGTCGAGCAGCTTTACTCCCATTACAACCATCCACGGACGGCGATCCTGATGGGCCACGCGCGGGGGGTGATCCTGCTCGCGGCGGCGCGGCTGGACATCGACGTGCGTAGCTACTCCGCGACGAGGGTCAAACGATATCTCACCGGCAATGGCCGAGCGACCAAGGCTCAGATGCAGCGAGCGATTCACGTCACGCTCGGGTTGGTTGCTTTGCCGGAACCGGCGGATGTGGCCGACGCCCTGGCGATCGCGCTGTGCTGCGCGGGCGACGTCGCAAAGCGAATGCTGAATGGGGAATGCGGAATGCGGGATGGAGCGAGCGCGGGCTGCTGTCACCCTGAGCGAAGCGAAGGGTCTATTCCCAAGACGGAGATGCTTCGCTCCGCTCAGCATGACAACAGCATTCCGCATTCACCATTCCGCATTGACCCCGAAAGGCCACGGATCGTCAGATGATTGTTCGGCTGACCGGCACGCTGATCGAGGTGAACGAGGAGTCGATCGTCCTGGATCGCGACGGGATCGCCCGCGAGGTGCTGGTGCCGCATTTTGCGATCTCGGAGTTGGCCGCCTATCGCGGACAGCTCGTGACCCTGCACACCATCCAGTTCTACGAAGGCAACCATTCGTCGGGCCACCTGGTGCCGCGGATTCTGGGGTTCTTGCATCCTGAGGACCGCGAGTTTTTCACCCGCTTCGTGAGCGTCAAGGGGATCGGCCCGCGGAAGGCGATGAAAGCGTTGGCCGAACCGGTGCGACGGATCGCCTCGTGGATCGAGTCCGGCGATGCCAAAGCCCTGGCACGCCTTCCGGGAATCGGCGCCCGCGCCGCGGAACTGGTCATCGCGACACTGAAGGGCAAGATGGCCGACTTGGCGCTGGCCGGTGACGCATCTGCCCCAAGCAGAACCGCTCAGCTCTCGTCGGCCCAGCGCGACGCACTGGAGGTCCTGGTCGCCTGGGGCGATCCGCGCGGCGACGCAGAGCGTTGGTTGGAGCGGGCCGGGCAGTTGCACCCCGATCTGAAATCGCCGGACGAATGGGTGCGAGTGGCGTACAGGATTAAGACGGGAGTGGATGGATGAACAAAGAAGTACAAAGTTCGAAGTTCAAAATTCAAAGAACGGAGCTCGATGCGCCGGCGTTTGCCTCAGCCTTTTTGCATTTTGAACTTTGGACTTTGAACTTCGCTCTTCGAGCGCAGCGGGCATGACCCGTGACCGCGTCATTACCGCCCAACCGCGAGCGGGCGATGAGCCTGTAGACGCCGCCCTGCGCCCCAAGCGCATCGCCGAAATGGTCGGCCAGCGGGCGGTGCTCGAGAAACTGGAAATCGCCATGTCGGCCGCCAAACGTCGCGGCGAGCCGCTGGAGCATATCCTCCTCGACGGTCCGCCGGGTTTGGGGAAGACGACGCTGGCCAACGTGATCGCACGGGAAATGACCGGCAAGCCGCCGCGGATCACTTCCGGCCCGTCGCTGGCCAAGCAGGCCGACCTCATGGCGTTGCTCACGAACCTTGAAACCGGCGACGTGCTGTTCATCGACGAAATCCATCGCCTACCAACCATCGTCGAGGAGTTCCTCTATCCCGCGTTGGAGGACTTCCGCGTCGATTTCACGATCGAGGGCGGACTGAGCGGACGGGTGGTCAATTTCGCGCTGCGGCGGTTCACCTTGATCGGGGCGACGACGCGGGCCGGGATGCTCAGCGGGGCGCTCCGCGACCGCTTCGGCCACCGATACCACCTGGACTTCTATACACCCGACGAACTGACCACGATCCTGCACCGCTCAGCCGGCAAGATTGAATTGACCACCAAGCCCGGCACGTTGGAGGTGATCTCCGCCCGAAGCCGAGGTACGCCACGCGTGGCCAATCGTTTGCTCAAGCGCGTCCGCGACTACGCCCAGGTCCGCGGCGACGGCGTGCTGACCAAGAAAGTCGTCGATGAGGCCTTGGACATTCAGCAAGTTGATGCGTTGGGATTGGATGAACTCGACCGCGCGTTCCTGGCCGCGCTCATCAAGGTCTACAACGGCGGCCCCGCGGGCATCGAAGCCTTGGCCGCCACTATGGGCCAGGAGCGCGACACCCTCGAAGATATGGTCGAACCCTATCTCTTGCAGATCGGCTTCGTCATCCGCACCCGCCAAGGCCGACAAGCGACCCGCCACGCCCACGAACACCTCGGACTCCCCTACCGCCCCTCGGATGACGGCAAACCCGCGGCTGACCAAGCGTTGTTGTTTTAGAACCCGTGTGTCGCAGCGCCTGTCGGAGACGGCCAGCGCTGGGTATAATCGAACATGTGGCCAAAGAGCCGACGATCAGAGAGCCTACGCACAACGTGGTGGATGAGGTCAGGGCCATGCGTGCGGAGGTGAGCCGCGAAACCGACGGCTTCGAGCGGATGGGCGAGTACCTACGCCGGATTCGCGACGAGTATCGGAGCCGGTCCGGTCGATTCGCCGGGTTGGGAAGGGAGCCCAGCGAATCTGTTCGACAGGCCATCGCCTCGGCGCCGGACGGGGACTCGTGGGACGCAGTGGCGGACGTGCGAACGCTCCGCGGGCAAAGCTAGCCGGTTCTTGAACAACGCGGAGGTACCCGATAGCAACTTGCCCTCTTGCCCTACGCGAATCTCAGAGATGGAAGACCCGCCGACTAAACGACGCTGTTCTAGCTGCTGCTCTGACCGCGCATCGCCGCCACTTGGCGGAAATACTCCACCGTCTTGCGGAGGCCGTCGGGGAGGGCGATGCGCGGGCGCCACGCGAGGCGTTCCCGGGCGCGGGTGCAGTCGGGGCGGCGGCGCGTGGGATCGTCGTTGGGCAGCGGCAGGCGCTCCATGGGCAGCTTGCGGCCCACGATTTCTCCGACGCAATCGACGATCGCATTCATGGAGCGCTCGTCCTCGGAGCCGGCGTTGACCGGTTCGGAAGCGTCGGGGCCGTCGTAAGTCATTAACGCGACCATCGCATCGACCATGTCATCGACGTAGCAAAAGCATCGCGTCTGCGACCCTTCTCCGTAGATGGTGAGCTTTTCCCCGCGAAGGGCCTGCACGATGAAGTTGGAGATCACCCGCCCGTCGCCGATCGCCATCCGCGGCCCGTAAGTGTTGAAGATGCGGAGGATCCGCGTGTCGACGCGGTTTTGCCGGTGGTAGTCCATGGTCAATGTTTCGGCCACGCGTTTCCCCTCGTCGTAACAGCTTCGCAGGCCGATGGGGTTGACGTTGCCCCAATAGTCCTCGCGCTGCGGATGCTCCTGGGGGTCGCCGTACACCTCGCTGGTGGAAGCCTGCAGAATGCGAGCTTTGACCCGCTTGGCGAGGCCGAGCATGTTGAGCGTGCCCATCACCGACGTCTTCACCGTTTTGACCGGGTTGGACTGATAGTGAATCGGCGAGGCCGGGCAGGCGAGGTTGAAAATCCAATCCACTTCCAACAGGATCGGGTTGACCACGTCGTGGCGGACGAACTCGAAATCGGTCCGCCCGAGCAGATGGGCGATGTTGCGTTTCGCGCCGGTGAAGAGGTTGTCGAGGGCGATGACCTCATGCCCGTCGGCGAGCAGCCGATCGCACAGATGACTGCCCAGGAATCCCGCACCGCCGGTGACCAACGTCCGCATCGTTTGCTCAGCACCTCACAACGATCCGAGCCCCGAGCGCGAGCGAGGGGTCGCGACATTGACCGGTCGCTTGCGCTCCCGGCTCTGATTCATTGCTTCGCCCGATGTCGCAAACGTCGTGCCGCAAAACTCGCATATGCACGAGGCAATGTACCGCACATCGTCGTCCGTGAGCATCGGGTGACAGGGTATCGACAGGATCCGCGAGCAGGTTTGCTCGGTGATCGGCAGCGATCCGGGGCCGTAACCCAGCGACGCGAAGCAACGCTGCCGATGCAACGGAACCGGGTAGTAGACGCCCGTCCCCACGGCGCGATCACGCAAAAATGCGCCCAGTTCATCCCGTCGATCACAGAGGATCGAATATTGGTGATACACCGGACCGTGGCCTTCCGGCACGTAGGGCGTTGTCACCCCCTCACCCTGCCCTCTCCCCCGATGGGGGAGAGGGGTCTCAGGATGCCCGCTCAGCAGTTCGCCATAGCGACTCGCATTGTGCCGTCGTCGGCGTGTGAACTCGTCCAAATACCGCAGCTTCACGAGTAGAATCGCGGCCTTCATCGTATCGAGCCGGAAGTTGCCGCCGACGCGATCGTGATGATAGCGCTGCGATTCACCATGGTTGCGAAGCTGCCGGGCGACGGCGGCGAGCTCGCCGTCGTCGGTGAGGATCATCCCGCCTTCACCGAACCCGCCGAGGTTCTTCGTGGGATAAAACGAAAGGCAGGCGACATCACTGAGCTTTCCCGCGAAACGACCGTGGTATGTCGCCCCGATCGCCTGTGCAGCGTCCTCGATCACCCTCAGTTGGTGCCTCGCCGCCACGGCGTTGATTGCGTCCATATCGGCGCATTGACCGAACAAATGCACGGCCATGATCGCACGCGTCTTCGACGTGACGGCCCGCTCAACTTTCGTGGCGTCCATATTGAATGTGCGCGGGTCGATATCGACGAAGACAGGTTTGGCCCCGACGCGCCAGACGGTGCCGGCGGTTGCAAAAAAAGTGAACGACGGAACGATGACTTCGTCGTCGCGTCCGATGCCGAGGACCCTCAAAGTGCAGAGCAGAGCATCCGTTCCGCTGCCGACGGCGATCGCATGACCGACGCCGTAGCGCATGCGGAACGCCTCCTCCAGTTCCGTGATCGCCGGGCCGCCGATGAATTGTTGACTCTCCAGAACGGAATCGACGGCGGCGCGGATTTCCTCACGGAAGAGGTTGTATTCGCCGCGAAGATCCAGCATCGTAATCGAACGCATGACGTCTCGCAGTCCGACGGGGTGTTTCGACCCTCACCCTAGCCCTCTCCCTAGAAGGGAGAGGGGGTTTGTAGGCATCCCGTCGCGGGAACGATTATAGGCGGCGTTTGCGGCCGTCACAACGAAGCGGCGCACGCTCTCAGCTTTTCTTGGGCGCCAAGGGCGCACTCGATTCGGCTGCGCCCTCATCGGGGCGATAGTCGTAGTAGGCCCGAAGCTGTTCGCGGAAGTATCCGCCGCGGGTGACCTGGGCGGCGTTGAGGACGGCCCCGAACACGTGGGCGCTGACATCGGCGAGCAGAGTGCAGGCCCGGCGGGCCACGCCGCGCGAATCCTTCTTCGCTCGGACGACGAGGATGACGCCGTCCACTGCGGTCGCCAAGACGATCCCGTCGCTGGCGAGCAATATCGGCGGCGTGTCGATGATGACCTGGTCATACTTCGAGACGGCGTCCTGCAAAAACGCCTGGCACTGCGGACTGCCCAACAGTTCGGCGGGATTCGGCGGCGTCGGTCCGCCGCCTAACACGTCGAGCAGCGGGATGTCGGTCTTGACCGCGTAGGCAGTGAGATCGCCGTCGCCGATCAGGATATTGCTGAGTCCTTTGGCCTTGACCGCGTCGAACACCTGATGCAGCCCCGGTCGGCGGAAATTCGCATCGACGAGCAGCACGCGCCGCCCGCCCTGCGCGACGGTCATCGCCAGGTTACACGCCACCGTCGTCGTGCCATCGCCCGCACGGGGGCTGGTCACGACGATGGAGCGCTGCCGCTCGGCCGGTGCGCTGAACTGGAGGTTCGTGCGGATGCGGCGGAACGCCTCGGCCACCATCGACTGCGGGTGATCGCGCACGGCCGTTTCCACAGGGTCGATTGCCACCTCCTCATCGTCCGTATCCGGAATCGCCCCGAGCATCGCGACGTCTAGGTGACGGACGATGTCCTGCGACGTGCGGACGGACTTGTCCATCAATTCGGCGGCCAAGCCGATGCCCACGGCGAGCAACAAGGCGAAGAAGATGCCGACGGGGAGAAGAAAGAGACTGGGCGTGTTCCGCTCCAACGGGTCAATCGCGGGCTGAGCGACGTTGACGTTGATCGCCGTGCGCTGGCTCTTGATGCGGGCGAGGCTCTTGACGTAGTTGCTGAGTTGTAATTTGAACTCGATGTCGTGAAGAATCTGATTGTCCAGCTCGGTGTAGTCGAAGAGGAGGCGGTCCTGGTCCTGCAGCTCGGCCTCCGCTTTGGCGAGGTTCTCCTGGGCGAGGAACAGGGCGTGCCGCGTGTTGTCATAGGCGGTGTTGGTGGCCTCACGAATGTCGGCCCGCCGCTCACGAAGCCTTTCCAGACGCAGTTGGCTCAGCTTCGCCTCCGCCGCCGCGATCTGGGCGTCCGACTGCCGCAGAACGGCGTGCCCTCCCCCGAAGACCTTTTCGTCGGCGGCCCGCTGCTGCTGCAAAAGGAAGAGGAGTCGCGCCAGTTCCGCAACCTGGGGGTCCTGCTCGACGATCGCCCGATCCTCGGCCGTCACGGCCACCCCCTCCGGGTCGCTGTACATCGTGCGATACTGCTCGAGTTGGGACATCTCCAGTTGCAGTTGCGCGACCTGCTCGCCGAATTGCCGCACCTGTTGGGCGGTGATGTTCTCGCCGGGGTTCAACCGGGCGCCCGCGGGGAGGCGCTGGGCGATGGCCTTCAGCCGCTCGCGCTTCTCCGCGATCTCCTTTTCGAGGTCGGCTTCTTCCTTGCGCGCCGCGTCGAGGGCGTCGGACGCGAACTCCTCGGCCGTCCGCTTCTTGACCGTGTGGTACCACTGGTTGACCACCTCGTTGACGATCACCGCGGGATCCCTCAGGTTGCGGCACTCAATGGCGACGCGGAGCAGGTTCGTCCCCCGAACCGGCCCGGCGCCGAGGTCGCGGTCCAGCACCAGAAGCGGTTCTCGCTTCCGTCGGATGACCGTCTTATACCAATCCGTCTCCTTCACGGCGTTGATTTTCAGCGCCTCGCCGAGAATGGTCGGACTCTTCAGAAACTGCGCTTGGGTGAGCACGAAGCGTTCGTGCTCGTCCTGTTGCAGGCGTTGCTGTTCGAGGGTCAACTCCTTCTCCGGAAGGTTCGACACGCACTCGACCAGGCACTCCCCGCGATATCCCGGGAAAACAAACCACCAGACGACGAATCCCCCGACCGCCAGCCCCGAAAACAGGATGAACAACAGGATGATCAGTACGCTCCGCCGCCGCAGCATCGCCACCACGTCGGAAGCGCTCGGCGGAACGAAGCCCTCGCCGCCGCCGCGCGCCGGCGTGGGCAACGCGATCCGCTCCTGCACGGTGGTGGCGAGTGTGGTCATGCGCTCAGTTTCCGGTCGACGCCGGCGAGGCGTCGGCCTCGTCCGCAGCCTCGACGAACAGATGGCTCAACACGTATCCGATCAACGAGTAGCACCCCAGGGCGATCACCAACATCAGGATTCCCAGAAGCTGGTGCGGCGTCCCCTGGGCGTAGTCGGCGCGTCCGGTGATAGTCAACAATCCGGTGGTGGTCACGCGGACGGCGTTGCACAACACCGCGATCGGCAAGCAACTCGCCACCATGATGACCCGCTGCCACAGCGGTCGATCGCCGAGATACGCCATCGCGACTCCCAGGGTGACGAAGGCCATCATCAAGCGCATCCCGCTGCACGCCTCCTCGACGTTCAACTGGCCCGGCGGCATCCCCGGCCTCATGAAGTCGATGACCACCGCTTGGGCCTCGGTGTGCAGTCCCGGTATGAACAGGGGCATCATCGCCGCCGCCGCCGTGGACGCCAACTCCCGCAGCGGACGCGTCAACTCGACATAGATCGACTGCGGAAGCGGAATCGCGAACAACAAGAACAGGATCGGGAACCATGCGATCCGCATCACGCTCCAACCGCCCAGCAGCAGCGTCGCGCCGAAGATCGTTCCGACAATCGAGAGCGTCTGCGGATAGGCCATCCGCGCTCGCCACGCACTCCAAAAGTAGGCCGTCAGCGAGAGCGCGAGTATCACTGCTCCGAGATAGTTCGCCCTCGGCGTGCAAAGCGCGAGTTCCTCCCGCCGCATCACCAGGAAGTACACGCTGAACAACGGAATCAGCCACCCGTGCGACCAGTTCCCGTCGGCAATCCATCGCGCCACAAGGTAATGCCGGATCGGTCCCCAATACGCCAACAGAACCAGCACCGCGACGACGACAATCCGAACCCCAAGCGTCAGCGCGGGGTCTTGACCCGTCGCTTGCGCTCTGGGTTCGGATGCCAGGGCGACGCTCATGCCCGCACTCTAGGGAAACAGATTCGGAAACTTCTTCGGCTCATTAGCCGGGTTCGTTTTCACGGAATAGGAATCCACATCCGCAAAGTTCCGGGCGTACGTAAAACTGTAGCCCACGTTGTTCACCGGGTTCGGCAAGCTCAGAGCGCGAATCCGCTCCAGGAAGGGAGCGAACGGGTGCGTTCCCACGTTGACAATGTCGCCGCGTTTGATCGTGAAGTCAGGGTCTAGGCCGGCGAAAATACGGTCGAGGTTCACCTGGATCATCTGCTCGCGTTGGCCCAACCGCCGGTAGACCGTGCACCGGTCCGGCCAGGCAAGCGCCGACAGCCCGCCCGCCGCCGCGATCGCCGCCTTGAGCGTAACCGGCTCGGTGTTGAACGCGAACGTGCCCACGCGGTTGACCTGACCCATCACGTAGTATACGCCGACCTGCCCGCTGACGATCCGGATGACGTCGCCGGCGCGGACGAAGATGTTGATCTCCGCGTCGCCCGAGCGCAGGGCCTCGGCGGAGATGACCAGCACGCGATACGAAGACTCCCCCGCGATCCGCGACCAGTTGACCGCCGGCGTGGCGTTCTCGAACGGAGAGATATCGGGTGTCGCCGTCGCGGTTTCGCCGTGCGAACCCGCGCCCTGAGCCGCGGGCTTCAGCCCGCGCGGCCCTGCATAGGACGGATTGGGGACAAACTCGTTGTTAACGTAGATATAGGGTTGCGTCGGCTCGGGTTCCAACGTCTCCGGGATGTCGTCCTTCTTCGACGGCGGGGTTGGTCCCTTCGGCGCCGGGGCGACGACGTCGAGAAGCTCCTGCTGGGGCGATGTGCGCCGTGACCCGTTTCCGGCTTCGGGCGATTTCGTCGCCCCGCCGCGGTTTCCGCTCTCCTCCGCGTCCTGGCCCGATCGCGGCGTCGAGGGCTCGTGATGCTCGTTTTTCTCCATCGGGGCACTCGGATGCGGGGGCGACGGGAGTCCCGCCGCGCCGGGATCGGTCCGGAAGACATAAACCTCAGTGACGAACTCGTTCAAGCCTCCGACCTGGTTGATGGCTTCGAGGACCCGTAGATCGGGACGACGGATCGGGAAGGTGCCGGCCCGCAACGGCGCGTTGGTCGCGGCGCTGACTCCGACGCCGAAAATGGAGTAGGTCGCCTTCTGGAGGTACAGCGGGTTGACGGTGACTTCGGGGTCGAGAAGGACGTTTCGATCGCGCAGGGACTCGACCAAGGCCTCCTGGAACTCAGGGACGGTAAGTCCCGCCGCGCTGACGCGACCAACCACCGGCAGGTTCACATATCCCGCCGAGGAGACCTGGGTCTGCGCCTGGTAGGCGACTTGCCGCTGCCGCAGCTCGTTAATCTCAACCGCCAGCGTGTCCCCGGCGGAAATGGGGTACTCGGCCATGACCATCCGCTGGTCCTCCAGCGACGGTGGAACCGCGCCGGGAATCGCCCCGGGATTATCCTCCAGGGTCAACGAGGTTCGGATTTCGCTGGTGGAGGTTCGTTGGTAGTTGCCGAGGCTGGTGGGGTCAAGCCATCCGTTGAGGATGGAATTGCACCCGGCGGCACTGAGCAAGGCGGGCAGAAGGAGGGCGACGGCGCGAGGCCCGAGGGCCGACGCACGGCGATGAAGCGTTCCATTCGCCCCAATACGCATCCTGCAAGAGCCTCGCACGCCGGTCGCCGTCACCCGGAGACATTCCGTAAGGCTCGTCCCCACAAGGACTTTTGACGTTCCCGTCCACAAGTTATCGGTTCATCTACTATAGCCGGTTTAAGCTGCTTGCGGCAAACACCCTCGAACGGACGCTTTCTGAGAGCCTACCAAGGACGGTTGGGCTTCGGCAAGCGGGCGGCAGGCGGCGGACCCGCGTTCTCAGTATTGGAAAGGGGGGTAAGTCGCGCAGGAGGCCGATCTTGTCGGCAAGCAACGCGGGCGAGTACAATTGGCCTGAACGAACACGGGAGCGGCCTTCAACCGGAGCGGGTACGGTGACGAATCGGCGGAGTCGATTGACGATCGCAGGCGGTCTGACGGCCTTGCTCGGACTCATCGCGGGTTGCGGGGAGGTGGGACCGGGCAACGGCGGTGGGCCCGGTCCGACCGATGGATTGCCGCCGCCGGGCGGTGACGGAACCACCCTGAACGTGACCCTGAACGTCTCGAACCCGACCCCACAACCGAACGAACAAGTAACGCTGACCTGTGCTCTCACCAATGGCGGCGACGGGAATGTTACGTTCGATTTCCAGCCCGCGGACGGCCGGTTGATCGTCGATCAGGCCGCGGGAACGGCCGGCTTCATTGTCCAGGCGTCCGATGTCGGCGTCGCGACGACCTTCACCTGCACGGCCAGTGATAGCAGCGGGACAAGCGAACCGTCCGACCCCCAGACCATCATTCCCAGTTCGTAGTACGAACCCGGCAACACGCTGATGGTCCCCGGACCCTTGGCCGTTAGAGTCGTTATAACCGTCGCATCCGGTCACGTCGGTGGCGCGGCGATTTGCGGCCCCGTTCCACCCCACGTTATCGGTCGAAGGCCCCCCCAGGCGACATTTTACGACGGCCGGTCTATGATCTGCCGCCAGGACGCTGGACGAGTTGCGGTGTTGCGTCCGTGACGGAGGGGGAAGAGCCATGACGCTCTCAATCGTCTATTGGTTTTTCCGGCGGAAGATCAAGATCGTCATGCTGACGGTCGCGACCTACGCCGCACTCTGCTAATTCAAACCGCTTGCGATCCGTGCCCTCTTGCACGGGGCTTCGAATCCTTGGACAGCGCCGCGGCCTCGGTTCACCCTTCGCGGCGTGGCCGGCTAATGAAAAACGCGCTGCTCTGTGAGCGTTGCAGTCGACGACGCGCCGATCCAATCACTGCTCAAGAGCAGTGGCGCACCTTGTCACTCCCTACACGACAGTGCCGCCCCGCCGAGCGTCGGTGCCTGAACGAACGGGATGATCGCGAAGGCCACGACTACGGTGGCCGGCTGGAAAGCCATCCGCCTTTTCCTGTCAAAGACTGTGCGGCGCTGCGTAGGGCGTCCAAACACTTCTCTCGCGACGGAGAACAAGTGTCGCCGCGGTCAACAACAGAAGGCCCGTATTCGCCGATCCCCACTGCGAAACCGCGGGGATGCCCTGAGAAGCACACTGCGCAAGCTGCGGCGGCTGCCCTCCCCCGGTCCATACGAGAGAAAATTCCGCCCAATCGTCGCAGTCGATGTCGTTGTCGCCGTCGAGGTCGCCGGGTCCGCACCCGGGGGCGAGTGTGCCGCCGGGACCGGTGAAGCAAATCTCGAACTGGGCGAAGTCGGCGAGATCGACGTCTCCGTCGCCGTCGAAGTCGCCCGCCATGCCATTGCATAGAGTCGAATAGAGACTGACGTCGTCGATGTTCCAACCGCAGTAGGTCAAGCCGCCGTCCGTGGTTCCCATCGTCCACCGCAAATAGACGATCGGCTGATTGTCCGCCACGGCGGAGATATCCACGTCCTGGAGGACCCAGGTGGAATCCGCGACCTCCGCCTCGTTTTGCCAAACCGTCGTCCAATTGCTTCCATTGTTGCTCACGCGCACGTATGCGTGGTCATACGCCGGTTGCTCCACTCCCAGCCAACGCCAGAACGTCAAGTGTACCCCCGATCGACCGCTGCAGTCGATCGCCGGGCTGGTTAAGCTGTATTCGGGCATGTTGTTCGGGTAGTCGCCGCTCAGGTTATATCCATACACATAGCTGTTGGTATGGCCGGATGTGGGGTCCGCGTGACCGCCTTGGCCGCCGCCGCCCGTTGGTTGCCCCCACGCCCACAGGCCTTGTGGAGTCCACCCCGGATTGCCCTCCAAGTTCTGTTGGAAGAACGGCAAGAACTGCGTTACGACGACCGTAGAGTAATACTGTGCGCTCGGGGTTTGGCGAGGATTAGTCATCGGCGTTCCGCCGCTGCCCTCCACGCTGAAATAGAACTCGGGCAATGATGTACAGTTCGTCGCGGGCAAGACGGCCTCGTAGTCCGACCCACCCAGCGGCGTCAATGGCGTGACCGAAAACGGCCCCGACGGATCGTTGCGGTGGTGCAAGTCGGCCGTTCCTGGCTCGACCGACTCTGACTGTGGAATGATACGCACGGAGATCGGAGTGTCGGCGCCCGCCGTCACCGTCGCGGGCAGTCCTGCCGGGAACTCGAACCGCATCGGAGCGCGCACCCAATCCGAGTTGGTCATATACAGTGTCGCGGGCAGAAGCTCCTCATTATTGGGGATGATCTGATCCGCAGGCAGGGTAAACCCGTTAAAGCCCGTGTCGCGGACTTCATAGGAGTACGACAGGATCCCCCGCTGCGAATACGTCCAGTCGACCGAAACGCCCGAGGCCGGATAAATGGCCGTATAGACCGGACCGATGTTGTAAGTCAGACCATGCACGCCGTAGATAAGCGACTTCATCGCCGAACCGATTTCCTGATAGAACGATTGGTCGGGCGACAGCGTCGGCGTATAACCATACGGCCAGAGAACCAACTGCGCGTAACTGTGGACGTCCAATTGCACCCGGATGTTGGGGTGGGCGATAAAGAAGTCGCGAAGCGCCTGCGTCTCCGGCTCGGAAAAAGGCCCCGTCCCGCGGTAGGTCTCATTACTAGTCGTCCCGCTCGATCCCGCTCCGCCCCAGCCTTCACCCCAGTTGCGGTTGATGTCCACGCCATACGTGCCGTCGAGGTTGTTGCGCCGGTTCTTCCTCCAGTAGCGGTACGTCGTCCACGAATACACATAGCCGTCGACGTTGTAGATTGGAATCAAGAAAAGCTCGACGTTGTCCACCAAGTCCGTGATCTGCGGATCGACGCCGTAGTTTTCCAGGAAATAGTTAGCCATGTACGGTGGGACCGTACCGGCAATCCACTCGCGTGCGTGTTCGCAACCGAAATAGACGGCAGCCGGTTTCGTGGCGACGACATTGCTCGTGATGCGAACGCCCCAGATCGTCCGCCCCTCGAGCGTGGCGCCGACGTTGACCATCGAAGCCAGCGTCGGGTAGCGCGTCACCAGCTCGTTCAGGTACCAGACAATTCCCCCGACGCCATCGTAGGGGTGATAGCTCAGGAAGAAATCAGCGAACGGATCGGCAAGGGCCACGGCCGGCTGCGCCCGCTCCCGATCCACCGCTCCCTGAACATCATCCTGGAGAATTCGCGCGGGCCGTCCGATCCGGCGGAGGGCGTCGAGTTGCTCCGCCGACGCCAGCACGTCCATCGGGCCGACGCCCGGCGTGCAGTTGAGGATCTCGACCCCAAGTTGTTCGAGGGCATCAAGCTCGGCCTGGGTCTTTACGTCGACGCGGACGATCTTGTAGCCGTCGTATCGCCGCGGCTCCTCCGCGCGACTCGCGGATGCGGCGAAGGACAGGCAGGCAACGACGACAAGAAACGCCGCGCACGGCATCTTGCGGAACATCTGAGTCCTCCGTTCGTTCGTAAGGAAAGTCCCCCCTGCGGCCGTGGCGGACTACCGCCACGGGTAGCAGTATATCATAGCACGCCTCGGATTTCACGTCGGTTTTATTCGGACCTAGAAATGCGACGTGGCACGGTCAAACGCAGCTTGGCCGTGGTTTTCTCGTCAGCGATCCGGCATCGAGAACCCGACCTCTTGGCTGGCCGTCAGCGTCGCCCCGGTCAACAGGTCGATGAACTCGGCGCTCACCATCACCCTCCGCGACTTGGGAAGCTCCACGTCCGGTCGGAAGGGACATTTGAGCGAGAAATGCTGCGTACCGAATTTCGCGTGCCAGAGCTTGCGCGTCTCGTTCGGGTCATCGAAGGCATACACGCCGAGCACCCGGGGCGAGCCGATCACGGTGTTATCGACCAGTTGGACCTTCATCCGCCCCGGAACCTTCACCGCGTCCCCGTCCGCGTCCCGAGGCCGGAGGTATACGGTGATTCCGTCGTCGCCCGGTTTGCCGTCGTAGTCGGCACCGCCGGACAGGCTTGCGATCTCGATTTTGACCGGAGCGAACAGGTCGAGCGGACGATCCGGAGTGAACCCCTTCAGGTTATCAATCTGCTTGTGTAACGAGGCGATCGTCTCATCACGCTGGGCGAGGGTGCGTTCGAGCCGTTCGTTGTCCCTGCGCAGAGAGTCGTTGTCCTTGAGAAGTCGGGTCCGTTCCCGGCCCGAAGCGCACCCTACTGCTCCGAGCAGCAGTACGGCGACGCGACCGATAGGTGAAACGCGACGACGCGGAGGACGACCCATACCCGACGTATATCGCCGAGTGCGTCCGTCCGCAAGCGGGCGAACCCCGCATCATCGGGACGCCAGGAGGAGGAACATGGCGAGGAAAAGCACGATGATCGCCGCGACGGTCAGCGGGACCAACCCGCTCCCGCTGCGGCGCGGACGGGCGCCGCTGGGCGCTGCCGCGGAACCGACTCCAAGAGACCCGGATTCGCCGTCTTGAAGAAACGGTTGGGCCGATCGCGGCGAGCCGCCCGTCAGGAAACTTAGCATGAGCGAGAGGAACAGCAGCGACGAAAAAACCAGCCCGCTGACCAGGGCCACCCGGCCTTCATCCCCGACGCAGCGGCGTGGGATCCCACCGTCGCGGCCCTCGATTCCCAGACGCCACGGACCGACATGGGCGGCAATCCGTTTTTGGGCCTCGTGGACCCGCGCCTTCACCTTGACGAGTTCGCCAATCTCGACCCCGACATCGGCGTCCTCGGGTGTATTGAAAGACAGGTCCATATCGCACGGCGTGGAGGAGTGATACCACTCCCGTGCGATCCCCGTGATGGTCCCGCCGATCCCGAACAGACTCGCCGAGATCAGGAAGGGCCGCAGCGTCTCCCGCCAGAAACCGACCCGCTTCACCGGCCCGGTCTTGCACAGGGCGAAGATCATGAACGACGCGAAGCCGGTGCACAGGATAACCGCGAGCGTAACGTCATGGTGGTCCATGTCGTTGGCGATGAGCGGGATCAAGAACGTCACGATGGCCCCGCCCATCAGACCGAAAGCGACGAGCCCCCAGAATGCTCGCGTCAACGCCCAACGCGCCCGCGCGACGGGTAACGAGGCTTGCCCGGAATCCGGGACTAGCGGTTGCGCAGCAGGCGTCGCCCAAGGCGTGCCCGGCGGCGGAGGCGGGCCGCCCGCCGCCATCGGACAGCACGTCTGTGTCGGTGCGGGTCCGCGACCCGCCTGTGCCGGATCGCCCGCGCCGGCGGGAAGATCACGTCGCCGATACGGGATCCACGCCGCCGCGGCTTGCATGACGAACGCGACGACCGCGGCCACGCCGGCGCTGATGAACATCACCCTGTCGGGCCGATGATATCCCGTCAGTCCGGCCGCGATCGACGTCAGCACCAGCGCCCCAATCCACTTCGAGAACACCGGCCCGAAGCTGATTTCGCCGTCGGTCCGTCCGTCGACCAGCTTCTCCCAGTTCGTAAACGTCGCCGTAGCGATCAGCCCCAGCCAGACGGCCAACCCCCCGCACGTGTCAAAGATAGGAGCGCAGCCAATCGCCAGCAGCGGCGCGGCGCAGACGGCTCGCACCATGTACTGCGCCCAAGTCGGACCGTCCTGCACCGTGAACCACGCTGTACCCTTTCGACCCAGCAGTACGCCGAAAAACATCGCCACGACCAGCATTCCCGCCGCCGCGCCGCGCTCCTCGCCGTTCGACCACGAAGCGTTGCCCACACAGAGGCCCAATCCAAGGGCGAGTGCGATAAGCAGGAATCCCACGAGCACGATTCGCTTCCGCGGGGCCACATGGGCGAGGGGTGATCTGTCCGGGGCGTGCTCCGCCGCGCGGCGATCCTCGACGCCGCCCGGCCTGGGACCGTACTTCGCCATCTTGCGCTCGATCTTCCGCTGGATACGCTCCATCTTTCGCGCCACCCGGTCCGGCAAAGCGCCGCCGCGAAGCGGGCCTGCGTCCGTTGCGCGTGCGGGCGGGCGAGGGGGATAACCCTGCGGCGAACGTGGCGTCGGATTGGGCGACGGCAGCGGCGAGTCGGCGCGATCGCGGCCGGCTTGTCGCACGGCCCCTTCCAGGCTTCGAGGGCTGAAGCCCGCCAGGCTCTTTTGAATCTCCTCGCCCGCGAGCATTTCCTCGACCATCTCCTCGACGGTCTGATAGCGGTCCTTGGGGTCCTTCTCCAACGCTTTGCGGATCACCTGGCCGAACGGTTGCGGCAGGTTGTCGAGTTCGGGCTGCGAGGTGAGATGCTTCATCAGCACCTCGGCCATCGAGGAGCCCTCGAACGGCACCTTCCCGCACAGCATCTCGTACAGGATCACACCCAACGCGTAGATGTCCACGCCGCGGGAGTAGTTCCCGCTGCCGATCTCCGGGGCCATGTAATGCACGGTCCCCACGCTCGCCGTTTGGGCACTGTGCCGCGACACGGAGATGAACTTGCTCAACCCGTAGTCGCCGATTTTCACGTACCCGTCGTCGTAGAAGATGTTCCCCGGCTTCAGGTCGCGATGGACGATGCCGCGCTCGTGCAAATAGGCGAGTCCCTTGGCGGTCTCACGGGCGAAGAAGGCCGCCTTTTCCACGCCGAAGCCGCTCGGCTCGGCGATGAGCAGGTCGCGTAGCGACGGCCCGGAGCAGTATTCCATGATGATGAAGTAATCGCCGTCGGCGTTCTTCTTCACGTCGAAGATCGAAACGAGGTGCGGGCTTTTCAGGTTGATGCAGTGGCCGACGCCGCGCAGCTCGACCTGCGGGTTCTCCTTGAGGTACTTAATCGCCACTTCGCGACCGCCGTCGCTCATGGCGTAGTACACTTCGCCGAACCCGCCGCGACCCACGGCCCGCTGGATGGTGTAATCATCCAGCGGTCGATCGCCATGTTTGAAGGTGTAGGCCATGAAAGCACCGTAACTATGCGGAGCCCGCTATCGTCCACCAATGTCGAATGGCGAATGTCGAATGGCGAATAACTGAAGCCGCCAAGGCACATAGGATTCGACATTCGTTATTCGACATTCGACATTCCCCTACGCCGTGGGCGGTCTGCCCGTCCTCCACGGTTCCACCACCAGGCTCACTCCGCCGATCTCCACCGGTTCGCCCAAGCGTAGCGACTTGGCCTCGGTGTCCACGTGCCCGTCGCTTTGCTGACGAATCCAAAGCTGTCCGCCGCGCTCGAACAGCACCAGCGGCGTTCCCGCATGTCGGCACATAATGTGTGCGGTGGGTCCGTTGCCCACCGTCGCATGTTGATCGAACAACACCACCCGCCGCACGTCGTTGGGCATCTTCGTGGTATCGCTCAGTTCCAAGACGGCCGACGGACTTTTCCGGCTCGGCAGGCGGAAGGTGAACTTCGCCTTTTTCCCCAGCACGATCCGATCGCCGTCGCGGAGCAACTGATGCTGCGTCTTGCGTCCGCCGACCTCTACTTCCTTCAGCGCGAACAGGAAGTAGTCGTCGTCCACGCGGGCGACGTTGGCATGTCGCTCGGCCACGTCGCTGAAGATCGGAACATCCGCCGGATGCTCCGAGGCCGCTCGCCCCAACGACGCCTGCCCGCCGCGAAGGATCAAATAGCTCCCGCCGCCGTCCACGAGCATCAACAGCCGCTCGGGCGCGCCCGTCGCAACGTTGATCCGACCCGGAATCGCAACCGTGTCGTCCATCTCCGAGCCGCGACCTTCAGGTCGCGCGGGCTCCCGGCGCGCCGGGATTTCATTCCGCCCGCGGCCCAGACTCACAACCACCCGATCCCCCAACGGCCCGGCGCATAACGCAGTGTGAATCTCATCCAACTGCCGCAACTGCTCAATGGCCGTCGTCAGCCACCCCGCGTCGGGAAGCTGGCGGGCCAGGCTCATGACCTTACGCCGGGCTTCACCATACTGATGAGCCAGAACGGATGAGGACGCATCCCGCGCCATGGCCAGCAAATCCGCCAGCTCGCGACGACCGGGCAGGGCCTTGCCGAGATCGCCGACACAGGCCAGCTCGTCCGCGGCGCGACCGAGCTTGCCCTCAACGATCGCCGTCCGCGCATTCTCCATCACCGTCTGACATAGTTGGAGTTCAAGTCGGGCGACGTGCTCATTGTGCGCGTCCACAGCCTTAGCCTTCCTCACGCGCTCGGCGGCGCCCGCGACCTGACCGGCTTTCAACAACCGCTCAGCGTGCTCGATGGTGCGCCGGGCGTCCTCCGCCCGTTCCTCGGCCTTGCGTCGTGCTTCCTGCGCCGCGTGGTCTTCCACCGCGGCGCGTTCCAGCATATCTCGACCCGCGGCCAGCGATCCGCCCTCGATCCGTTTGACGGCGGCGTTCAGCCGCTCCCGCCGCGAATCCTCACGGCGTTCGTGTTCGGCCGCTACCGTCTGCACGTAACCACGAAGCTCGGCGACCTCTTCCTTCATCACTCCGCCCGCCTCGGCTCGATCCAGGTCCATGAGCGCCTCGCGGAACCGGTCCTCGCGATAGAAGTTGCGTGCCCGTTCGATGAACTTTTCGGTCAGTCCCGCCAGCACCGCCGCCCCTCGCCGATGCTCCCGCAGATCGGGCTGGATGGCCAAGCGGTAGGCCTCCTCGAGCCGCCCCTCTTTCAGGGCGTTCTCGGCGGCCTTCAGACGACTATTGAACAACCCACCGAACATCAACGAACCCCAGACTCAAGAAGCGACCCGGCCCGTACCCCGTCCCTGCCCTGAGCTTCGAAGGGGTCGCCACGTGTTCCGGCGATGATAAGCATGGGGACGAACCGATCCAAACCACGCCGACGCAGAACGGGTCGAACCGCCGACCCGGCTCCACGCCTCAGCACAGGTGGATTCGTGCCGTTGGACGGTTTATTCGCGGGCCGGCGGCTCGCGGGTTAGGCTTTTCGCTCCTTCGCAGCCCCCTGGGGGGGCTGGAGCCACCCACGCAGGTTCTTGGCCAGGATTTCGGGCTTGGCCTGGGTCAGGATATGTTGGGCGACGGATTCGGGCACCTTCAGGGCTTTCATGGCCTTCTCGGCCCGCTTCCAAAGTTGATCGCGCTTAGCGTCGGTTTCCGCAAGGTACAGTTCCGTCACGATCTCCTGCAACTTGACGAGCATGATCTCCTCGCGCCGGCCGTAGTACCGCTCGATGATTTTCTTCTGATGGCGCGTGTAGTCGGGCATGATCGGTTCGTAGTCGCCGGGACTCGGTCCGTCAACGGCGATCCCAGGGACAGACCCGCCACTCGCATGTAGAAGCGAATGGCGGGTCCGTGTCGGCGCGTTACATTCCCGTCGGCTGAGGTCACGGGGTACAGCGTCCGCAACGGTCGCGGCAGAAAACGTTGCCGCACGTGCCTCCGCCCGGGCAGTGCCCGTTGTCGATGCACGGCTCGCCGGCGTTGTCGCCGGTGTCGCATGTCTTCACACACATCGCGCCGGCACCGAAGGCAGTCACGCACGCGGCCGGGCCGGAGGGACACTCGACGGTGTTGCACATCACGGTCGACGGACACGGACACGGGCCGCTGAACGGATAGGCAGAGCCCTTGAAGGCGTCCACGACGGCCACGACGTCCAGGGCGTTGATGTCCGCGTTAAGCTCCGGCAGGTTCGGTTGAAGCTGGGCGATCGGCTTAATCGGGGCCCCGGGCAGGTTCTTGAACTTGTTGACGAGCTGGGTAACGTCGATGGCGTCGGGCTGCGTCGTCGTCCCCGGCGGGTTGTACGGAGCAGCGACGTCTCCGAATCGAGCGGTGCGAATTGTCAAGGGCATGGACAGGGCCGTGCATGTATCCTCGATGCCCATACAACTCTCCGCCAGGTTCTCCACCTCGTACGTCGAGCTCGGCACGACCTCAGCCCCGACGACGTGGATTAACTCTTCGCCGCTCCAGTGATGGTAATGAGGCGTGCACTGCAGCCTAGCTGCGCGGTAGTTTCCGGCTCCCGAGTTGCCCTGCGACTCCAGGAACGTTCCAGGCTTGCCCGCCCAGCGAACGCAGCCGTTCGCTTCGCCCGAAGCTGTGCACGTCGCCGATTCGTAGGCGCTGAAATCCGGCGGCGGACAGCACGGAGCGTTGCCCGGACCTGGGTTCTGCAGATCCATCATCCGCACGCGCAAGGCTGTCGGGGAGCCCGGTCCGGCCGTGACCGGCGGCGAGAAGGAGAACGCGAGCGAACGGTTCTTGTTGGTGCCGCTCGGATCGGGCCAGGGGCATGGCGGGGAGGTAACCGCCAGCGTCGCGTAGGCGTACGCCGATCCGCAATAGCTCCCGGCCGCGCAATCGTCAGCGTACGCCCCGACGACGACCGTGTTCCCGCTGACGGAAACGGCGCCGCCGAAGGCATCCAAATACGCCCCGTCCGAGGCAGTCAGCCTTTGTTCCTCCACCCAACGTCCTGGCGCGCTCGGATTGAACCGGTAGACGTACGCTGAGCCGCAAAAGAACCCTCCGCAGGCGTAGTGGTTGAACGCCCCCGCGACGGCTACGTCCCCGCTGACGGAGACGGAGCCACCGAAGAAGTCCTGCGCTGCCGCGTCCGATGCGGTGAGCTTGGTTTCCTCCACCCAGCTACCTCCGTTGAAGCGGTACACGTACGCGGAGCCGCAATCGATTCCCGCCGCGGAATCGTCGTTGTAAGCGCCCACGACGGCTACCTCCTCGCTGACGGAGACGCCGTTGCCGAACAGGTCACCCGCCGCCCGATCCGAGGCGGTGAGCTTGCCCTCTTCAACCCAGTCGTTTCCGTTGAAGCGGTACACGTACGCCGCACCGCAATCGACCCCCGCCGTGCAATCGTCGCCAAAGGCCCCCACGACCGCCACATCCCCGCTGACGGAAACGGAAACGCCGAAGTAAGCATGCTGCGCCCCGTCCGAGGCGGTCAGCTTAGCCTGCTGCACCCAGGCGCTGCCGTTGAACCGGTAGATGTACGCCGAGCCGCAAAAAGACCCGACCGCACAATCGTCCCAGATCGCCCCCACGACGGCCACGTCCCCGCTGACGGAGACGGAAGACCCGAAGACGTCATCTGGCGCGGCGTCCGAGGCGGTGAGCTTTGCCTCCTGGATCCAGTTACTGCCATCATAACGGTACACGTACGCGGAGCCACAACTGAACTCGGCTCCGCAATCGTCCCACGCCGCCCCGACGACGGCCACGTCCCCGCTGACGGAGACGGAATGCCCGAAGTCGTCGCCAGCCGCCGCGTCCGAGGCGGTGAGCTTGGCCTCCTCGACCCAAGTGCTCCCGTCGAACCGGTAGACGTAGGCGGAGCCGCAATCGAGCCCCGTCGCGCAAGCACCGGCGGCCCCCACGACGGCCACCTCCCCACTGACGGAGACGGAGCGACCGAAGGCATCGCTCGGCGCCGCGTCCGAAGCGGTGAGTTTGGCGGTTTCATGCACCTCGCACTGACCGAACGCCGCATGCCTAGCAGCAAACGAGAGCAAATAGCTGGCGACAACGAAGGTTGCGTAACGACGTGTCATGTTCTCTCCCTTTCGACTGTTGGACCTGATGGGGCGGTCCCTAACCGTTAGCCCAACTTCCGCACCCGTGATGCGAAATTCGGTCTTTTTTGACCCTTGGCAGGCCGGCAAACGCCCTTTTCGCAGCTAAAAACGCGGGTTCACAGCGCTCAAGGGTCAATATAGTGACTAATTCATTGCAGAATTG
>JAZDHF010000164.1:0-6668 GCA_043806315.1 Planctomycetota bacterium | reverse complement strand
CCTGCCGCTTGGACCGCCGCAAATATCCCACGGCCCGCAAGGTGACGGATGAGGAAATGAAGCACGTGAACATCGAACGTCACAGCTTCCACGGCGAATGGAACTACACCATTCAACCACGAGCATCATGGTCGATTTGAGGCCATTATTTATTTACGCCACCATAGGACGCCGTCGAGCGCGCCCGGGCTCTGTACCCAGCGCTACGTTCTCGTGGTAGAATCCGGCGGCGGGTCGTAAGGCCGACGGCTCCTTCGTTGTCGACACCGCTGCGCGGCTGTCCAGTTGAACCATGAGACCGTTCGCTCCCATGACCTTCATCGTGGTCACGCTCCTCGGGGCGTGTCTGATTTGCGCACTCATTTTGTTGCGCCGAGCTTGGTCCAAACGGGAGAGCGACGCCCGCGAGGAATGCGGACGCTGCGGACAGCGAAACCCGCGACTGGCGAAGTTCTGCGCTCGATGTGGGACGAAACTGGAGTAGTCGGTCGTGGTTGGTGAAGCGTCTCAGTGTGCCACTGCCGTGTCGGCAGTGGAGCGCACGGCTGACACAGCCGTGGCACACGCGTAAAGCAAAGCAAAGGAGGCGACGATGTCGCAAACTGGAATCCCCCCCATGATACCCAAGGGCACGCCCCTGCGCGGACCGCTCGTTGCGAAGCTGGTCAGCGCCGTGTTGTTCGCGGCCTTTCTCATCGGCTTCGTGGAGTGGTTCGTCATCCGCGTCGAGGTTGACGCGGGGCAGATTCTGGTCCTGGTGAACAAGACCGGAAAACGCCTTCCCGCCGACCTCGCGCCGGAACACGACGACCAGGTCGTGCTCTATCCGGAACTGGTCCGGGCGATCGCCAAGAAGACGGGCGACGCGGAGGAGTACGTGCGGCAGCACTACAAAGGCATTCGTTACGAAGTGCTCTCCGAGGGCCGCTACTTCCCCAATCCCTACTCCTTCAAGGTCGTCAAGTTCAACGCCACGGTGATCGGGCAAAACGAGATGGGCGTCTTGATCCGCAAGTTCGGCAAACCGCTCCCGTTTCCCAAGACGGTCGCCACCGAGCCGGATGAGCGCGGTCCGGTGGCGGACATCCTCCGCCCAGGCCGCTACAACATCAATCTTCTCGCCTACGACGTGCAGCGCTTCCCGGCCGTGCAAATCCCCGAGGGGCATGTCGGCGTCGTTACGCTGCTCAGCGGCACCGACCCCAAGCGGCGGAACACCTTCACCGTCGAGCCCGGTGAAAAGGGCGTCCAACACGAGACGCTGGCCCCCGGCTTGGAATACTACAATCCGTATCTCAAGCACATCGAGGTGGTCGACGTCCGCAGCCATAAGTACGACATGGTGAGCGACGATGCCATTCACTTCCCCTCCAATGACAGCTTCACCATCACCATTGAGGGGACCATCGAGTGGGCCATCCGTCCCGAGCGCGTGGCCGAGATCATCGTAGCCTACGGCGACGCGGCGGAGATTCTCGCCAAGATCATCCTGCCCAACGTCCGAAGCATCGCCAGAATCCAAGGGTCGAAGCTGCCGGCCAAGGAGTTCATCACCGGCAAGACCCGCTTGGTGTTCCAGGACCACGTTCTTTCCGAGTTGAGGCGGGACTGCTGGGAACAGGGGATCGACATCAAGGCCGCCCTGGTGCGTGACATTCAGCCGCCCGCGGAGATCGCCGGCTTAATCAGTCAACGCGAGCAGGCGGATCAGGAGATCGAGCGTTCGACCAACCAAATGACGGAGGCCAAATCCGAGGCCAGACTCGTCGAGCAGCGCGAAATGCAGTCTCAGAACAGCGCCGTCGGGAACGGGCGTCGCCAAGTCGTCAGCGTGACCAAAGAGGCCGAGCAGCACAAGGGCGTCGCGGTGACGAAGGCCAAGCGCGAATTGGAGGTCGCCAAGCTCGAACTGGAGGCGGCTTCCAAACAGGCGGAGGCGATTCACGCCCGCGGTCAGGCCGAGGCCAATGTCATTTTGTTCGACTACCGGGCGAAGGCCGAGCCGCTCGCCCGCTCGGTCAAGGCCTTCGGCGACGGCACGACCTACGCCCAGCAGTTCTTCCTGCAGAGAGTCGCGCCGGCGATCCGCTCCATCCTCACCAACACGGAAGGACCGTTCGCCGAAATCTTCAAGGAACTTCAGACCTTCTCCCCGCCGCCGGCCCCACAGACAGGAGACAAGCGATGATCCGCCAACTGACTTTAGTCATCGTAGGCCTCGCCCTGGCAGCGATTGCCATGATCGGGGCCATCGTGTGGTTCACGTTCCGCGTTTATGTTCCCGAAAACATGTGCGCGGTGCTCATCCGCAAGACGGGTGAGCCGCTGCCGCCCGGACAACTCGTCGCCACCGAGCCGGGGCAACGGGGCATCCAGCAGGACGTGCTCGGCCCGGGCCGATACTTCTTCAACCCCATCACCTGGAACTATGAGTTGCGGGCTCTCGCCGTCGTCCCCGCGGGCAACCCCGGCACTTGGGAATGGGTCCATTCCCTCAGCGAGCAGCAGCGTAACAGCCTTCGCTCCGGCTCGTTCTCCTTCAAAGGCGAGTTCCCGCAGGTGGGCGTCGTGACCCGGCGAGTCGGGAAACCGCCCGCGCCCGGTCAGGTGATCGTCACCCGCGATTCCGGTGTTCAGGGCATTCTCAAGGAAGTGCTCACCCCCGGGGCCTACAAGATCAACCCCTACGTTTACGAGGTTTCGCTGCATCCGGCGGTGGTCATACCGGCGGGCTTTGTCGGCGTGGTGACGAATCTGTTCGGAGAAAGCCAAGCGGGATCGTCCGGCGATGTCCTACCGCCCGGCAACGCACCGGCCGCTTCGTCGAGCGAGGGACTTCCCGCCATTGACATCCTCACGGGCAGTGCGCCGGGCGAGTTCGTCAGCCACGTGCGACCGCTCGCCGAACCGGGGCAGCGCGGGACCCTACGCGACGTTCTCCAACCGGGCGTCTATTTCATCAATCCCAAACTGCAGAAGGTCACCGTCGTCGAAATCGGGTTCAATGAATACACCCAGACGAAAGTGAGCGAGAAGGAGAACTTCCAAATCTCCTTCCCCTCCGACACGGGTTTTCTCATTCACGTGGGCGTGACGGTCATCTGGGGAATCCATCCCGGCCACGCCGCGGACATGATTAACGAATTCGGGAACATCGACGGCGTGCTCGATAAGGTCATTGGGCCGCAACTCCGCTCGATCTGCCGCAACATCGGCTCGACCTACGCCGCCCGCGACTTCATTCAGGGCGAAAAACGCGAGCTGTTTCAAAAAGCTCTGACTGCGGAGTTGCAGCGCGTCTGCCGCCTCAAGCACATTGAGATCCTTCTGGCCTTGGTCCGCGAGATCGAGGTGCATGCTCCCACCGGTGGTCCGGCGGGCGGGGAAGTGACCGAGGACCTCAAGCGCACCATCCAGCAAAGCTACGTCGCCATCGAAAGCCAGCTTACCAAGGAGAAGCAGCGCGCCGCGGCGACGGTTCGCGCCCAACTCGAGGAAGAGCGAAAAAAGGTGGACATCGCGCGAGAGACGATCCAGGCCGACACCCGGGTCCTCGTCGCCAACATCCTCGCCGAAGGTGAGAAGACGGCGGCGCAGATTGACGCTCAGGCAGGACTGGAGGTCGCACAAATCCAACGTGAAGTCGCGGAGTATGATGCGAAACGCGTGGAGATTCTGGGGAAGGCGAAGGCCGACGTCGAAAAGATGAAAAACGACGCCAAGGCGAGCGGCTACGAAATGCTGGTCGGGGCCTTCGGCAGCGGCCACGCCTACAACCTCTATACCTTCGCCGAGAACTTCGCGCCGGAATCGATCCAACTCTTCTTCGCCGGGGAGGGCACCTTCTGGACGGACCTCTCCCGGTTCGAGCAGGTCGGCGCGGCCAAGCTCCTTCAACCCAAACCGACGACGACCTCGGGTACGGCCAAGGAATGAAAAACGCGGACCGCCGCTCATCAACCTCATCGTGAACTGGACCACGGAGCTGAAGAAGTGACGGAACCCCGCCGGGGCCAAAATCGTACGCGATTTGGCAACGATATTTCAGGACAAGGGCAAAACAACCCCCTCCCCAAGTCGGGTGGAACGGAATTAGGGAATTAGGAATTGGGAATTAGGAATTAGGGACAGTCGCCTATTTGGCCTCCAGTCCTTGTTCTTGTCCTCTGTTGAATCGCGGTCGTCCGACGCGAACCTTGGGGACAGGCTACCCCGAAAAGGCCGCCGAGTGGCGAGCGAAGCTGGACGAACTGCGAGCCACGGAGCCACGAAGCGACGGAGCCACGGAGGGAAACGGGGAAACGCCGAAGCGTCAAAACGTCGAAATGTCGAAACCGTGAAACGGCGAGAAGCGAAAACGGCGAAGTGAAGATCGTCGCCAAGCCGACACGCCGAGCCGATGTGTCATCGAGGAGGAATCTTCGAACCGGTGCCGGGGGCCGTGGCCTGTGCTACGATACAACCAGGAACGCCGCTTCCTGGTTCTGATCGAATTGGCGAAGATCGTCGAGGTGACGTCGCAGAATGGCCAGGACCTGCTCGGTGGTGAAGTTTCCTACGCGCAGCCAGACGACTTTGGGCGGCTGGCCGTAAAGGAAGCTCCGCTGGTGGAAGTCCGCATCCTTGGAGAGGATCGTGTACCGATGTTCTCGGGCGAAGGCCCAGATCGTCGCATCGTCCGCATGTTCAAGTCCGACGTCGCGGACGTGCACCGAGTCGGGAAAGTCGGATTGGATGGCAGCCAGCAGGCGATGGGACAGATTCTCATCGAGCAGCAGCTTCACGCCGGGATGCTCAAAAGTCGTCGCTCGCGATCAGCCGC
This sequence comes from Planctomycetota bacterium, assembly GCA_043806315.1. Lineage (GTDB taxonomy): Bacteria > Planctomycetota > Phycisphaerae > UBA1845 > UBA1845 > SBAX01. The sequence continues at coordinate 1,846 of JAZDHF010000164.1, read as the reverse complement.
GAAGGCCAGGCAGGCGCGAATATCGTCGCTTCTCAAGTCCGGGAAGTCGCCCAGGATCTCCGTCTCGGACATCCCGCCGGCTAGGTATTCCAGAACATCGTAGACGGTGATCCGCAGCCCCCGTATACACGGTTTGCCGCCCCGTTTGCCGGGCTCAATAGTGATAATGTCCTCGTATCGCATGTCACTAGTATACCACGCCCGACGCGTCAAAGCAAAACTCGGCGCTTGCCCTGCCTCACTGTCTCGGGGCATTTGGCCGCGGGTGAGCGGCGACATTCGGGAGGGCGCGGCTTGGGCGTTCGGGCCTGGGCTTGCCGTTAGTCTCTTACGGGCAAAATCGTACGCGATTTGGCAACGATATTTCAGGACAAGGACAAAACAACCCCCTCCCCAAGTCGGGTGGGGGCAGCGAGCGACGCCGTTGTTGGGCGATCGCTAAGACCAAGTTGGCCCAACGGCCTCCTGACTGTGTCAGGTGCCGATGCCGTGACCACACGGCAAAACAATGTTCCCGCGCTTGCGGGTGTGGTCAAATCGTAGCGGGCCCGCGATGAATCGGGCAAGGCCTTTCTTGGTTGCGGGTACGGCGGGTGAGGAACATAATACACGCATGATGCCGCGGTCGGTGAATGGTTGCACGCCGAGCCGGTGGTGGAGGCACATCGCCGGGACACGATTGCAACCGACGACGCAAGGCTCAAGAACGAAAGGATCAGAACAATGTTGTCCGCGACTCGTTTCCAGTTTGCCGGCACGCCGCTGATCTTGCCGGCGCTCAACATTCGCGCCATCACGTTTCAGGCCGTTCTCATCGCCGCGGCCGTCTTTCTTCCGTCCATGGCCCATGCGGCGGGCGCGCCCGTGGGCTGGCTGCTGCCGATGCATTGGCCCGTCATTCTGGCCGGTTTGGCGTACGGCTCGCGGGCTGGCTTGGCTGTCGGCCTGCTTTCCCCGATCGTCAGCTTAACATGCAGCGGGATGCCGCCGGTGCCGTTCGTCTTTGTGATGATGGCGGAGTTGGGCGTCTACGGCTTCGCGACCGGCTGGCTGCGCGGGAATCTGCGTTGGCCCGCTTGGCTGGGAGTCGCGGTCGCGCTCTTGGCTGGGCGAGCTGTCGCGCTCGCGATAGGCACGATGATGGGTGGTTCACTGGCAGCCATTGTCGCTTACGCGCCCGGCACGCCGTGTGCAATCGCCCAGGTGGCGCTGTTGCCGCTGCTCGCCAACTGGTGGGTGACGCGCGAGAATACGCCGGCGCGAAAAGAGAGCACGCGGTGAGCGCTTCCGCTGCGGGCCGACCGTCGGTCGTTCCGTTTGTCCGACCGCTGCCTGCGACGGATGCCTATGCACGACTCCTGTCGCCACCGGAATCAGTCGGACTGTGCTCAGGTCTCGTGACGTTGGCACCCGGCGTGGAGTGCGGTGAGCACACAACCGGGGCGCACGAAGAGTTGATCATCTGCCTATCAGGTGAGGGAGAGATCCAGGCCGAAGGACTCGGCCGGGCACGGCTGGCGGCCGGCCACATGGCGTATAACCCGCCGGATACGCGACACAACGTTCGGAATACGGGCGCCGTCGCCCTTCGGTACGTTTTCGTTGTTGCTCCTCAAGGGTCGCCGTCATCGGTTCAAGCCGACGAGTCACATTGACCGCACACGCCGTCAGTTCTTACGGAGACTTGACACGCGTTCGCGGGGCGTCTTAGCCCGACTTCCGCACCCGTGATGCGAAATTCGGTCTTTTTTGACCCTTGGCAGGCCGGCAAACGCCCTTTTCGCAGCTAAAAACGCGGGTTCACATCGTTCAAGGGTCAATATAGTGACTAATTATTTGCAGATTT
>JAZDHF010000163.1:0-27719 GCA_043806315.1 Planctomycetota bacterium | reverse complement strand
ACGAGCTCCTGGGCGTTCCGATGAAGATCATGGCCCCAAGGAAGACCTGGTCCGAGGGCGAGGTGCCGCATAGTGACGGAAAAAACGCGTAGACCCTTGTATTACAGCATTTTCTGCACAAGGGTGCGGAAGTTGGGCTAGTCTCGCCCGCCACTCGGCCGCCTTTTCGGCGTACCCCTCGCCCTCCTCGTCCGAAATGACAAGTGCAAATGAAAGTCGTTTCCTCGCAGTGTGGCCGGGGTCTTCGCCTGCGTGCAACGACTTCGCAACGCAGGGATCCGCCTTGACCGGGCACTTGGGTAACGCATACTTGGGAGGCGCGGCAAGAGGTGAGCGCGGCGGACGAACAACGTCCGCTAAAGTGAGACAATACGGAGGTTCCTGCCATGTGTCGTCCTGCGAAATGGTTCGGTTTGTTGTTCGTCGTTGCCGGCCTGCCCGGTTGCAACCTGATCTGGGACCTAATCCAACCGCCCGGTCCGGGCGAGACGGGTTCGCCCGAACTCAAAGCCTTCCAATCCGAGAGTGAACTCTCCGATTACTTCAAGCGGCAGATCGGCCAGCGGAACTCCTCGTTCGCGGACATGAACCGCGGCGGCATGGAAGGGGCGGCGCCGCTGGATTCCGTCGACGGTGGGGCGACGGGCGGCGCACCCGCTGCACCCGAGGCCACTCCCGCGCCGGCACCCGGCGACGACAGCTTCTCCGGAACGACGATCCAGGAAGCCGGCGTCGATGAGGCCGATGTCGTCAAAACCGACGGCACGTACCTGTACATGATCGACAGCCTGAACGATGGCAGTGGAAGCATTCTGCGGATCGTCCAGGTCTCGCCGCCCGAATCAATGGCCGTCGTCAGTGAGACGCCGCTGAAAGGATACGGACGTGACCTCTACCTGTACGGTGACAAGGTCGTGGCCATCACCACGAGCGGCGGGTTTTACTACGCCCTCGGCGGCGTAGGCATGATGATGAAAGACGCGCCGGCCGTTGCTGCCGACGCCGCGCCGGCGGACGCTTCCACAAGCGCGGATGCTCCAACTGCGGTGGAGATCAGCACGGAGGCGCCGATTTCGATCTCCCCCCCGCTCGTCGACGGCGACTTCGTCTACGAGAGGCCCAACACGATCGTCGCCGTTGTCGACGTCACGTCGCGGTCCAGTCCGGCGGTCCTCTCGGAGACGAAATTCGACGGCACCCAGTCGGCCACACGCATGATTGACGGCGTGCTGCACATGGTCGTGGCCAACTATCAGGAGTACTACTTCGACGTCATGCCGATGTTAGGGCAGGCGCAACTGGACGTGACCGGGGTCGATGTCAACACGCTCCTCCCCACCTACACCCGCGCCGACGCCGACGGCACGGAGTCCGGCGGCACGGTGGTCACCTGGCGGGAACTGTACCACCCGGTCGATTCCGACGGGTTCGGCGTGGTGACGTTGGTGAGCCTCGACGTGGACAACAATGCCCAATTCACCGCCGTGGGCGTGGTGGCCGAACCGGGGCTGATTTACTCGTCTCTGCAAGCGTTGTATCTGACCGACACCAACTACGACTGGCAAGGCAATAACCGGACCACCACCGACGTTTACAAGTTCGCCTATTCAAACCGCAGCGCGACGCCGGTCGCAACCGGGACCGTTCAGGGCCGAATCCTGAACCAGTATTCCATGAGCGAATACGCCGACAACCTTCGCGTGGCGACGACGATCGACCCCACGTGGTTCTTCAATGAGTTCGGCGGTGGAATCGTGAGTGAGTCGTCGAATCAGGTCTACGTCCTCGGCCACCAGGGCAGCACACTCACCGTCGTCGGTAGCATCGAAAATATCGCCGTCGGCGAGACTCTCCAGTCAGCCCGCTTCCTCGGCGATCGCGGATACCTGGTGACGTTCCTGCAGACCGACCCGCTCTTCACCGTGGATTTGTCCGAGCCGACAAACCCGCGCTTGGTCGGCAAGCTGGAAGTGCCCGGATACTCGACGTTCCTGACGCCGATGGACGCGAACCACATTCTGACGGTCGGGCAGTACGTTCCGCCGCCCGGCCAGTCGGGCAACTGGGGCGTGCAACTGTCCATCTTCGACGTGACCGACTTCGCCAATCCGGTTCAATCGGCCAACGTCGTCATCGGCACGGACACCGGGGCCTACTCCGAAGCCTTGTGGGACCCCAAGGCCTTCACCTATTTCGCGGAGCGGGGCATGGTGGCCCTGCCGGTGTCGATCTATCCCGACTACGACGACGTGATCTTCATCGAGGGCGACGGCGGCACGACGGACGGAGGGACAGGCATTGAACCGGTCGAGGGACCGGTCGAGGTCATCGACCCGCTGCCGGAACCTCAGGGATTCGACGGCGTGTTCGTTTACAGCGCCTCGCCCGACGGCGGCCTGACGGAACTGGGGCGGATCAGTACGCGCTTCGATGAGGCCGGGTATTGGGGCGCCTCGTTCACCCGCGGCGTGTTCATCGGCGAAAAGGTCTACGCCGTGACCAACCTGGGCGTCCGCCAGGCGGCAACGAGCGACGTATCGACGGTTGAGGCCGAGTTGTTCTACGGCCAAGCCGACATCGCCCCGCCGCCGGACGTTCTTCGTCCGGAACCCGCATCTCTTGACCAGACCCAACCCGTGGACGGCGGCAGCGGATCATCGGGCAGCGGAGTCTCGACGGTCGGAGTCGCGGGGTCGGGCGGCACGCCGACTTCGGATTCGGGGAGTGTGGCGCCCACACCGTAGGTACGACCGGGACGCAAAAAGGGAATCTAACCGTTCACGGTCCGGCGGGGAGGAGCTAGGGAATCGGTTGACCCTGGAAGTGGGCGGTGGTGGCTTCGTGTAGGTACTCGAACACCGATCGGCCTTGTTGCGTACAGGTGGCGATCGCGGTCCAGATGCGTTCGCACCATTGTCGGCCCCGTGGACTGCGGGCGCCTTGGGTGAGGCGGCGATCCTGGGCTACGCGATGGGCGCCCTTCCGGACTCCGTCTGGAAGGGGCAGAAGTGGTCCATTACGTTCAAGTTCGTTTCTGACGGCGTGGTGTACGGGCTCGTAACAGGCGTGACTTTCGGCTGGCTTTGGCCGTCGGGAGTTTGATCCCTTTCTCCTTCATTGAGCCGGGCATCGTGCGAGTTTCCGGCCGGGGTGGCACTGTCTACGACGGGTGTGCCACTGCTCTTGAGCAGTGGGGCTGTGGGTGATGAAGGTGACACGGAGTTGGCACGAAGAACCGCGCGACCCACGAAGGGTGGCGCTTCATTGCCCGCTCCCTGACGGTCGCGGCTCGGATAGACCGCTCTCCCGGCGGGCCGGGACTCCGGGTCCTGATCGTCAGGTCCGTTCAGCGTGGAGCGCGGCGTCGACAACGCGGCGGACGGTGGGGACGATCCGGTCGGGCGCGACTTTTTGAGTTTCGCCGGTGCGGCGTATTTGCAACTCCACCACGCCCTCCGCGAGGCCCTTCTTGCCGACGGTGATGCGGATGGGGAAGCCGATCAACTCCGCGTCCTTGAACTTGAAGCCCGGACGGGCGTCGCGGTCGTCGAGGATCACGTCCACGCCCGCGGCCTCCAGTTCGTCGTGCAGCTTCTTGGAGAGCGACGTGACCGCCTCCTCGCGGATGTCGAGAGCGCAGACGACGGCGTGAAACGGCGCAATGCTCATCGGCCAGGAGATGCCCTTGTCGTCGTGGAAGGCTTCGATGGCGGCGGCCATGATGCGATTCAGACCGATGCCGTAGCAACCCATGATGAAGGGCTTGGCCTTTCCCTCCGCGTCGAGGCACGTCGCCTGCATCGACTCGGAGTACTTGGTCCCGAGCTTAAACACGTGGCCGATCTCGATGCACTTCTTGAACGTAAGAGGCGAGCCGTTGGGCGCGCCGTCGCCCTCGACGGCCCTACGGATGTCGCCCGATTCTTTGACTACGAAATCCCGACCGGGGTTGACGCCCGTCACATGGTAATCGGTTTTGTTGGCCCCCGTGACGGCGTCGTGCATCACCGTCACCGCTTGGTCGGCGATGACCCGGGCCTTGAGCCCGACCGGACCGGCGAATCCAACCTCTGCTGTGGTGAGCTTGCGGATCAGGTCGGGTCCGGCGGGTGTCACCTTGCCGACACCGGCGAAGCGAGACAGCTTGGCCTCGTTGACCTCGTGGTCGCCGCGGACCAGGGCCACCAACGGCGAGCCGTCGGCTTCGTAGATGATCGTCTTAATCATTTTCCGCGGCTCGCATTTCAAGAAGCCCGACACTTCGTCGATCGTCCTGAAGCCCGGCGTGTGCACTTCGCGCAGCGGCGTGTTGCCGCCGTCATGCAAGTCGGGCAGTGGGGCCACAGCGGCACGTTCGAGATTGGCCGCATACGAGCCGTCCTCGGACTGCACCAGGTAATCCTCCCCCGCGTCGGTGGGGACCATGAACTCGTGGGAGGCGTCGCCGCCGATGGGCCCGGACTCCGCCTCCACCACGATGTAGGGCAAACCGCAGCGGCCGAAGATGGCGCAGTACGCGTCGTACATTCTCCGGTAACCCTCGTCGAGTCCGCCCGGACCTTCCTTGTGCGAATGAAAAGAGTATGCGTCTTTCATCAGGAATTCGCGGGTGCGGAGGACGCCGCTCTTGGGCCTGGCCTCGCCGCGGAACTTCGTCTGGATTTGGTAGAAGTTGACGGGGAGCTGCTTGTAGCTGTTCAAGTAGGCGCGGGCGATCTCGGTGATGACCTCCTCATGCGTCGGACCCAGCACGGTGCGCGAGCGCCAGTCATCGTGGCCGCCGCCGCCGAGACGGATGAGCACGTCGCCCATCGCGGCCACGCGGCCCGTCTGCTCCCACCACTCGATGGGGTGCATGGCCGGCATGTTCAGCTCGATGGCCCCGGCGCGGTTCATCTCCTCCCGGACGATGGCTTCGATCTTCCGCAGGCAGCGGTAGCCGAGGGGAAGATAGGTGTACGCCCCGGCGACGACCTGGCGGATCAGCCCGGCGCGGATCATCAACTGATGCGAAGGCACGGTCGCGTCCGCGGGCGACTCCTTGGCCGTCGGGATGAAGTATTCGGTCCATTTCATAGGCGGATGGATACAGGTTGCCGCCGGTCTTCGCAAGCAAACCGTCCTCTACGGCCGGCGTGCGGTGGGCGGCGAGCGGGCGGGCCCTTCCGGACGCGAGTTACGAGTTACCGAGGGCGGCGACAAGTCCCGGCGTGCGGAGACCTTCAAGCATCGGGACCTATGGGGCTACGGCCGATCCTATACCGACATCAACCAAGCATGACCCGATTTCAAGGCCGAAAAGGTGGTTTTTGAGGCTTTTTCGCCGCTCCGGTGGGCCGCCCCCCAAGCCTACGGCCCACCCCGATCCAACCTATCCACGAGTCCCAGAGAAGGTGCTCAATTTGAGTTAAGCAGGTTGTGTCAGAACTGCCGTTGTGCTAACATGCTCCATAGTTGCTGGGTCCCGAAGCGCCGTCTGTATCTCGCGGGTATTGGGGGCCACATGTGAATCTGTCGCTTTTCGGTTCTCGTCAAGTTTGGCGCAGACTCGCCACGCCGCATTCACTCCCGGTTGTCGTGGCGATCGCCAGCGCTGTCTCTTTGACGGCGGGCGCTGCTGCTGAGCCGACCTGGGAGGTCTTCCAGCTCACCAACGGTCCCAGATCCGACACCTTTCCAAGCGTCAGCGGCACGACCTATGTCTGGCACCAAGGCGCTTTTGGCTCGACCGACAAGAAAATCATGAAGTGGACCGAGGGCGATCCGGCGCCGCTTGAGATATCAGACAACCACACCGCAGGGGGCGCGCGAATCGACCAAGGACGCGTCATCTGGGCAAGCAAGAGCAGCTTCTATGCAGACTACGAGATCCGGCTTTGGGAGGCGGGAACAATCACGACGCTCACTGACAACGGGACCGACGACTTGGGGCCTGACATTGGAGGATTCGGCAAGGTGTGGCATGCGTTCGGATATCTCGAATACGACAATGGCCAACAGCGGTTCCAGCTGTCACCGGGAATTCCCGCATCATACGTCCGGGCCAAGGATTCGTGGGTGGTTTGGGAGGCAGGCACGGAAATCTACTTTTGGGACAATGGGACCCAAGTGCAGTTGACCGACAACGACTATGGAGATTATCGACCACAAACGGACGGCAACACGATCGTGTGGTTCGGCCTGTCCTCCACGCGGGAGACCATCTATCGGTGGCGACCGGGCCAAGGCACCGTCCAGATCACTGACGACAACTTCTTTGCCTGGCAACCGGACGTTTCCGGCGATGTGATTGTGTTCGCGGGATGGGACGGTCACGATTATGAAATCTTCCTTCGGTACTTCGGAGTGAATTACCAGCTCACGAACAACGATTACTCGGATGAGGAACCGAACATTGATGGCAACCGTGTGGTTTGGCAGGCTATGGATGCTCCCGGTGTGAGGCATATTTACTACGCCATCCTTAGTGGACTCGAAGGGGGTGATCCCCCGGGCGCGTGCTGCGCCGGCGGAACCTGCTCGTTGAGGACAGCGACGGCGTGTGCGGCCGCTGACGGGGTCTTCAGCGGCCCCGAAACTTTTTGTTATCCCGACACATGCCCGGACGGCTCCGAGCCCGCCGGGGGCTGGTCGACTTATCAGCATGACAGCGCCCGGAGCGGCCGAACATCGGCGGCGATTTCCAGCGAGCGTAATCGAATTTGGAGTGTCTTGGTCGACCGCCCCCCGACGAATAGCAACAACGTCCCAACACTGCCAAAAGTCCAGCCGACCATCGCACCGGACGGAACGCTTTACCTGGGGCGAACCGCGCTGTCGCCGGAAGGGCGGGTGCGCTGGGCCATTTTAGGCGACGGCGACAATGCGTCCTCGTCGGTTCGCGCCGACGGCGACTTTTGGCTTGGGACCGCGAGATTGAACGGCGCCGATGGCCGCCCCGTGTGCGGGAGCGGACGACCTCAACTCCCCGGATTGCTTGATCCGGAAGGCAACGCTTATGTCGCCAGCGGATCGAGCGGGTATGTCCAAGTCCGCAAATGCGCGCGCGATTGCAGGGTCCTCTGGGACTATGACGGAGGCGGCGGGCAGGGCGAAAGCACTCCCCTGGCTCGCGGTGTAGACGGTGGAATCCATGTCTCCACCGGATACTTCCACATCAAGCTGGATCCAACAACCGGACAGGAACTTTGGTCTCATGAGTATGAAAACCGCGTGGGCGCTCCGGCTATTGCGCCCGACGGGACCATCTACTTCCACCTTGCACCAAACAGGCTGATCGCCCTCAGCCCGGACGGGACCGAGAGATGGAACCGACGGCTCGTCGGCGTACAGAACGACATCAACGCCGCGTCCCCGGCGGTCGGCGCCGACGGCGCGGTGTACCTCGCCACCAAGTCACAGGGGATTCCGGGCAATGAGGCGACGTTGGTGGCGGTTGCCCCAAACGGGGTGGAACGGTGGCGCTTCACGGGCGCGCCGACAGCACGAGCGATCTCCCCCACCATCGACGGTGAGGGGACTATCCTTTTCCCAGAACTTGGCGGCGATCTGATCGCCCTCAGCCCTAGTGCTGGAACGGAACTATGGCGAATTGATCTCGGGCCTGAAGAGTCCGTCGTTTCAACGCCGACCATCGCAGACGACGGCACGATTTACTTGATGACTTCTCGGGGCTTCCTGGCTGCCTTCGGGCAAGGGTGTCCGGAGCCGCCGATCCAGCCCCCGTTTTCCTACCGCCTGGTCGTCGCCGCGGGCGACTATATTCAAGGGATCCAGGTTGGTTTCTCGGATTTCAAGTTGGGAGATGACGGGTTGGTCGTATTCCTCGGCGGCGCGGGCTCCGCGTCCACTGCCTTTCTCGAAAAAAGCGACGGGACGTACGACGTGATTAAACACGGCGACGTCATCGACGGCTACACCATCGACCAACTCTCGCTGCCACAGCGTGACCGACAGGGGAACGTGTTTATTCCCGCGTACGTTGCCGACGTAGGACCAGGTATTTTCGTCAACGATCGCTTGTTCGTTGCTGAACGCGGACGGCCCGATTTGCCGATTCGAATGAGCCGCATCGAGGACTGGCGCTACGTGGACCACAACGAGACAGGGTACTTCACAGTCCTGGGGAGCTTTACTACGGCTGACCCGACCACCCTTTACTCGGTGAATATGGAATCGAGCGAGCTGACTGCCCTGTTTTGGAGCGCCGATTTCATCGACAACTTCCAATTGAACGCCATTCGTCCCGAGCCCGTCGATGGATTCGGTAACGACCGCGTGCCCGTGTTGCGCGTGGAAGGCGGGGATTTTGCGATCGTCGAACCGAATGTGCTTATCGCTCGGACTGGGGAAGTCGTCGACGGGCGCCGTATCAATGCACCTCGCTCACCTCGAAGGAATGAAGTCGGTTCGGTTTACTTTCTGGACGGGGGAAACGCGTTCCAGCATGCGCCGGACGGGACGAAGCACTTTGTCCATGGCGTTGGAGATACGGTGGCCGGTCAGTACATCACCGAGATCCGCTCCGCCGCCACGAACGACCTCGATGACGTGGCCTACGAGGCTGTTCTTCTGGCCTCGCGAGGCGTGTTTCTGAACGAGGTCCCCGTGTGGGTGTATGGGGTTACCGAACTCGATACCCGTGGGCAGGAGGTCGGAGGGAACGATCGGCCGAAGATTAGTCTGAACGATCGGCGCGAGGTTGCTTTCACGGCCTACTCGGGTTTGTACGTGGCTAAGTACTTGAAGTTTGATCGGGACGGCGACGCCGATGTGGACAGCTTTGATCTGATCGGAACATTCGGTTGTTTCAACACCGCCTCGCCAAGCTGTGAATGCGTCTTGCGGGCTGACTCCAATCGGGACCAAGCGGTGAATTGCACTGACTGGAGCGAACTGAAGCGCACGTGGACGGGCCCGCCGCAGTTCCCTCCGCTCCTGGCGATCTGCGACCGGGATTGCAACGCGAATCAGATCGCGGACGATTTGGAGATTTCACACCGCACGGGGCGCGATTGCAACGCAAACGGTCTCCTAGACGATTGCGAACTAGCCGGCGACTCGAATGGCGATCACATCGTCGGACTGTCCGACTATGCTGCGTTGAACAGGAATTTCATGGGACCCAACCATCCGGCCTCGTGTTCCATTTTCGATGCGGACCGCGACAACGATGTGGACCTCATCGATTTTGCCGGTTTCCAACGTAGTTTTGGTGTCGAAGACCAGCCGGGTAGCGCGGGCTTCGCCCGCCGCAACCCGTAGTCTGTCCCCCGGTAGCGGGTAGAATCCACCCTACCGACCGGCGAGTGCGCAGGGGTTTGCGAGAAGCGCGAGTGGTCTTCAACTGGGTTCGGCTCGGCGCCGTATCATCCGGCCACGGCGGGTTGGGCGGGGAAGGGGCCGAGGTAGCTTTCCAGTTCGGTGGCCCGCTCTTCGCCGTAGCGCACCAGGCGGGCGCTGTTGAAGATGACGACGGCCGTGGCGATGGTGTGAGCCACGGCGGCGGTGATCGGCGTCAGCGGGCCCCAGATGGCCAGGGTCATGGTCACCACGATGAAGGCCACGCCGAAGAGGATGTTCTGCCAGACGACCTTCGTCGTGGCGCGGGACAGACGGATCAAGAATGGCAGACGCGATAGATCATTGTTCATCAGGGCGATGGAGGCGGAGTTGATGGCCACGTCGCTGCCCGCGGCGCCCATGGCGATGCCTAAGTCGCTGGCGGCCAGCATGGGGGCGTCGTTGACGCCGTCGCCGACGACGGCCACCTTGTGCCCGCGGCGGCGGAGATCGTCCACCAGTTGCAGCTTCTCCTCGGGCAGGACCTCGGCCTGGACCTCGGTGCAGCCCATCTCGGCCCCGACGCGGCGAGCGACGGACCACTTGTCGCCGGTGACCATGGAGATGTTGCGGATGCGGAGCTTGCGAAGTTCTTCGATGGCCGAGCGGGCCTCGCTCCGCGTGCGATCCTCCAACCCGATCCAGCCTAGGCACTTGCCGTTGCGGGCGACGTACAACATGCTCACGCCCTCCGGTTCGGCGTAGTCGGGGTGGCGCGTGAGGCTCATGTCCACGCCCTGGTCGGTTAGCCATTGGCTGCGGCCGACGAGGATTTGATCGCCGCCGACCTGCGCCGTCACACCGCGACCGGCGGTCTCGTTGAAGTTGTTGGGATGGGCCAGCTCGATCTTGGCCTTGCGCGCAACCGCGGTCAGGGCCAGCGCCGCCGGATGTTTGCTCATTTGTTCCGCCGATGCGGCTGCCCACAACAGGTCCGCGCCGTCCACGCCCGGGGCCGGTTTCATTTGGGAGACGGACAGTTCGCCCGTGGTGAGCGTGCCGGTCTTGTCGAAAATTACCGCGGTGAGTGAGCGGGCGAACTCCAGTTGAACCACGTTTTTGATGAGGATTCCGAGCCGGGCGGCGCAGCTCAGGGCCGCGACCATCGCGGTCGGGGTGGCGAGGACCAGGGCGCAGGGGCAGGCAATGATGAGCATGGTGATCGCCTTGCGCACGCCGACTTCCTTGTCCTCGGAGAAGAACCAGACGACGGCGGCCAACATGCAGATGGTCGGGGTATACCAGCCCGCGTAGCGGTCGATCAGGCGCATGAGCGGGATGCGCGTCTTTTCCGCATCGAGGATGAGGCGTTGCACGCGGCCCAACGTGGTGTCGCCGCCCGCTTTGGTGACCCGGATGTCCAACATGCCGGTGAGGTTGTTGGTGCCGCTGAAGACCTCGTGCCCGACGGCCTTGTCCAGCGGAAGCGACTCACCGGTGATGTTCGCCTGATTGACCGTGGATTCGCCGGAGAGGACCTCACCGTCGGCGGGGATGTTGTCGCCGGGCCGCACGCGGATCAATTCACCGGGGTGGAGCAGCTTAGCTTCGACCAACTCCTCAGACCCGTCGGGGCGAAGGCGATGGGCCTTGTCCGGCGTCAGACGAAGCAGCGACTCGATCGAGGCCCGGGCGCCGAGCGCGGTCCGCGTTTCGATCAAGTTGGAGATGACCATGAAGAAGGCGATGATCCCGGCTTCCTGGTATTCGCCGAGGGCGATGGCGGCGACGACGGCCAGCGCCACAAGTTCCTCCATGTGCGTGTGACCGTGGGCGAGGCACTTGAGGGCGTGCCATACCAGCGGCGCCCCGAGCAGGACGGCGCCGCACAAGGCGATCACATCGGAGTAGGGCGTGTGGAGACGGCCGCCTGATCCGACCGCGGTTTCGTGCTGGAAGAGCGTCCTGGCCACCCACGGAAAATCGACCACGAAGGAACTGACCACGAGCATACCGCCCATGAGCGTGCCGATGAGCAGCCCGCTGGCCTTCAGGGTTTCGGCTTCGATTTCCTTCATGTGGGCATGGGCCATACCGTGCGCTCCCTACGAAACACCCGTGGGCGAAAGTTGAGCATACTACGCCGGGGCGGAGGGACCGGTTCGGCGGGAACGGATCCCCGCCCGAACCGCCGGATTCATCCGGCGGGTCCCGCCTCGGCGGGTTCACCCCGATTACGGCGACGCCCGGTTGCTGCCGAAGTTGTTCCCATAAACGATGTAAGCGTTCCCGGCATTACTGCGGCGACCGGCGGCGGGGTCGGAGCCGGGGGCGTCGGGTCCCTGGGGGAAGCTGAGGTCGATGAAGTCGGCCTTGGGGTTGCCGATGAGGATGTCGCCGAACCCGTCATGGTTGATATCGCCGATGAAGCCGACGGTGGTCGGAGCGGCCTCATTGGGTCGGGCTTTGACGAACGGACTCAGGAAGACAACGCCCGGCAGCTCCGGCGAGCCGACGCCCCGTTCGGGGTCGGACAGATTCCACGTCGTGTTCTGCAAGTGCGTTCCGCCGAAAATGAGGTACACGACGCCGACCCGCTGACGTCCGGCGCTGTCGCGGCGGACCTCGCCCGGAGCGGCGATGAGGATGTCGCCGAAGCCGTCCTGATTGAAGTCCCCGGCCGAGCTGACGTCCATCCCCGCCCGATCGCCCGCGTGCCCGCCGTAGAAGACGGTCCCGGGAAGGTCGCTCGCCGCGATCTGGGTGATGTCGCGGTCGCCGTCGGTGAATCGTCCGCCGAAAATGATTCCGACAAAGCCGTTGTCGACCATGTTTTCACAGCAGTTCGCGCTTCGCCCGGACACGCACATGCCGTCCGGCTCGCACTCCCCGGACAGACAGCAGAACACGCAACGATCGTCCGCGTCGATGTCCCCGTCGTTGTCGTAATCGAAGACCTTGCAGGGGTCGTCGGAAAAGACCTCGTCGCCGACGCTCACCAGACAGTCGTGGAAGGAGACCTCGTGGAGGTCGTTGGCGTCGATGATGCCGTCGCGGTTGAAATCCCCGCCGCAGGTCGACCGCGTGACATCCCCGAAGTCCGTCCTCGGAGAACTGATGAAGATGTCATCGACTCGATCCCCGTTGACGTCCAAGCCGGACGTTTGACGCCACCCGATCTGGTCGCCGGGGGACACGCCGCGGACGCGCAACATCGGCGGCCGCAACAGCGGATCGTTGGCCTTTTTTAGTTCGATTTGGCCGAAGGTCGTCCGGCCGTAGATGATGTAGACGGCGCCGGAATCGCGTAGCGTGGAACGACGGTCATTGAGCGGCGCGCCGCACAGAATGTCATCCAGCCAGTCCTGATTGAAATCGCCCGCCGACCTGCCTCCGCCGAGCATGTCGTCGATGTCTTCCGCGAAAATCTCCGCCGCCTCCGCCGGGATGAAATAACTCCGGGACACGCGCGGCGACGTACAACCGCCGAAGGGCCCGACAATGTGATGGTCCAGGAGAGGAATGAGGGACGTGCCGCTGTCATCGCTCATGTCCCGCCAAAGCGTGAGGTTGTAGTTGTCGCCGGGTAGAATCACGATGCTTCCATGGAAAGATGTCGATTCCAAGTGGGAGTTGAAGGACCCGGCTGGGGTCGAGGTTTGCAGGTCGGAGAGGTACCGTTCGTTTCGCGGGGCCGAAAGGATGATTTCATCCAGCCCATCGCTGTTCAAGTCCCCCAACGAACCCACGCTGGACCCAAACTCATCCTCGCGAGGCGGGACGGGACCAGTGAGGAACTGACCGACGAAGTCGTACCCACCGGCGATGAAGCGCACGCCTGCTATTCGTCCCGCCTCCTGAGGGTCGTTTCCGAGCTGTTCGGCAGGCGTCGGGCCGTTGCTGGCCCGAGTGATAATGCCGCCCGATGGATCCAGACCGCTGGTGCCCAGACGAAGAGGTAGCTGCCCGACGAGCTCAAGAGTGATTGCCGTGGACTCCAGTCGGTTCAAGTTAATATTGACGCCTTCCACATCTCGGTTCGAGCTATTGACCATGACGGCCATACCGCCGGCGTAGAACTGGACGTCCGGCCCCCCTTGGGTGGAAATGTTATTCACGTACGGGTCGGGGTAACAACCCACAGGGTCTATATCCTGGGGAGGGGAGTCCCCCGGGTCGTAATCCGTCGAATCATAGGCGCCATGCACATGCGGCAGTCCGAAGATCAACTCCGGGCGACCGTCTCCCGTCAGGTCACGGATGAAACTGACATCCGCAATCCCCTCGGTTCGCGGGAAAGCATCCGCCGCAAATGGGCGGCGGATGGGCGGGGCCTGGAAGACGACCCCGTTAATGGTGTTGCCGATCGAGTTTACGGATATCATCCCGCCCAAGCGGATGTCGTCGCGACCGTACAGCAAATACGCTTCGCCGACGGGGCCGACGTTCTGCGGATTCCCGAACTGGGCGACGACGACGAAGTCATCGAGCCCGTCGTTGTCGAAGTCCTGGACGCTGGCGACGCTCGAACCCAGGTTCGCCCCGGGGTTGAAACCAAAGAGCGTCGCCCCGGAGACCTTACGCCCGATGTCCGCCAGGTCCACGATGCCTGCGGCCAATTGCACGACGTTGAGCGTCCCCACCGCGTACTGGTGCACGCGGGGGTTGGTCCCGTCATCCGCCGTCACGCGGATGTAGTACGGGTCTCCGTTCGGACGCGGGGGGACGACGGCCAAGTCGATCCGCTCCATGAACGGGTCCACCTGAAAGCCGCCTATGGCAACTGGTTTCCTGTCGAGAACGATGATTTGCGAGGGGTCCGGGTTCGCCGGATCGTCGTTGTTCGGATCCAGATCGAGATCGAGCACCAGGTACAGCGTGATGTCGCTGTCGGGGTCGAAGGGGATCGTCGTTACCGGCGCCAGGGCGCTGGGTTGCACGCGCACTTCCACCTGATCGTCCTGGGCGACGCTCAGGTTGAAGGCCGGGGCCGTCACCGTCAGAATCGGCGGGACCGTCTGGGGGCCGCCGCCCGCCGCAACGATGGTCACGATCACTCGCGCCGGCGTGGTTCCCGTCGTCATCGCGAAAACCTCGACGGAGGTCTTTTCATCCGCGATGGTCCCGAGGAGATTATACGTGCCCACCGGGATCAGGGACGTCGCCACCGTCTCATTGTCCGGTCCGACTTGGTCGTCCTCCTCAATTCCGTCGACCAGAACGATGACGGAGTTGGTTTGCGTGTTCACCAGCGAGAAGCGGATCTTGGCCGCCGAGTCCGGGTCGGCGTCGGTCCACTTGATGAGGAACGGGTCGCCTTGCCCGCGTGTGATGTTGGCGATCGGTTCCGCGATCGTCATCGTCGACGGCACGTTGCCGAGCTGGCTCGGTCCTTGAACCAGGAAGGGGGTGGGGGCCGTGCCGCAGGACACGAACCCGACGAGCATCGACCCCAGAGCGACGAGACCCGCCAGGCACGTCAGTCCGATGGTCCATCGAATGGGTCTTTGCATTCCGTTAGCTCCTCCCGCGACATCGGCGATCCTCGACCGCCGGACCTTGGGGCTTACCGACCGTCCCGTGGCCGGGGCGGATCCACCGGGGCGGACACGCCGTGCACCATCATCCGCATTCTTCCCATCAATCGGAGCGGCAGGCGGAGTTCGGGGACTCTCCGCGTTCGGGTTCGATCCATCGCGCCGCGGGGCGGGGTGGATGTCTTCGGAAGCCACTGGTACGGCACGCGATCCACCCGGCGGGACGCACGCTCGATCCGGCTCACGCCGCCGCCACGGCGACCCCGGCTTCCAGGGCGAATAATAGAAGTAGCCAACCTGTCCCGTCAAGCAACCGATCCTTTCCTTCGAGGCTCAGGACAAGGCCGGCTTCCACCCCGTCTTGTCCTGAGCTTCGAAGGATCAGGGCCGCGCGGGCCGGTGGAGGCCCAGCCCTATCCATCCTGCGGCGGGAGTTTGGCGACGCTCGGTCTTTCGTGGCCCCCCGTTCCACGCTGCGTTCGTCAGGCTTGTCCTGAGTTTCGAAGGATTAGACATTCTTCACCGGGGGTTGGACTGGGCCGGCGCCGAAGCGTACAATCGAGCGTCCTTGAGTGGAGCGGAAGTCGGTAAGGGACGCGGGAATCCCATTCCGATGCACCGACTGCGAGAGAGGCCATGATTGAAACCATCGAATCCCTGGCCCAGCATCAACTGGTGATCTTACGCCGCCTTCGGGCGGGACCGTTGACCGAGTTCGAGCTCGTGCACGAGGTCTCGAACCATTCGGGCCATAGCGCCGACCAGTGCGCCGACCGCATGGCCGACTGGCTCGAGACGTTGCGGCGCGAAGGGCTGGTGTGGGCCGGAGCACTGCACAACGCCGACGGTCAACAGATCATGGCCGCCGCGCTCACCAAACATGGGCGGGAGCTGGTGCGATAACGGGCCGCCCTCCACGCCCTGTGTGGCCGACGACGCTCACCGTGGGGCGTTCCGTCGAGGGGCGGGCGATCGGTGCCTATGTCTTCCGCGGAACCCCAAAGCGCACCGTACTCATCCTTGGCGGTTTCCATGGCGACGAGCCCAAGAGCGTTCTCGTGGCGCGGCGATGGGTTGACTTTCTGCTCACTGAGCGAGATCCCGTCGACGACGCCCGCTGGGTCGTCGTGCCCTTGGTGAACCCCGACGGCTACGCGAAACGCCGGCGCCGCAACGCTCGCCGCGTCGATATCAACCGCAATTTCCCCACGAAGAATTGGATGCCGACCTCGCCGCGGACCCGGATGTACGGCGGTCCGACGCCCGCGAGCGAGCCGGAGACGCGGGCCGTGATGGCCGTCGTGCGGCGTTTCCGGCCCATGCGCATCATGACCATCCATTCGATCGGCCTCGATCGGCACTGCAACAACTACGACGGTCCCGGTCGGGCGCTGGCCCTCGCCATGCGGCGATACAACCATTACCCGGTGACGGCCTCCATCGGCTATCCCACGCCCGGCAGCTTCGGAACCTGGGCCGGCAGCGAGCGCAACATCGCCACCATCACCCTAGAACTCCCCTCGCGCCATTCCCCCAAGCGTTGCTGGGATGACAACCGCCGGGCGCTTCTCTGCCTCGCTCGCTGACGATCGGCGTGAGGCGCGACAACAAAGGACATCCGCACTCGATCGCTCGAAATCCAAAGGCCGCCATTCGACATTCGACAATCGACATTCGACAATGGCTTCCCCGCAAACGCGGCGATCTGTTGAACACCGGAGGCGAATGGGCGCGAACGTTCCCGACAGTTTAACGCTTGCCGAACGGCAGGAGCGACGGCGAGAGACCCGCAACGTCATTAGGATGGCCATCCCCGTGGTCATCCTCACCAGTTCGCGGGCCCTGATGGACATTTCCGACTACATAATGATCACGTGGCTGCCGACGGACGACGCCCAGGCGGCCATCCTGCCCGCGCAGATTCTGATGTGGTCCTACATCGTTATGGGGCTGGGCGTCGTCTCGATGGTCAACACCTTCACCTCGCAGTCGCTGGGGCGGAAGGAGTACCCCGAATGCAGCGCGTATGCTTGGCAGTCCGTGTATCTGGGCGTGGCGTTCGGGCTGATCGGCGCCGCGATGACGCCCCTGGTCCCCTGGGTGGTGCAGAAGATCGGCCACGAACCGAGGGTTCAGGCCGCGGAGATCGCGTATCTGCGGATCGCCATGCTCACCGTAGCCCCGACCATCGCCGCCGACGGGTTGGGGTGGTTCTTCGTCGGCGTGCATCGCCCGTGGGTGACGGCGTGGACGGCGATCGAGGCCAACGTCGTCAACGTCGCCGTCGCCTACGTGCTCATCTTCGGCAAGCTCGGGTTCGCACCGATGGGGATCGCCGGGGCCGCCGCGGGCACGCTGTCCGCGGTGATCTACCGGATGGTCAGGCTCGCCGTCGCCATGTGGCTTCCCTCACCGGCGGCTGCGTTCGCCACGCGCCTCACCTGGCGACCGTCGTGGAGGCGGCTTTTGAGTCTCCTCCGCGTGGGGATGCCGTGCGGCGTGCAGTGGCTCACCGAGGTGGTCGTTTGGGCGATCTTCGTCAACGTCCTGGTCGGATCGAAGTTCGGGACGGCCCATTTGATCGCCACCAACATCTCCTGGCAGTACATGCGCATCGCCTTCATGCCCACCATCGGCGTCGGCCGGGCCCTCTCCGCCCTCGTCGGAAAGTCGATCGGCGAAGGTGATCCGCTCCGTGCCGTCCGCGAGGCTCGCTTCGTCGCCGTCGTCACTTCGATTTACATGGGTTCGCTCTCGGTGATTTACGCGATCTTCGGCCTGCAGTTGATCGGTCTGTTCAACGACGGCCCGACGGTCGGCGAGATTGGGGCCAAGGTCATGATCTGCGCCAGTGCCTTTCAATTATTCGATGCTTTGGGGATCACCTACGGGGCGGCCCTACGCGGGGCCGGCGACACGTTCGTTCCCTCGGCTTTCTTCATCGTCAGCCATTGGGTCATCGTGGTCGGTGGAGGTTGGTGGGTGGCGACGACCTACCCGCAACTTGGGAGCGTCGGACCCTGGATCACCGGTGCGGTCCTGATCGCCGTCTGCTCCGTGTTTCTCTGGTGGCGGTGGAATGGTCGGGCCTGGATGCGGATTGACCTGTTTTCGCGCGGCCGCGCCGGCCAAGCCAAACCGGCCCTCGCCACCGTGGGAGAAGAATGGACGGCACCGATTGACGACTGCGGCTTGAAGGTGATGGATTAGCTGACGGAGCATTCGACATTCGACACTTGTCCTAAGCCTCGAAGGATTCGACAATGAACGGGGTCGCGAACGCTCAATCGCCCGGTGCGTGAAGCGAGTATGAGTCTCCCCCCTGATCCCATTCGCCTCGCCGTGCTGATCTCCGGCGGCGGACGAACGCTGTTGAATCTGCATCAGCGAATCGAAGATGGGTCCCTGCGCGCCGTCATTGCGACGGTTGTCAGCTCACGGGAAGACGTGGCCGGGGTGGAACGGTCGCGCGAAGCCGGTCTACCGACCCTGGTCATCGAGCGCCGAGGGCTCACCTCCGATGCGTTCCAGCGCGAACTCACTCAGGCCGTCGCGGGGGCGGATTTGGTTTGTATGGCCGGGTTCTTGTCGCTGTGGCGCATTCCCGACGAGTTCTACGGCAGAGTCATTAACATTCACCCCGCGTTGCTTCCTGAATTCGGCGGCGCGGAAATGTACGGCAGGCGGGTCCATGAAGCCGTTCTCGCGGCCGGAAAGACGATCAGCGGCTGCACGGTGCATTTTTGCGACAACCAGTACGACCACGGCCCGATCATCCTGCAACGCACCGTGCCGGTCCTGCCCGACGACACCGCCGACACGCTCGCCGGTCGGGTGTTCGAGCAGGAGTGCATCGCCTACCCGGAGGCGATCCGACTCTTCGCCGACGGCCGCATCACGCTCCACGCGGGAGCGGTTAGACTCTCATGACCGCTGGATCAAGTTTTGGGGAGCAGGCAAGATTCGACGGGGCCCGGATCTCCGCCTCGACGAAGCGGTGTCCGCGTCAGGCAACTTCCCGTACAATGACCCGTTGGGAGACTCGATTCCGGTCTGAAACCCCCTCTCCCCTTGAGGGGAGAGGCTGGGTGAGAGGTGATGTCCGCGATTCTACCCTCACCCCCGCCCTCTCCCTGGGAGGGAGAGGGAGAATTGGGTGCGGGAGTCCGGGTGCATGGCGTATACCGATTTACAGACGTTCATTGGTGACCTTGACGCCCGCGGGCAGCTCAAACGCGTCAAGGCCGAGGTCGACCCCATTCTTGAAATCTCCGCGATCGCCGATCGAGTGAGCGGCCTTGCGGCTGCGGGGGACGCGCCGCCGCCCGCGACCGATCCGGTCCACGGCGGGCGCGGCGGGCATGGGCTGCTGTTCGAGAACGTCAGAGGATCGACCGTCCCCGTCGCCATCAACATCTTCGGCAGCTACGAACGGATGCGTCTTGCCTTGGGCGTGTCGACCTTCGAGGAGCTGGCCGACCGCGTCCAACAGCTCGTCAAACCGGAAATGCCCACCACGCTGCTGGAGAAGATGAAGAAGCTCCCGCAGCTTGCCAAAATCGCGGGGTTCGCGCCCAAAACGGTCAAGCGCGGAATCTGCCAAGAGGTCGTTCACACAGATGATGCCAACTTGCTGTCACTCCCCATCATCCAATGTTGGCCGCATGACGGGGAGCCGGGATATGGCGGCAAGCCGCCGTTGGGAGCCACGAAGCCACGAAACCACGAAGCCACGACCCCCCCCAGCCCCCCCTTAGTAAGGGGGGGAGAAGGGGGGGTTGGCACGGGTCGCTACATTACTCTTGCCGGCATCTACACCGTCGATCCCGAAACCGGCGACCACAACGCGGGTGTGTATCGGGTGCAGGTCTATGACGAGAAGCTGGCGGCCGTGCACTGGCACATGCACCACGACGGCGCCCGGCATTTCCGCAAATACAAGAAACGCGGCGAAAGGATGCCCCTGGCGATCGTCCTGGGCGGCGAGCCGGTGCTGACCTATGCAGCGACCTGCCCGCTTCCACCGGACATGAGTGAGGTTCTCTTCGCCGGATTCCTTAACGACGGCGGGATAGGGGTCGTCCCGTGCCAAACCATTCCGCTGGAAGTGCCCGCCAACGCCGAGATCGTGATCGAGGGTTGGATCGATCCGGAACAGACGCTGATCGAAGGCCCGTTTGGCGACCACACCGGATTTTATTCCCTCGCGGATCGTTATCCGGCGTTTCACGTAACGGCTATTACCCATCGACGCGATCCGGTCTACCCGACGACCATTGTGGGTTTTCCTCCGCAGGAAGACTACTACCTCGGCAAGGCCACCGAGCGCATCTTCCTGCCGCTGTTGCGGATGCTCATCCCCGATATCATCGACTATCACCTGCCGATGTTCGGGGCCTTTCACAACTGCGCATTCGTCAAAATTCGTAAGGAGTACCCGATGCAGGCCCGCAAGGTGATGAACGGCATCTGGAGCGCGGGACAGATGATGTTTTCCAAAATGATCGTCGTCGTGGATGAGCATGTGAACGTCCACGACGAACAGGACGTGCTCTTCCACATGGGGGCCAACGTCGATTGGCGCCGCGACGCGGTGATCGTCGACGGCCCCTGCGACATCCTCGACCACTGCACGCCCCACTACGGCGCCGGCGGCAAAATCGGCATCGACGCCACCCGCAAGATTTCCGGCGAGGGCATGGTCCGCGATTGGCCTGACGAACTCACCATGAGCGAGGAGATCCAACGCCTCGTCGAACTACGTTGGAAGGAGTATGGGCTGTAGGCGCGGGGCGTCGGGTCGATGACCCGACCTACCCGCCTCGAGTTCCCAGTCCTCAAGGAAACCCCACGCATCGGCCCTTGGGTCTCGTGGGATCGTGAGGGGTCCGCCGGCAGAGAGCCTTGTACCCGGCGGTATTTCGCTGTCCGGCGGTGACACAATGATGTACTCGGAGTCACGTCCGGACAGGTGGTTGAACTACATTCCGCGGACGTGCGGGCGGCTTGGACTCATGCACCGTCTTTGCGTGCTGAGCCCGCCGCGCGGGGCCCTGGCGTACAAGTCGAAAACGGCCGCGCCGCCGGTGCATCCGGATCGTGCTTCGCGACCCCGCCGACGGCCTTTTTCCAGCCCCTCCAGGTTGGCTCAAGCGCTTCCTTCGCGGCTCAGGACATTCGTGGGTCACAATTCCCGCTTCGCCGTCCGGCCATAAGGGTGTCGCCGACGCGTCCCGACCTTCGACGTGGTCCCGATTCATGCACTGGTGAGAAATGCAGGCCAGCGACGAATCGTACGGCGGACGGACCGGCCTCCCGATGCCCGCGACACGGAGTTTAGTCCATTTTCACGAATTCGCCTTGACAGGCTTCGCCCGCCTCGTTCTAATGCCACGCCAAGGAGTCAACCGAACGGCCCGCGCTTTTGAGCCAAGGAGAGGCTATGCGAACCAGACTGTTCAATGCCGCAAAGATGATCGTGGGGGGCCTACTGCTCGCTTCCGTCCCGGCCTGCAACTTGGACCCGGCTTTCGCGGAACGCCGGCCCCCGAAAGGGGCGACGGCCTCCGGAGAAAACTCAAGGAGTACGGGCCTACCTCCAAGCTCCGCGCTTTCCACCGTTGAGCGCCAGGAAGTGGACTTGGTCGAGAGCGTCCTAGCCCATCGCGCCCAATATCACCAAGAGTTAGAGGGGCTTCGTGACTACTACCGCGATCACGGCTACGCGACCAAGCAGTCCTGGGCTGACTACGAATTGGACGGGCTACGAAAGGTCAAAACCTTCCGATACCTGCTCGACGCCGAGATTCCCTCGGACCAACTTCGTCCCACGAGCCAAATTCCCGAGGCCGACGCCCTCTACGAACGCGGTCAGGAGTTACTGCGCAAGGGCGGCCACGGCGTGCCCGTCTTCTATCGCGAGAAGCTGATGATTGAGACCGCCGACGTCTTCCAACAGCTCGTCGAAAAGTACCCGAACAGCGACAAGATCGATGACGCCGCCTTCTTCCTGGGCGAAATCCATAAGGAGTATCTGCCCAACCAGGAGCCGATCGCGGTGAAATGGTACGAACGGGCCTGGACGTGGAACCCCGATACGCCGCACCCGGCGCGATTCCAGGCCGCCGTGGTCTACGACTACCGCCTCCACGACCGCGACCGCGCTCTCGAACTCTACCAAAGCGTTTTGAAGAACGAGACCGCCGATCAAAGCAACCTGCGCTTCGCCACAAGGCGGATCCAGGAGCTGACCACGGCCCCACGGGCGGCAACGGCCCAGGCAACAACAACCACGGAACCGTAGCACGCCCGATCGATCTCACAACGGCGGCGGGGAATGTCGGAAGAACTCGTCTCCCGTCGTGGGGCGTGGCAGGGTGGGGGATGGAAGTCCCGGCTTTGCCGTCGCTCGGGCTCTGCCGCACGCGCCACATAGTACTTCGGCCTGCGACTCCGCTCCCATGCTCCCGTGAATCGCCTCGCCGCGGCTGGGAGGGCGAACCCCGCTATGCCGCATGTCTTCGCCTCCCTGGCTGTCGCGAACCTCGCCCTTTTTGCCTTATCCGCCGCCTTCGCCTGAAGTAGTGTGGCGTCCGCGCGAGATCGACACATCCTCCTCGCCGTGTTCAGTTTGCTCCGGTCGAGTCGATCCTGTCGCTCCGCGCCCTATGGCTATCGCAGGACGGGCGGTGGGAACGGTTCCTTCGAGGCTCAGGACAGGATTGGAACACCCGGCCGGCCTATTCCAAGGCCGCCTAATCTCTCACGGACCCCAGCTCCGGCGGGCCGCAAACGGCTCGGTCGAGGTGACAGCTTTACACAATCAAGCGCTTTCAGGCCTTCGGCAAACCGGGCTAGGATCATGCACTAGAACCCTCGCCGTACGCGGGCGAGGCGGCCGGACCGTCTGGACCCGCCCCTCTGCAGCGGGGAACCGGCGACAAAGGAGGGAGATGACGATGAGCCAACGCAGTCTGTGTTGTACGGTGCTGGGTGCGTGCATTGTGTGGCACCCCTCGGTCCGAGCCGAGTTGCCCCCGCTGATTCCGCGAGAGGTGTTCTTCGGCAACCCGGACAAGGCGTCTCCGCAGATTTCGCCGGACGGAAAGCGGCTGGCCTATCTGGCGGCGGATGAGGGCGTGCTCAATGTGTGGGTGCGCACGATGGGGCGGACCGACGACAAGGCCGTCACCAAGGATCGCAAGCGCGGCATCCGCTGGTACTTCTGGGCGCAGAACAACGAGCAAATCCTCTACATCCAGGACAAAGGCGGTGACGAGAACTGGCACCTTTACGCCGTGAACCTGACGACGAACGAGGAGAAGGACCTGACGCCGTTTGAGAATGTGCAGGCGCGGGTCGAGGCCGTGGAGCAGAAGTTCCCCAACGAAATCCTCGTGTCGATCAACAATCGCAACCCCCAGCTACATGACGTGCATCGCGCCGATCTGACGACCGGCAAGCTGACGCTCGTGGCGCGGAACGACGAAGGGTTCATCGGGTGGACGGCGGACCACGACTTCCGCGTTCGCCTGGCGGCGAAGATGAACCCGGACGGCGGGACGACATTGGTGGTGCGTGACGAGGCGGAGTCGGCGTGGCGGACGCTGATTTCGTACGGGCCGGAGGACGCCCTGACCAGCGGACCCGTGGGCTTCACGCCGGACGACAAGGGGCTGTTCATCATCAGCAGCAGCGGGAGCAACACCGGTGAACTGCGGGAGATGGAGCTGGCGACGGGGAAGGAAAAGACCCTCGCCTCCGACGACGCCGCGGACGTCGCCGATGCGGTCATTCATCCCACGAGACACACCGTGCAGGCGGTGGCGTTCACCAAGGAACGCACGAGCTGGAAAGTGCTCGATCCGTCGATCGCCGAGGACTTCGCTGCAATCGGAAAGATCCGCGACGGCGACTTCCATCTCATTAACCGCGATCACGCGGACCAGACGTGGCTGCTGAGTTTCGAGACCGACGACGGGCCGGTGTACTATTACGCTTACAATCGGAGCACGAAGAAGGGCGAAGTCCTGTTCACGAACCGCAAGGCCTTGGAGGGGCTGACGCTGGCGAAGATGAAGCCGATCAGCTTCAAGGCCCGGGATGGGTTGACGGTGCACGGGTATCTGGCCGCGCCGCCCGGTGTGGAGGCGAAGAACCTGCCGATGGTCCTCAATGTGCACGGCGGGCCTTGGTCGCGGGATGCGTGGGGCTATGACGGGGAGGTGCAGTGGTTGGCGAATCGCGGATATGCCGTTTTGCAGATCAACTTTCGGGGCTCGACCGGGTATGGCAAGAAGTTCCTCAACGCCGCGGACCGTGAATGGGGCGGCAAGATGCACGACGACTTGGTCGAGGGCGTGCAATGGGCGATCAAGGAAGGGGTGGCCGACCCCAAGCGCGTCGCCATCTTCGGCGGATCGTACGGAGGATACGCGACGCTGGTGGGATTGACGTTTACGCCGGATTTGTTCGCCTGCGGCGTGGATATCGTCGGCCCGAGCAATCTCATCACCTTCCAGGAGAACATACCGCCCTATTGGAAACCGTTGGAGCCGATCCTCTGGGGCCGAGTCGGGCATCCGCTCAAGGATGCGGAGTTTCTGAAGTCGCGCTCGCCGCTCTTCAAGGTGGACCAGATCAACAAGCCGTTGCTGATTGCGCAGGGGGCGAATGATCCACGGGTGAAGAAGTCCGAGTCGCTGCAAATGGTCGAGGCGTTGAAGAAGGCCGGCAAGGTCGTCGAATACGTCGAATACGCCGACGAGGGACACGGTTTCGCTCGTCCGGAGAACCGACTCGACTTTTACGGTAAGGCGGAGAAGTTCTTGGCCCAACACTTGGGCGGACGTTCCCAATAGATCGCGCTCCGGACGCGGCGTTGCCGCCGGCCGCGATAAGGCCTCGCACCCACAACGCATGAGACGGATGAAGGTCCGTTTTGCACTCCCGCGGACGGCCTACGGTCTAGGGGTTGGGTGTAGCAAACGCGAGAAAACGAGGTCCGTTCGTGGTTATTCGGGGTCGGCGGGTCAACTCGCCGAACGCCCAGCCGATACTCATGGGATACGGCCCATCGGAAAAGCGCTGGTGCGCCATCCGACGCCGCATTACTGCGGGAGGAACACGAATGACCACGACGATCAGCAAACTCAAAGAGACGGTGTTGGGAACGACGACCGCCGGAACGACGTTGCCCTTTAACGGCATCTGTGACCCCGGCGCCTATATCTGCCGTTGGAGCGGACATCTGTTGCGCGTTCCGGAAGACAGCATCGGGCCGGAGCGAGCGCCGCGGATGAGCTTCCTCGGACAGGAGGCGTTGATGGTGACCAAAATCGACGCCGATCCCTTCGTCTCGGTGACCAAGGCCCGACTCCTGGCGGCCAATCACGACGTGGCCGTCAATTTCTAGGGCCGCGTCGGGCGATCTCTGCAAACCCTGTGGGACCGACGTTCCGGTTTGGGCTTGACCGGCCGGAAGGTCGGTCCCACAGGCTTCACGCCTTGACCACTCGGCGCGTCTGTGAGCCCGATCCGACCGCTGCCGAAACGCCGCCGATTTTCAAATCGAGACGATCAACTTGCGCCGCCCCGTCGTCTCACGCCCTGCCCATCGCCTGGTCCACGTCGGTGATGAGATCGGTGATATCCTCGATGCCGACGGAGAGGCGGACCAGGCCGTCGGTGACGCCGCGGGCCTCGCGGATTTCCTTGGGGATCGAAGCGTGGGTCATGATGGCCGGATGGTTCACCAGCGACTCCACCCCGCCCAGCGACTCGGCGCACGAGAAGACCTTGGTGCTCTCGCAGAAACCCAGCGCCGCGGCGCGGGCGGGTTCGTACGTGGTCCGCACAGCGGACCCTACGCGGTCACCCTTGAACACGATGGTGACGATCCCGCCGCCGCCGCACATCTGACGTTCGGCCAGGGCGTGGTCGGGGTGATCGGGCAGGAATGGATAGATCACCTTGGCGAGCTTGGGATGCCCCTGAAGGTGCTTGGCGAGTGCCAGAGCGTTGGCACAGTGCCGCTCCATGCGCAAGGCGAGCGTTTTCACGCCACGATGTTGCAGGAAGCAGTCGAACGGTCCCGGCACGCCGCCCAGCGCGTTTTGCAGGAAGGCGATGCGTTCCATCAGGGCCGCGTCCTTCACGATGATCGCCCCGCCGATGACGTCGGAGTGCCCGCCGATGTACTTGGTCGTGCTATGGACGACGTAATCGGCCCCCAGGCTGATCGGCAACTGCAACACCGGGGTGGCGAAGGTGTTGTCGACGGCCAGCCTGGCGCCCGCTTGGTGGGCAATGGTCGCAATCGCGGCAATGTCCAGGCAGCGCAGCAGAGGATTCGTCGGCGACTCGATCCAGACCAGCTTCGTCTTCGCGTCGATGAGCTTGGCGAACGAGGCGGGTGAGGAATTCTCGGTGAAAACGGGCACCAACCCGAAACCCTCGAACACGCGCTTGAGCAGCCGGAAGGTGCCGCCGTACACGTCGGCATAGGCCAGCACCTTGTCGCCGGGAGAGAGCGTGGCGAATACGCAGGCCGTCGCCGCGGAACCGGAGGCGAAGCACGCGCAGGCCGCGCCGCCCTCCAAGGAGGCCAGTGCTCGCTCCAGGCCCACGCGCGTCGGATTCGAGGAGCGGGAATACTCGTAGCCTTTGTGCTTGCCCGGTGAGGCCTGGGTGTAGGTGCTCGTCGGATGGATCGGCGGGACCGTCGCCCCGGTCATCGGGTCGGGCTCCTGGCCTACGTGAATCGCCCGCGTTGAGAATCGCCACTCTTGTTCCGAGGGAGCCTTCATATCGGTTCTCACACTCCGCAACGACGGCGGGCCGGATGACCCGCCCGACAGTTCACAACGCGGGAGTGTAGCGGGCGGGCGGGGAGATGTCACCGGTGGGCCATGATTGCCAAATCTCGATTGTCGAGTGCCCCGAGCCGCGAGCGGGTCAGAGCCGCGCGGCGCAAGCCCGCGGACAGCTCGATCTGTCGCGCTCGCGCGGCGGGGCATCGGGCATTCGCAACGGCGCTCGGGCGGGGCATCGAGGCCGACGTCGTCGTCGAGGGGCCGCGCACGGAGTGCCTGTTCATAGAACTCGCGGGCTAATCGGTGGAAGGGGCAACACGGCCGTCATCGTAGCCGTGGACACGATTCAACTCGATTACCAACTCGCAAAGCGGGTGCCCGACACGGCCCGTCGAACCAGCGTCCAATAGACGATGCCGCACGCGAGATTGGGAATGAACCAAAAGAAGAACGCGAGCAGTTCGGGGCCCATACGGGAAGCCCTTGCGAACCCGCGGAACCACTCGGCCTGCCCCATCGACACCGCGCAGATGCCGGTGACGGCGCCGAATACCTGCCACGCGACCAGGCAGACCACCAGATAGGAAACGACCTGCACGGCCCCGGCAAGCAGGTTCCGGCGATCGCGAAAGTGATACAAGATGGCGGCGGTCGCCGCCGACAGCAGCGAGACGGCCATCACGCCCGCTGTGCAGGCCGTGCCGAAGATCGGCCCGCCGATGATAAGAAGCTCGATTTGATCGGGGACCGGGCTCCTCCCTTCGACCGCCCAGAACGTCATACTTGGGCTTGCCGCGCCGATGAGAAACACCAGGGGAAGATGGATGGCGAGGAAGCGCCGATGATCGACGCCGGGACTGGTCAGCCGCAGCGTCCGTCCGAAGCGCACCGGGTCACGGATGGCCTCGCCCCAACTCCGCCGCCAGGCCGTCAGTCGATCCAGTTCGCCCGAATTATTCAGAAGCGCCCCTGTTTTACGACCTCCTTGCGAGTTAAGTTACTGTTGTAACGACAGTTAACTCGAGCAAGGAGGTCGTGAATCGTGGAACAGACTGCGGAACGGATTAGCTTCGATTTTCTCCCTGGG